>DATHRM010000120.1:0-1707 GCA_035465295.1 Woeseiaceae bacterium | reverse complement strand
CTCGTCGAGGTTCGGTCCGCCGCCGCGCGATCGATCGCCGACAAGAAGGACCTGAACCGGAAGCTCGGCTCGCTCGAGTCCGAGTTGCAGGACTGGGACGAAAAGGCGGAACTGGCTTTGCGCAAGGGCCGGGACGACCTCGCAAAAGCAGCGCTGGTCGAAAAATCACGGGTGCAGGCCGCGACGGACGCGGTCAAGTCGGATTATGCGGCCGTTGACGAAGGTCTCGCGAAACTCAACGACGATATCGCGCGCCTGGAAGCGAAGCTGCAGGACGCAAAGGCGCGGCAGAAAACGCTGCTTGCGAGACACAAGACCGCCAACAGCCGGCTGGCTGCGCGCAAGAAGATACACGACTACAAAATCGACGACGCTATGGTTCGATTCGAGCAGTACACACGGCGCATCGACGACGTCGAGGGGCGTATAGAAGCCTACGATCTTGGCCTGCCGAAAGACCTGAACCACGAATTCGCCAGCCTCGAGGCCGAGGAATCCGTGCAGAAAGAGTTCGACGAATTGAAGCGTCGCGTACAGGGCGAGAACCGGCCAGCGGCAGACCCGGAGTAAGCGGGCATGTACGCACTTATGACACTTGCGGTCGTCTTGTTCCTTACGGTTCTCGCGCCGCTGATTGTCATTTTTTACTTCATCACGAAGTGGAAGCAGACGCGCGAAATATCCGGCGACGACGAGCGCATGCTCGAAGAGCTGTGGACGCTTTCGCAACGCCTGGAAGAACGAATCGAGACGCTGGAGCGGATACTCGACGACGACTCGACAACATACAGGAGGCAATAGATGAGGCAAGGCACCTGGAATACCGACTACGGTCCGTTCCGAGGTTTCTACCGTGACAGGGAAAACGGCTGGATATTCGGCGTCTGCGCCGGACTGGCTGACCGCTTCAACCTGCAGGTCGGGGCGGTGCGCGCCCTGGCGGTGATCAGTCTGCTGGTGTTTTTCTGGTTGACCGCCGCCATTTATATCGCTGCTACCTTGTTGATTCGGGAAAAGCCGCTGATCTATTCCGGTGCGCGTTCCGAGTACGAGTTCTGGCGGCGCGAACGAAGACATTTCTGGAGGGAAGAATGACTGGCCATGCTTCCGTGCCCGAGCGGCGCTTTTACCGTAACGCCGACAAGGCGATGCTCGGTGGCGTCTGCGCAGGGATCGCAGACTATTTCGGCTTCAATTTGTGCGTCACGCGTTTACTCGTGGTGATCGCCTTTTTCACGATGCCGTTGACCTTGCTAGGCTACCTGGCGCTCGTAATCCTCATACCCAGCGTCTCCGCGAAAGATAACCCGCGCCCGGTCGATCCCGAGTTTCACCGGGCAGTGCGTTCCTCGCCTTCACAGACGATGAGTGACGTTCGAAGCCGGTTCAAGTCGCTGGACAGGCGACTCGCGCGCCTGGAGAAGTACGTTACCTCCTCGCGTTACCAGCTGGACCGGGAATTCGACCGGCTCAAAGACTGACCTGCCAGTAACCAGGGGATCTGTTGATGAACACGATGTTCTATGTGGTCTGTATCGTTGCGATCGTGCTTGCCGCGAACACGGTGCAGCAGTATCTGAAACTCCGCCACAGGAAAGAAGACAAGAGCGTGCTGGCAGAGGAAACGCAGGCTCAGCTCGATGCCCTCGAAGACCGGATCAAGGTACTCGAGAGAATCGTGACGGAGAACAAATTTGATCTCCGTGA
>DATHRM010000119.1:0-1801 GCA_035465295.1 Woeseiaceae bacterium | reverse complement strand
CCGCGTTCGATCAGCTTCTTGAAGTTGCGGCGGGCCGCGCGCATGTCGCCGAGGCGCAACTGCAGCTGCGCGACGTACAAGAGCGCTTCGTCGCTGTCCTCGTCGAGCTCCAGCCAGCGTTCGGCCGCCAGCAGTGCCTCGTCGTTGAAGCCGAAGCTGTAGCCGACGCGCGTCGCCTGGCGGGCGATGTCCACGCTGTCGCTGATCTGGGCGGCCTTGCGATACTCGCGGACCGCCTCCAGGAATTCACTGCCCTGCAGCGCCAGCTCCGCCTGCAGCAGGTGCGCGGCAGCCTCGCTGCGCGCCTCCTCGTCATCGGCAAAGGCAATAGGGCAAAATAGGGTTATCGCCGTCACGGCCCAGAGGGCGGACAGCCGTCGTAGCTGTTGATGCATTGGTGTTTGTCTGATCATCCTGTCGCGGCCGTGTCACAGCCTCAGCCGCGATAATGCGGTGTATGGGTAACACAGACAAGGAACTGTGCCTTCAGTTCGCTTATGATACGCACCAAGCAAACGAATTCCTCCCGGTACCGGACCGGTGCCGTACCTTAATCTGATATGCCGCTCAAAATACTCGGGCTGAACCATAACACGGCACCTGTCGAAATTCGCGAGCAGGTCGTATTCGCTGGGGAGCAGATCCCCGGCGCGCTGCAGGCCGTGCGCGACATCCCGGGCGTGGAGGAAGCGGTACTGCTGTCGACCTGCAACCGCACCGAGTTCTACGTGATGGCGGACAACGACGGCCGGCGGCGCCTGCAGGACTGGCTGCACAACGCACACAACCTCGACCCGTCGTTCGCGAACACCCTGTTCGAGCTGGACGACGACGATGCCTTGCGCCACATCTTCAGGGTCGCCTGCGGGCTGGACTCGATGGTGCTCGGCGAGCCGCAGATCCTCGGCCAGCTCAAGGACGCGTTCCGTGACGCCGAGGGCGCGGGAACCGTCGGCACGCAGCTCTCGCGGCTGTTCCAGCACACGTTCTCCGTCGCCAAGAAAGTGCGGACCGACACCGAGATCGGCACGAGCCCGGTCTCCGTGGCGTATGCCGCCGTGACGCTCGCCCAGCAGTTCTTCTCCGATTTCAAGAAGCACACCGCACTGCTCGTCGGCGCCGGCGTCACCATCGAGCTCGTCGCCAAGCACCTGAAGCGCAAGGAGATCGGCCGCCTGTTCGTGGCCAACCGCAACATCTCGCGCGCCCACGAGCTGGCAAACCGGTTCGGGGGCTTCGGGCTGGCACTCTCCGACCTCGAAGGCACGCTGCCGGAGGCCGATATCCTGATCAGCTCTACGGCCAGCCCGACAGCGGTGGTGACGCTCCCGCAGATGGAGGCCGCCATCAAGGCGCGCCGCCGCAAGCCGATCTTCGCGGTCGACATCGCGGTGCCGCGCGACATAGAAGCCGAAATCAGCAAGCTCGACGACGTCTACCTCTACACGATCGACGACCTGAACAAGGTCGTCCTGGAGGGCCAGGGTAACCGCGAAGCGGCAGCCCAGGACGCCAACCGGATCCTCGACGAGGAGATCTCGCGCTACCTCAACATGGAACGCGCCAAGCAGGTTGCGCCGCTCATTACCGCGCTGCGCGAGAACGCGAACTCGGTGCGCGGCGAGATACTGAAACAGGCGCAGCGGCGGCTTGCGAAGGGCGCGGACAGCCAGGAAGTGCTCGAGTATGCAACGGCGGCCCTGATGAAGAAAATGCTGCACAACCCGAGCGTAAGGCTCCGCGAAGCAGGCGAAAATTCCGACGCCGAGATCATTGCGGCTGCGAGGGCATTGTTCGGCCT
>DATHRM010000118.1:0-22178 GCA_035465295.1 Woeseiaceae bacterium | reverse complement strand
TCCGATCTCGTCGAGATCAGCGGCCAGGTGGGCACCGTGATCGGCGCCAACCAGGCCGGCTGGAAATTCACGCTGCCTCCGGACCAGAAGGTGTTCTCGGACTCGGTGACGTTCAACAACGAGGTCTTCTTCGTCGCCTTCTCTGCCGATACGGCCGGCGCGGCCGTCTGCTCCGCGGGCCTCGGCCGCAACTTCCTGTACCGCGTATCGGTCAAGAACGGCGACCCGATCGCCGATCTCGACTCGATCGTGCCGGGCGACGAAGACAAGGAGCGCGTCCAGGAACTGGCACAGGGTGGCATAGCGCCGTCACCGGCGTTCCTGTTCCCGAGCCCCGATCAGAACTGCACCGGCGAAGAATGCTCGCCGCCGCCGATCGGCTGTATCGGTGTCGAGTGCTTTGACCCGGGCTTCCAGAACTTCCCGGTTCGCACGCTCTGGACCCAGGACGGGGTTGAATGATGACAGGCAGGCAGCGCATGCAGGCAAAGCTCATGCACACGATGCGGGGCATCACGCTCATCGAGCTGATGATCGTGGTCGTGATCATCGGTATCATGGCGGTGATTGCGTACCCGAACTACCGCGAGTTCGCGGCGCGTGCGAAACGCAATGAAGCGAAGGCCGCGTTGCTGCAGATAGCGACCAACCAGGAGCGTTTCTACCTGCAGAACAACACCTACACCTGCGACATGACGCGGCTCGGGTTTCCGGCTGCGGCCGGGTTCGTAACGGAGTCGAGGACGTACACGGTCGACGTAACCGCCTGTGACGCGAACAACTTCGCGGCGCAAGCGGTGTACAACATGGCAGATGCGGAGGCCGGTAAGTGCGGCACGTTCCAGATCAACGGGCGCAACGTGAAAACGTCGGCGCCCGATGCCGATTGCTGGACACGTACTCGCTAGTTTACCGACGCGCTATTCGGGCGGCGCCTCTTCCGGGGGCGCCGCTTTTTCTTTGCCCGACAGGAACAGGGAGTCGATGATGAGCAATGCCGCGCCGACCGTAATCGCAGAATCGGCAACATTGAAGGACGGGAACGCCCAGTTTCCGAACCACACCTGGATGAAATCCGTAACGTAACCCAGCCTGATCCGGTCGATGAGATTGCCGACCGCCCCGCCGAGCACGAGCGTCAGCCCCGCCGAGAGCACCAGCATGTTGCTGGCGCGGATGCGCCACAGCCAAACGACCAGCACCACGCTCACCACCGCGGCCAGCACGACGAAGAACCAGCGCTGCCAGCCGCCCGCGCCGGCAAGAAAGCTGAACGCCGCCCCGGTATTCCGCTGGTGCGTCAGGTTGATGAAGGCGTTGATGGGTACGTCGCCGTACAGCGGCACCCAGCGGATGATCGCTTCCTTCGTCAGCTGGTCGGCCAACACCACGAGGGCAGCGAACGTCATCCAGACGACGAATCGCTTTATATCCTGATTTGATTCCAAGCTCTGTCGCCCCTATCAGCTGTCTGCGGCAAGCGCGGACCTCGCATTGTCGGCATCGACGTCCATTTGCGCAACCAGGTCTTCGACCATGTCGAACTTCTCCTGCTCGCGCAGCCACGCGATGAAGTCCACGTGAATGTACTTGCCGTAGACGTCCTCGTCGAAATCGAAAATGTGGACCTCGAGGATCGGCTTGGTCCCGGCAAACGTCGGCCGCGAACCGACGCTGGCAACGGCATCGTGCGGCCCGCCTTCGAGCCCGTGGACGCGCGCGGCAAAAATCCCCATGACGGCGCTCTGCCGACGGCGCAGATCGACGTTCGCCGTCGGGTAACCCAGCGTCCGGCCCACCCGGGCGCCTTTCACGATTTTCCCCGACATCCGGTAGGGCCGGCCGAGCAACTTGGCTGCGGTTTTCATATCGCCTCCGGCCAGGGCATCGCGAATCGCGGTACTGCTTACACGCACGCCGTTGACGACTACGCTCGGCACCTGCTCGACGTCGTACTCGAGCACGCCGGCCACGGCGTTGAGGTGTTCGATCGTGCCCTCGCGCCGCCGCGCGAAATGAAAGTCGTCACCGACAACCAGGTACCGCGCATTCAATCCCTGGACGAGAACCCGGCGAATGAAATCCGCCACCGGGATATCACGCATCGGCGCCGCAAACCTCGGGCAGTAGAAAAGATCGATGCCCCGGGCCTCCAGGCTTTCGAACTTTTCACGGAACCGCATCAACCTGGCCGGCGGGCGGGTGCCGCCGAAAAATTCTTTCGGTGTCGGCTCGAAGCTCATCACGATGGCAGTCAGTCCCGTGTCTTCCGCGACGCGGGTGACGCGTTCGAGCAGCTGCTGGTGGCCGAGATGGATGCCGTCGAATGCCCCGATGGTCACGACGCTGCCGGCGTCGAGTTCCGGGTACGGCAGGTCTCCGAGATGCCTGGCGAGCCGCATGTCAGTTCTGGCTCAGTCGGAAATCGCCCGTGCGCATGCCGAGCATGAACAGGGCCGCAAAGTACGCCACGCCCCCGGCGATGATCGCCGTCGACAGCCAGGTGATACGCTCGAAGATCCCGCTTTCCAGCCACCAGGACAGCGGCCGCTGCAACGCGACGAGCGCGGCGGACATGACGATGTTGGCCACCGCGGTGCGGAACAGCAGGACCGCCCAGCCTTTGCCGTGGCGAACGACGCCTTCCCGCCGCAGGCCACGATAAAGCAATGCCGCATTGAGGAGCGCAGCAACGGATATGGCCAGCGCAAGCCCGGCGTGCGTGCCGGCAAAGCCTATGCGCGTCAGGTACCAGGCAAGGCTGACACTCAGCACGAAGTTGACGGCCAGCGCTATCAGGCCGATCCGAACGGGCGTCCTGGTGTCCTCGCGGGCGAAATACGCCGGCGCGAGTATTTTCACGTAGGAAAAGCCGATCAGCCCGACGGAGAATGCCTGCAACGCAAGCGCCGTCATGCGCACGTCATCGCCCGTGAACTCGCCGCCATAGAAAATCGTGGCGACGAGCGGCTCGGCGAGGACGATGAGCCCGATCGCGGCCGGCACTGCGATGAGGAACACGAGCTTCATCGACCAGTCCAGCGTGTCGGCGAATTCGTCGTGCGACTCGTTGGCGGCCTGCCTGGCCAGGTACGGCAACGTCACGGTTGCCAGGGCGATACCGAACAGGCCGAGCGGAAACTCCATCAGGCGATCCGAGTAATACAGCAGGCTGATCTTCCCGACGCCGAGCATCGACGCAATGATGCCGCCCAGCAGCACGTTGATCTGCGCGACCGACGACCCGAATATCGCCGGCAGCATCAGCCGTGTGACGCGTCTGACGCCTGCGTGCTGCAGTCCCCACTTCGGCCGCGGCAGCGCGCGGATACGCATCAGGAATGGCACCTGGAAGACCAGCTGGCAAATCCCCGCGACGAACACGGCGTATGCCAGCGCCATTCCGGGTTCCTCGAGCTGCGGCGACAGCCACACGGCGCCCGCGATCAGTACGACGTTGAGTATGACCGGCGTGAATGCCGGCACGCCGAAGCGGCCGTAGGTATTCAGGATGCCGCCGGCGAAAGCCGTCAGCGACACGAAGAACAGGTACGGGAACGTAAACCGCAGCATCAGGGTGGCAAGGTCGAAGCGGCCATCCTCGCCGATGAAACCGGGAGCCACAATCGCGACCAGCAGCGGCGCGGCAACCACGCCCGCGAGGGTCACGAGGAACAGGATCAGGCCGAAGGTACCGGCAACGGCGTCGACGAACTCGCGCGCTTCCTCGTGATCGTGCTGCTCCCGGTACCGGGCCATGACGGGAACGAAACCCTGCGAAAAGGCCCCCTCGGCAAAAAACCGCCGCAACATGTTCGGAATGCGGTTCGCCACGAGGAAGGCGTCCATGACCAGCGAGGCGCCGAAGAAGCGCGCAAATACGACGTCCCGTACCAGCCCCAGGATCCGGGAGAGCAGCGTCATGCCGCTCACCACCGAGGTCTTCGCGATCAGGCTCTGCCCGGAAACCCGGCCGGGGTGTATGCCGGCGCCGGCCGGCGCGGCATCGGGAGCTTCTTTGTCGGTCGTCATAAGCCCGTTGAGTTTAGCCCAGAAAATTCATGGAATCAGGCATTTAGCCATCGCCGGCGGGCCCGCCGGGGGATCCGAATCAGGCGTTGACATTCCTGTGCCGGCCACGAATAATACGCGGCTCTTTGAGAGCAGGACACGGAAGAACCAGTGGCTAACATCAAGTCAGCACAAAAGCGCGCCCGGCAGGCCGAGAAGACCCGCAAGCACAACATGGGGCTGCGCTCGCGCATGCGCACCAAGATCAAGAATGTCATCAAGGCCTGCGAGGCGGGTGACAGGGAAGCGGCGCAGGCCGCGTACAAGGAAGCCGTGCCGGTCATCGATACGATGGTCAACAAGGGCATCGTGAACAAGAACAAGGCCGCCAGGCACAAGAGCCGCCTGAACAAGCGCGTGAAGGCACTCACCGCCTGAGCGAGGCCTTATCCGGATACAAAAATGCCGCCTTCGGGGCGGCATTTTTTTGTCGCGCTTCGAGAAGCGCTCCTACTTCCAGCAGTCGCTGTCCCCGCCGCTGCTGCCTTTCATCAACGCCTGGTTCAGCGTCAGCGATCCACATTCCGTGTCCCGCGCCGCCTGTGAGTTGAGCGGCGCCGCCGTGATCGTGTAGGTCGTCGCGGTCACGTTCGACAGCGCGACCGAATACGTGCTGTCGGCGCCCGCCGTCGGCCGGCCGTCGTCCGCGATCACGAGCGGGTTTGCCGCGAAGCCGAGATTCGTCAGGTCGTTTGCGAAGCGCTTGTTGTCCATGAAGAACTGCTGCTGGCGGTCGGCAACCTGCATGAGAATCGATGTCGCGGCCGTGCGCTTGGTATCCACGACGTAGCGCATGTAGGACGGGTACGCATATCCGGCTATAAGACCGAGAATGACGATCACGATCATCAGCTCGATGAGCGTTACGCCGCGTTGCCTGGGCAATGATTTTTCAAAGTGCATCGAGAGTCTCCCTGTGGACTTACGGCTGGGTCGTACCGCCGGTCGGTGCCGTGTCCTGGATGTCGCCGTCCTCGCCCAGGTACCAGTAGGTACGCCAGCGCGTCGAGGCATTTACGTCGTCGATCTGCAGGTCGGGACGCAGGATCTTGTTCGGCGGAATCGACACGACCTCGGCGGGGATGCCCGCCGAGATCAGCTCGACGCTGCGATCCGCCTTCGAGTTCGGCGCATCCGGATCGTCGGAGGTATCGTCACTGGTGTCGTAGTTGAGAACCGCGGTGCCGTTCTGTAGCGAGACGGCGTACAGGCGGCCTGCACCTTCGGATGGCGCACACGCCGTCGCGGAGCTGCCGCCCCGCGGCAGGTAAGACGTGAAGAACACCTTCCCGGTCACGGTCAGCGCCGTCGCCAGGATTTTCTCGCCCGAATCTTCCATATTCAGGCGCCACCCGTTCACCAGGTTGACCGTGCAGGTGCCGCCGTTCTGCAGGCAGTTGCTCGTGACGTCGCCGAAATCGACGTGCTGCAATACGGTGTCGGCGCCACTGCCGACTGCCGTGGCGCGATCCTTGATCATGTACATGTAATCGGACGTGACGCCCCCGGAGTCGAGCGGATTCGCGCGGTTGCCGGAGCCGATAACGACGCCGTCGAACAATCCGAAACCGTCCTTGCTCGGCACCAGGTCCGGCCGGTGAAAGAAACGCCGATCGGTGGCAATGCCGGAGCTCCCCAACGCGTGGCGGCCAACCGACGCCAGCAACGAAAGTTTCCACTTCGACGTATCGTCACTGCCGATGTCGGCGCGCCAGATATTACCGCCCGTATCGCCGACAACCATGCGATCGGTGAAGCCGTCGCCATCCGTGTCGGCAACCGTCAACGTGGAAGGAATGCTGTCCGTCAGCCTCGGGTGTTCGAACACGGTGTTGCCCGCGCCGCCCGTACCGCGGCGCGCCTTCCATATCAGGCCGCCGGTAACCGCGTCCACGACGAACAGCGCATTTCCTTCGCTGTCGTCCGTACCGACGCTGCCGCGGATGTCCTTGTTGGTGTCGTAGCCGCCCGCGAACATGACCGCCGGCCGGGGGCCGCTGGCCGTCTTGACGAGACCCACGCGCGGATTCGAGAACGTGTAACCGAGTTCCGCGAAGTCGCCGCCCTTCTCGATCGTCCACATCAGGCGGGGCGATTCGGGATTCGTGACGTCCAGCGCGTAGTAAGCCTTGCCGCCACGGCGCATGCCGACGTACAGGAAGACGCGGTCACCGTCGTTGGCCACGATGCTGCCGTCGTAATTCTTGTCCCAGATAAACGCGACCGGCGCCCCGTCCAGGGTGTAAGGGTGCTTCATACCCGTGCCGTTCGCGCGCAGGATTTTCTGCGCCGCCATCGACTTGCGCGGCATGAACGCCCACACTTCCTCGCCCGTATCGGCACCGCTCGTGCGCGTATTGCGGATCATGCGCAGCATGCCGTCGTTCGACGCCACCGCGACATAGATGGCCGGGTTGTTCGGCTCGCTGAATCCGCCTATGGCGCCGTAGTTGATCGGCAGCGGCCGCGAGTGCAGCGGATCGCCGAATATCCACTCGCGCGCTTCCTCACGGTCGTCGTCGCCATCGAGATCGTCGACGTCGAGACCGCGTGCGTAGGCGATCAACTCGGCCGCCTCGGTCACGGTGTCGGCATCCAGGTCGGACTGCAGCGCCGAGGCGGTTGTGAGGTCGACATTCAGCGGCGCGAGTATCGACGATGTACGATCGAAATAGATGCGGCGACCGCCGAGACCATTGGCTTCCTCCGGTCCGTCGCCAAGGAATCCCGGGATTCGCTGGCCTGCACCGCCGCGAGCAACCGTGCGGCCGTCGCGCCCGTCGACCTCACCGGCATCCGGGTCGGGCGGCGGCAGGGTTCCCGGGTCCGTCCAGCTGGTCAGGGCATCGAATCGGATTCTGCCGTCGGCGGCGACTGCCGGGTCGCCGAGCGCATCAACGATGGTGCCGGCCGCGGACGAATCGTTCGCGCCGGCAATCTTCAGTTTCTTGACGTTACCGACCCAGTACGGCCGCGCCTGCTCGTCGACCTGGAACAGGGCGATGTAGACGTTATCCGTGATTTCCGCGCGGTTGAAGACGTTGACCGGGACCGACGCAGCCACGAAGGTCGTGCTGACGCTGAGAATCTGCTTGAAAATCTCGTTCAGGGTCGCAACGAGTTCCTCCGGATCTTCACTGAGCGCCAGCGGCACCCCGGTTCCGCCGGCACGCGCGTAGCTCTTGGTCGTCGTGTTGATCTTGGTTGCGTCGACGATGAAGTAGGAAATGAGGTTTTGCTTGTCCTCGAGATCCGGCACGGAGCCGTAATTGCCATTCGCGAGATCCGCGTCGTACAGGTATTGAATGACGTCCGGAAACGTTCGCTGCGGCGAACCGAACCCGCCGTCCGAGACCGGCTCTGCAATTGCCGCGTCAGAATCGTCTTCCTGGTTGGAGACCTGGAACATGACATTCACGGAGTAGAGTTTCGAGCACGCGCCCGCCGTCTCGAGCGGACTGACATACGCAGGCTTCGTCTTGGGCCCCCATTCGATCAGGGGATCCCACGCGATAGCCGGATAATCTTCGTCGAGATTGAACGTGTTCTTGGTGCCGAAATCGGTATAGCCGTTGTGGGCGTTGAAAACGCTCTGCCCCGTGAGGTAGCGGAAGAATTCGAAGAAGAGTTCCTTGCCCTGGTAGGAATGGCTGAGGTTACCCAGCGGCGTCGGCATCGAATCGAGGATCTTGTGGAACCGCGCCTTTGCGCCGTTCGCATCGCCTTTCTCGAAGCGCTCGAAACCCATCGCGATGTAGCCACCGTTGCTGCAGCCGGTGCGTCCGAACCCCACGCAGTCGATATTGTCGTCATGATTGACCATGAGGCCGACCCGCACTCCCTCCAGCGGGTCGAATACCTTCCGCAGCGCGCCCCGCAGTACGTCGAAAAACGTGTACGGCCCGGCAGCGCTCATGTAGCCCTCGGCAATCAGGGTGTCGCACTCGCCAGCGTTGCAGGCGGTCGCGGCGAGGTTCGGACGATAGTCGAGCGAAAACATGACCATCGGCTCACTGCCGTCCGGCAATCCCGATCCCGGATTGATGTAGACGTCGGTATCGTCTGCCCGCGTGGTTCCGACTGTACAGACAAGCGCCGCAAGCGCCGTCGTAAGTGCGATTTTCCTGATGATGGTGTCCATACCTGAATGCTCCCGATCCGGGGATTACTGTTTGGGTACCAGGACGAGCACGCCCTGCGATACCTGCTGGCGCCCGAGTCCCTCGTCCATGCGGTCGTAGGTCGTCGTGACCCGGAATCCCGCACTGGTGAATTTGTCGATGCTCGATTCGACGACACGCGGCGGCGGCCGGAATATCGGCCCCACGCGTTCGACTCGCGCACTGATGTGATTGGCGGCTACGGCCGCTTCGAGCACGGGGTCGCCTGCCGGCAGGTCATAGCGATCGCAGCCCGTCTGACCGGCGGTGCACGCCGTAAAGCCCTGCATCCCGTAGACCGGGGTGGATCCGGGATTAGCGACGATCGCGTCCGCGAGTGCCTGGGCAGCCTGTTCCGCTGCAATCCGGGACTCTTCGTTCTGCGCCATGTACAAGCCGATGTTGGAGGCGCGCATCGACGAGAGCGTCAAGAGCGTAATGGCGATCAGGAACATCAGCGCCACTACGAGTATAGCGCCCCGTTGCCTGCCGACTGCCGTCATGCGTTGCCTGCCCATATCAAAACCCCATCATGTTCATGCTGCGGATGTTCTGGATCGCCACGGTCGTCGAATAGACGCGGCGGTGGAAAGAATCGTTCGGCGTGTAATCCGGTGCGTTGCCGATCGAAAATGTTTTCTGGTTTGTGTGGCGTACGTCGATATCCGTGGTCCGCGCCAGGAGATAGATGCGCGCCGAAACCACGTTCTGCAAATCGGCCAGCGTCGGCGACGACATGTACACGTTCGGATTGCCGTCGTTGCTGGTGTCGATGCCGTACTCGATCTGCAGGTTTTCAATCCCGGTCGCGATACATTCCGTCAGCATGCTCGGGCCCGGACCGCCGAGCACTTTCCTGCACAGGGTCGGGATATTGTCGCCGAGGTTGTACGCGTACTCGCGAATGTAATAAATAGCCGGGCGGTACTCCCATTCCGTGCGTGGCAGCGCGATAGGAATGGCCGGCGTGCCCGTCAGCGGCTGGCGGTAAAGCAGGCCGACGGTGCCGTTGGTGCGCAGGTATACCGCGCCGTCCCTGAGCGTCGTGGCCTCGGCGCCCGCAACGCGCTTGATAGAAACCACGTCGGTTCCCGGTGCAACCTCTCCCGCGAGGAAACACGAATGATTGGCAACGACATTGGCACTGGCTACGTTATCGAGCGCGAGGATCGACATGGAGGTGCCCGTTGCCGGTTGCGCCGTGAGGTAAGCCCAGTTCGTTACGCCCGCAGGGCCGCAGTCCAGCCCGATCGCGAGATTCGTGTCGGGGGTGACGGCCGCCGGCGACAGCAGTTCCGCGTAATGCCCGGCCATGCTGAGGTCGAACGCGATCTGCTGTAACGCAAAACGGGCATCGTCCTGCATGCGCATGACGTTGTCGTCCTGGTTGAAGCTGTGGCTGTTGTTCACGAATACCGTCACGATCGCAACGCCGAGCAGCAGCGACAGCAGCATCGCCACCATGATCTCGACGAGCGTGAATCCGGTTTGTCGTTTGATGTCGAATGGTTGCATTGCGGTTCGCTCAGAAGTTCGGATCGATGAAGGTGGGAATCTGCACGACGCGGCGGAACTCGTTCTGGGCCCCGTAGTTGCCGGTTGCCGCGCCGCAGGGGTTGGCGACATTCGACGTGATCGACGCCGTTCCCCGCCAGACGATGGTCACCGTGTAGACTCCGGCGCCGCCGCCGGCCGGGCCGGCTATGCACAGCGTCGGCAGGACGAGTCCGCCAGCCGCGATGCCACCGTTGGTTTCGAGGTTGCCGTCGAGTACCTGTTCCCAGAACCAGAGATCGTGCGCGGCCTTTTGCACGGCGTTGCATCCGTTGCCGTCGCGGCAGCTCGGCACCGGCTCCGCGCCGATCACGCCGCCGCCGAGCTCCGGCGACGCGGCATAAATATCGATTCCGTTGCCGTTGGTCCGCATGTCCTCGAGGAGGCCATTGGCGACCTGTGCCGCGGTCGTGCGCTGCACCGCTTCGAAATTCGCCTGCTTCGAGACCGTCTGCAGGCCCGCGATCGCGAGCAGCCCGATGCTGAACACGATCAAAGCGATCAGCAGTTCCAGCAGCGAAAAGCCGTGGTTTCTGTGGTTCGAAGTCAGCACGTCAGGTCTCCGTGTTCCCGGGCTCGTCAAATGCAGGTCGGTGGCGCGCCATTCGCCTTGGTTTCCGACATCCTCGGGCGACCGGATAACTCGATGAGGATGACCTTGGCGTGCTCGGCGCCGCGGAAATCGCATACCGCGAATTCGCCGGAGTTCCCGATTAGTGCAGCAGTCATGGCGCGGCCGTTCGGCCGATACATCAGCGCTGCGGGGAATTCGCCGGAGAGGATACTGAGGCCCTCGACGGCCGCCGAGGCCGATACGATGGTCTCGCCGGCGTCGAGGCTGCCATTGCTGTTGAGGTCGCCGAATACGATCCAGCCGCTGTCCCAGGAGGCCAATTCGCAATTCGTACCGGATGCGCTGGCGCACATCGTCACGCGCGAGTTCGTCGTGATCGCGGTATTCCGCGCAAGATGTATCGACGAGATGAAGTCGTTGATTGCCCCGGTTTGCCTGGCGTCGTTGGTAAAGTCGTCAAGCGCGGGGACTGCCGTCGCCAGCAATATGGCGACGAGCGCAATCGCGATCATCAGTTCAATGAGCGTAAAGCCGCCGTCCCTTCGCATAACATAATCCCTGCTGCGGATCGTCCCGACCGTGCTCGCGGGCCACGCCCGCAATTTCACGATCACGGTAGAATGCTAGCAATGGCGCGGGTTTCACGCTGAGAACCAGGTCCGATTTGCAGGACACCGGGGGCACTTCATGGCCAGAACTGTGAGGTCGGTCGGGACTTATGTCCGGTCAGGGCTCTTCGGCTTCGCGGCGCAGTTCGAGTTCGCGCATGATGGCCTGCGCAAGTTCCTGCGTACCCTCGCCCGTCGCCGCACTGATCTCGAATACGGGCCCTTTCCAGTCGATTTTCTCGAGCAGATCCTGTTTCATCAGGGCCAGCGTCCCGGCATCGAGCAGGTCGATCTTGTTGATCACCAGCCAGCGCGGCTTCCCGGCCAGTTCCGCCGAGAATTTCAGGAGTTCTCGCTCCAGCGCCTGCACGGCGTGGACGGGATCCTCTTTCACGTCGACGGGGGCGATGTCGACTACGTGCAGCAGTAACCCGGTACGCTGCAGGTGCTTGAGGAAGCGTATGCCGAGGCCCGCGCCTTCGGCCGCACCCTCGATGAGACCCGGGACGTCCGCCATGACGAAGCTCTGCAGCATGCCCACGCGTACTACCCCGAGGTTCGGGTGCAACGTGGTGAACGGATAGTCCGCAATGCGTGGCCTGGCCTCTGACATTGCGCTGATCAGCGTCGACTTGCCCGCGTTCGGCATGCCGAGCAGGCCCACGTCTGCCAGCACCTTGAGTTCGAGCTTCAGGTGCCGGCCCTCACCCGGCGTACCGTTCGTCGTCTTGCGCGGGGCACGGTTCGTACTGCTCTTGAAGCGCGTATTTCCGAGCCCGCCGCGGCCGCCCGCCGCAACCATCTGCCGCTGGCCGTCTTCGGTGAGGTCGCAGATCAGTTCGCCGGTGTCGATGTCGTGCACGACGGTACCGCAGGGCACGTGCACGTCGAGATCCTCACCCGACCGGCCGGTCTTGTTCCTGCCGGCGCCGCCCTGGCCGCTTTCGGCCCTGAATTTCCGCGCGACGCGAAAATCCGCCAGCGTATTCATGGCGGCATCCGCTACCAGGTAGACGCTGCCGCCGCGACCGCCATCGCCGCCGTCGGGCCCGCCCCTCTCGACGTATTTTTCCCGCCGAAAACTCAGGCAGCCGTGCCCGCCGTTTCCGGCTTGCACGCGAATGGTTGCTTCATCGACGAATTTCATGGCGGGAATTGTAGCTCCATAAACGAAAAACCCCGCTATCGCGGGGTTTTCGTTCGTCCTGGCGGGCGCGCTTGCGAGCGCGCGACAGCACCGATTACTCGACGCTCACGAATTGACGGTTTTTCGGGCCTTTCTTCTCGAACCTGACCTGGCCGTCCTTCTTCGCGAACAACGTATGGTCACGACCGATGCCCACGTTGACGCCGGCGTGAAAGCGGGTACCGCGCTGACGCACGATAATGTTGCCCGCAGTTACCTGCTGGCCGCCGAAAATCTTGACGCCCAGGCGTTTACTTTCTGAATCGCGGCCGTTCTTACTGCTGCCGCCTGCCTTTTTATGTGCCATTGATCTGTACCTGTCCTGTTAAGAAGTCTTTTTTGCAGCCTTCTTTTTCGCCGCGGTCTTCTTGGCGGCGGTTTTCTTCTTGCTGGTTTTCTTCGATGCAGCCTTCTTCGCCGCCGTTTTCTTGGCGGCTTTTTTCTTCGCTGCGGGCTTTTCGGCGGCCGCGTCCTTTACCGCCGGCTCGTCGGCCGTGTCTTTTTTCGGCGCTGCTTTCTTCGCGCCGGAAGCGCTGATACCGGTGATCTCAACCTCGGTATAGAACTGCCTGTGCGATCCCTGGCGCAGGTAGTTCTGGCGCCGTTTGAACTTGACGACGTTGACTTTCTTGGTCTTGCCCTGGCTCAGGACCTTGCCGCTGACGGAACTGCCGGAAAGCAGGGGGTCGCCCACCTTCACGTCAGCGCCCTCGCCGACCAACAGGACCTCGTCGAACGTGACCGTAGCGCCCTCGTCGGCCTCGATTTTTTCGAGACGCAGAACGTCACCTTTTGCCGCGCGGTACTGTTTGCCGCCGGTGCGAAAAACCGCATACATGTGTTTGCTCCGTTGCGTAAGCCGCTTCAATCACGCAACTTACTGAGAATTAAGTACTTTTTGCGGGCGCCTCGAGTCCCAACCGGATCTCTCGCACGGCGGGCATCGCAAAAGAGCGGGAATTCTATAGATTCCACCGCCCCGGGTCAACGTCGGATGGCCGCAAATTCCGGCTGCTTTTCAAAGGCTTGCGGTGTCATAAATGCGCCATATATGGCCCTTCCCGGGTCGCCTGCAACGCTTCTTTCAGGCATTATCCGGATCTTATGCATGCGGCAGAACAACCACTCGAAAACGTAAACTTCGACGCCGTGAGCAACCTCGCGCGAGAGGATATGGAGTCCGTCGATCGGCTGATCTCCACCAGTCTCGAAAGCGACGTCGCGCTCGTTTCGCAGGTTTCGCGTTACATTGTCGCCAGCGGCGGCAAACGGCTGCGGCCGCTTATCGTCTTGCTGGCGGCGCGCGCCTTCGGCTACGACGGTGAGCAACACGTACGCGCCGCAGCGATCATCGAGTTCATCCACACGGCAACGCTGTTGCACGACGACGTCGTGGACTCGTCGTCGCGGCGCCGTGGCAAGGACTCGGCGAACACCGTCTTCGGCAACCAGGCCAGCGTGCTCGTCGGCGACTTCCTGTATTCCCGCGCGTTCCAGATGATGGTCGATATCGGCCGCATGCGGGTCATGCAGATACTGGCAGACGCGACCAATACCATCGCGGCAGGCGAAGTGCTGCAACTCATGAACGTGCACGACCCGGACACCACCGAGGACGCATACCGTCAGGTCATTTACCGCAAAACGGCCCGCTTGTTCGAAGCAGGGGCGCAGATTGCCGCGGTGCTGGCCGAGAGGCCCGAGGCGGACGAGGCGGCTCTGGTCGAGTACGGCCGAAATCTCGGTATGGCTTTCCAGCTCGTGGACGACGCGCTCGACTTCGATGCGTCGCCGGATGAGCTCGGCAAGAATCTCGGCGACGACCTGGCCGAGGGCAAGGCAACCTTGCCCCTGATTTATGCGATGCAGCACGGCAACGCCGCCGAGCGCGACCTTGTCCGCAACGCAATCCGCGAGGGCGGGCTCGACGACCTCGAAAGAATCCAGTCAATTATTGAATCCACCGGGGCCCTCCAGTACACTGCGGCGCGCGCTCAGGAAGCCGCCGATACAGCAATCGGCGCCTTGTCCGGAATTCCCGACTCGGACTACAAGCAGGCCCTCGTGGCCATCGCCGAATTCTCGGTTCGCCGCCGCTCCTGAGATTCGCATCGGGGTATAGCTCAGCCTGGTAGAGCGCTATCTTCGGGAGGTAGAAGTCGCTGGTTCGAATCCAGTTACCCCGACCAGTTCGAATAAGAATGGCCGCCCTTTCTTCCCAGGGAGCGGCCATTTTTTCGAGCTATGTAGGAGCGGTTCTCGAACCGCGACCCCTCCTAACCCCGATCGCGCGCCAGGGCGCGCTCCTACAGGACCGGTGGCAACCTGTAGGAGCGATTCCCGAACCGCGGCCCCATCGCGCGCCGAGGCGCGCTTCTACGAGCGACTCAGAAGATTGCCGACCACGTGTCCGGCGATGTTCGGGTTCTCGCGCAATCGCCGCATCGAATAGGCATACCAGCGGTCGCCGAAGGGCACGTAGACGCGCATTGGATGACCGCGATCAACGAGTTCGCGACGCAAGCTGCCGGCGACGCCGAGCAGCATCTGGAATTCGTAGCGATCGTCGCCGACGCCCAGCTTTTCGATCACCGCTTCCGCATGCTCGACAAGCAACGGATCGTGGGTCGCGATCGCGACGCGCCGCGCGCCACCTTCGAACAATTGTTCAAGCAAGTTGTTGAATGACTTACGTATTTCATCCGGATCGACGAATGCGATCGCCTCCGGCTCGATATAGATGCCCTTGCACAGGCGGACGTCCGTCGCCCCCTCGTCCATCAGCTCCGCGATGTCCCTCTCGCTGCGGCGCAGGCAGGACTGGATCACGATGCCGACGTTGTCGAATTCGCGTCGCATTTCGCGATAGATGTCCAGTGTCACCGATGTCACGCTCGAATCTTCCATGTCGATTCGAACGAAGCGGCCGTGATCGGCAGCGCAGGCTATGAGGGAGCGTGTCGCCTGCCGGCAACCGTCGACATCGAAGCGCAGCCCCAGTTCGGAGAGCTTTACCGAAATCCCGCAGCGCAGGGATTTCGCGTCGATGTCACGAATGGCCTGAAGATACAGTTCGACAGCCGACTTCACTTCGTCCGGGTTGGTACTGTCTTCACCGAGAACGTCGATGGTCGCCGAGCAGTCCGACGCATTCAGCTCGCGGACTGTCCGGTAGGCGTCGTCCAGGTCGACGCCGGCGATATAGCGACGCGAAAAGCGCCAGACCAGCGGCCGCGGCACGAACGGCATCGCCGCTGCGATCGCACGATTGAATAAGCCCACAGCCATCAGATTACCCCGCCCGGATGCAGCCAGATCGTGCGAGTTTCCGACATCGGGAGCAAGCTGTCAGTCCGCAGATTCCGAGATCGCGGACTCGGCTGGCCTATGCAAGCCGAGCCATGGTCACCGACTGGTGACGCCTCCATTCGGGCAGGGAGTGCGGGAAATCCTCGCGGTAGTGCGCGCCGCGGCTCTCCTCGCGATCGAGCGCTGCCGATGCGACGAGGCGCGCCACCAGCAGCAGGTTGCGTGCCTCGCTCCACCGCAGCACGCGATCGAAGCACGCCGCCGGTTCCTGCAACTCGCCCCTGGCAACCCGGTCGAGGCGCCGGTCCAGCGCGCGCAAACGCCGAAGCGCCTGCTGCAGACCGCTGCCCGAGCGAACGATACCGACATTGCGCGATACCGACTTGCGCGTTGCCGCGATAATCGCGTCGAGCTCTTTCCCGGTTTCCGGGAGCGGCACGTCGGGCGCATTCTGAACGGGCAAGGGCAGTTCGTCACGCGACGTGCGCCCGCGGCGAATGCCGTTCGCAACCCGGCGCGCATAGACGACCGCTTCGAGCAACGAGTTGCTTGCGAGCCGGTTCGCGCCGTGGACGCCGGTGTTCGCGACTTCGCCGCAGGCCCAGAGTCCTTCGAGCGAGCTGTGGCCGTCATCGTCCACGCGAATTCCGCCCATGTGGTAGTGCGCGGCCGGAACGACAGGCAGGAGGTCGCACGCGGGGTCGAGGCCGGCATCGCGGCAGGCATTCACGGCCTCGGGAAACTCCCCCTCGTGGCCGCTCGCCACGACGGGCCGCATGTCGAGGTACACGCGGCCGCCACTTGCCAGCTTCTGTTCGATTGCCCGCGCCACGACGTCGCGCGGCGCCAGTTCGGCTGCGGGATGAACGGCGGTCATGAAACGCGCGCCGGCCTCATCCACGAGCAATGCCCCTGCACCGCGCAACGCCTCCGTCAGCAGAGGCAGGTTCGGTTTGCCGGACTCGGTATCGACCGCCAGCGCCGTCGGATGGAACTGCATGAATTCGAGGTCCGCCAACTCGGCGCCCGCACGCGCCGCGATCGCCAGGCCATCGCCGGTCGATTCAGCCGGGTTGGTGGTGTGCCACCAGGCCATGCCGATACCGCCCGTGGCGAGAACCACGTGCGACGCATGCCGGCAACTCCATCCCTTGCCGTGCTCGAAGACCAGCAGTCCCCTTACGGCACCGTCCTGGACGACCAGGTCGTGGGCAGACGTGCTCCTGAGAATCTTGATGGACGGCGTCCGGCGGGCTCGTTCAATGAGGGCACTCATGACCACGCGGCCGGTCGCGTCACCGCCGGCATGGACGACACGGGGCCGCCCATGAGCCGCTTCGCGGGCCAGCTCGAGCGTGCCGTCCAGCGCGCGGTCGAACGGCACGCCTTCGTGGACCAGCATTCGCAGGCTGTCGGCGCCCTCTCGCGTCAGCGCCAGGGCGCGCCCCGGATCGCTGAGCCCCGCGCCGGCAGACAACGTGTCCTCGGCGTGGGCCTCCGGGGTGTCTCCCGGCCCCACTGCGGCGGCGATTCCGCCCTTGGCCCAGAGGCTCGAACCGCTCTCGAGCGATGCTGTCTTGGTGATCAGCGTCACGCGCCGCGGAGCCAGCGACAACGCTGTAATGAGTCCCGCCATTCCGGTACCGACGACGACAATGTCGTCCGCAGCGATGTCGAGGGGGCGCGTTTCCGGCATCGAAGGTCTCCTAACCATGCTCGAGCATGCGTTCCACGGCGCGGCGTGCTTTTTCCGCGACCTGCGGGTCAATCTCGACGCGCGGCGCCATCTTCTCCAGGGATTCGTAAATATTGGCCAGCGTGATGCGTTTCATGTGCGGGCAAAGGTTGCAGGGGCGAATGAACTCTACGTCCGTGACGTCGGCCGCGACGTTATCGCTCATGGAGCATTCCGTGACCATCAAGACCCGTTTCGGCCGGCGAGTTTCGACGAACCGGCTCATCTGCGCCGTGGAACCGACGAAATCCGCTACCGCGAGCACATCCGGCGGGCACTCCGGGTGGGCGATGATCGTCAGGTCCTCGTAGCTTGCCCGGTAGTCCTCCAGTTCCTGCGCCGTGAAGCGCTCGTGCACCTCGCAATGGCCCTGCCACGTGATGATCTTCACGTCGGTTTGCTGTGCCACGTAGTTCGCAAGGTACTCGTCGGGCAGAAAAATCACCTCGTCACAGCCGAGCGACTCGACGATTGCGACGGCGTTGCCCGAGGTGCAGCAGATATCCGACTCGGCCTTCACTTCCGCCGAGGTATTCACGTAGGTGACGACCGGTACGCCCGGATGCCGTTCGCGGAGTTTGCGAATGTCTGCCGCCGTGATCGACTCGGCGAGCGAGCATCCGGCACGCATGTCCGGAATCAACACCGTCTTTTCGGGGTTCAGCAACTTCGCCGTTTCCGCCATGAAATGCACACCCGCAAGCACGATGACATCGGCATCCGTTTCCCCGGCACGGCGAGCCAGGGCGAGCGAATCGCCGGTTATGTCGGCAACACAGTGGAATATCTCCGGCGTCATGTAATTGTGCGCGAGTACGACGGCATTGCGCTCTTTTTTCAGCGCATTGATTGCCGCCACGTAAGGCGCATGCACGGGCCATTCGACCTCGGGAATGACGCTCTTGACGTGATCGTAAAAATTGGCGGTCGCCGCAGCGACGTCCGGCGTGTAATCAGGATTGGCAAGCATAAATCACCCGCGTTTCGCGCACCGTGAATCTGTAAATGGGATTAAATTATTTATGCTCCAAGTGAGCATATTTGTATATACTCACGCAGAGCATATAGTGTGTCAAGCGGGAGCCCGGCAACACCGGGCGCCCGTCCAAAAACAGCAGATGAATCAGAATGTTACAGAAACCGTAGTCAACCTGATCGCCGTCATCGTCGCGGTGACGGACGAGACGCCGCGCCTGTTGATCGTGGACCAGGGCGAGGCGTCCACGCTCGGCCATACGCCGCTCGCCCTGCCGAACGGCCCGTTCGAGCCGGCCAGCCATCCCAGCCTCGAGAGCAGCCTCAGGCGCTGGGTCGAGGCGCAGACGGGACTGGATCTCTACTACGTCGAGCAGCTCTACACGTTCGGCAACCGTTTCCGCGACCCGGTCGAGATCGAGGGCGGCCCGCGCGTGGTGTCGGTCGCCTACATCGCGCTGACGCACGAGGACGTCGTCGAATCCTACGACGCCGCATGGCACGACTGGTACAGCTTCATGCCCTGGGAAGACTGGCGCCGCGGCCGGCCGGCGGTCCTCGATGATCACATCGAGCCCTCATTGCGGGCCTGGGTCAACAAGGCGAAGAAGGAGCACAAGCGCCGGGAACGGCAGGAACGCGTCAACGTGACATTCGGCGGCGCGGACGCCTCCGACATGGACGCGGTACTCGCGCACGAGCGCTTCGAGCTGCTGTATGAGGCCGGCCTGGTGTACGAAGCCGTCAGGGATGCGTGCGCAGCAAAACGGGAAGCGTGCCCCCGGGACGTCTCGGCGTATGCCGACATGGGCATACCGCTCGCCTCCGATCACCGGCGCATACTGGCAACCGCGCTCGGGCGGCTGCGCGGCAAGCTGGCATACCGACCCGTCGTGTTCGACCTGATGCCCGGCGAATTCACGCTGCTGCAGCTGCAGCGCGTCGTCGAGGCGCTGTCGGGCGCCAGGCTCCACAAACAGAATTTCCGTCGCCTGGTCACCACGGCCGACCTTGTCGAGCCGGTCGGACGTACGTCGACGGTCGGCCGCGGCCGGCCCGCCGAACTGTTCCGCTTCCGCCGCGAGGTACTCGGTGAAAAGCTCACGGTCGGTGTCGCGCGGCCGATAATGCGCAGTCGCGAGGGATGACCTGCGATCGCATCAGGGGCGGGTCAACGGGTAGATCTTCGCCCCGCCCGGCCGCTCGGTTTTTGCCAGCCACTCGAGGATAGTCTCGGCGAACGCCTTCAGCTGCTGCCGGTCCTCGTCGACCGACAGGCTGCCCGCGACTTCGCCCACCAGGAACGGGGGCACCACGCCGAGCCCGTTCTCTTCGTAGACCCGGATGTAGCCATTGCGCGTGGTCATGACAACCGCACTGCCTCGAGCGCAAAATAGACGACGAGAACGGCCCACACCCACAGCCATCCCCGGCGCCGCCGCTCCTGTCCTGATTCATGGTTACTCGTCATCGCGGGTCTCCTCCCGGCCGATGCACGGCATCGGCGCAGGCACAGATGATCCGGTTCGCGGCCCCGGGCCTCTTGTCCGGTTGCGTCCGATGCTTGTCATTTCCGGTCACCAGGCGTGCATTTATGCTTCCAAATCAACGTCCGAAAGAACAGAATGCGCCCCCATGAAATACGCGCTCGCCCCCGTCGCCGCCCTGTTGATCGGCGTCTCGATCTTGTTCACCGGCCAGGGGCTGCAGGGCACGCTGCTGCCCGTGCGTGCCTCGCTGGAAGCCTTCACGACGGTCTCCATCGGCACCATGGGCGCGGCCTATTTTCTGGGGTTTACGCTGGGCTGCCTGCGTGGCGGAGAACTCGTCGGCCGGGTCGGTCACGTGCGCGTATTCCTCGCGATGACCGCCCTCGGTTCCTCTGCGCCGCTGATTCACGGCCTGTTCCTGAGCCCCCTGGCATGGACGCTGTTGCGCATGCTTTCCGGCTTCTGCTTCGCCGTGATCTACGTCGTCATCGAAAGCTGGCTGAACGAACGTGCCACCAACGAGAACCGCGGTATCGTGTTCTCGACTTACGTCATGATTTCCCTGTCCGTGCTCGCCGCCGGGCAGATGATGACGCTGCTTTACGACCCGTCCGGTCTGCAGCTTTTTGCGATCGCATCCGTGCTGGTTTCGCTCGGAGCGATTCCCGTGGCGCTGTCGACGTCGCCCTCACCCGAAATTCCGCAATTGGTCGAGGTGAACCTGCGGCGGCTGTTCCGGGTATCCCCGGCGGCGGCAATCGGCTGCCTCGCGACAGGCCTTGCCAACGGATCCTTCTGGTCCCTTGCCCCGGTATTCACGAAGTCCATAACGCCCGACCCCTCGCTGGCGGCATGGTTCATGACGGCGGCGGTGATCGGCGGCGCGCTGTCGCAATGGCCGCTCGGCTACCTTTCCGACCGCATCGGACGTCGCAGGATCCTGATTGCGGCTGCAGCAATCGGTGTCGTCATCTCGGCAGTCATCGTCACATCGGTCGACAGCCTGACCTTCGTTTCCGCCAACATAGCGGGACTGCTGTGGGGCACTATTGCGTTTCCCCTTTATGCAATCGCAGTCGCGCACGCCAACGATTTCGCGGAGGCTGACGACTACGTCATGATTTCGAGCGGCCTGCTGCTCATGTACGGTATCGGTGCAATAGTCGGTCCCTTTGCGGCATCGACGATCATGACCTGGACGAATGCAGCGGGCCTGTATGCTTTCACGGGCATCGTGCATCTCGGCCTGGCGGCGTTCGTCGGCTTCCGCATGCTGCGCAGGGAGAGTGCTCCCGACGAGGCGCACATGGCATTCGGCGACGCACTCGCGACCGCTCACACGGCTTCACAGGTGTACGAGGAGGAAATGCAGCACCTGGCCGAAGAGGAGAATTGAATGGATCAGATCAACTGGAGCGACTTCGAGCGGGTCGAGTTGAGGGCCGGAACGATCGTCAGTGCCGAGGTATTTCCGGAAGCCCGCGTGCCGGCCTACAAACTGCTCGTCGATTTCGGCCCGGATATAGGCCGCAGGAAGTCCAGCGCACAGATTACCGATCTCTACGATGCCGACGAGCTCGTCGGCAAGCAGGTGGTCGCCGTCGTCAATTTTCCGCCGAAACAGATCGGCCCGTTCATGTCAGAGTGCCTGGTAACCGGCTTCCACCGCGACGACGGCAAGGTCGTACTCGCGACCGTCGACAGCGAAGTACCGAACGGGGCGAAACTGGCCTAGGAGCGAAGCCGGCGGCGGGCTTGTCAGGACTGGTAGCTCTCGTAGGTTTCGAGACGTTCCTGCAATTTCTCGAGCTCGTCGACGAGCGTAAGCGCGTGCTCCCGTATGCGAACGACCGAGTCACGGATGTGCATCATCTCCGTTTCGGTCAGCGCATCCACGGGGCTCTCCCCCGCCCCGGTGAGTAACCAGGTCGGACTGACGCTGAGCATGCCTGCGAGCGTCAGCAGGCGATTCGAGCGCGGTTCCGCGCGATCGGTTTCCCAGTCCTGCAGGGTCTCGGTCTTTACGCCCATACGCCGGGCAAGCTGCGACGTGGTCAGGTTTTGCGCCTCCCGCGCGTACACGATACGCCCGCCGAGAGTATCGCCAGACCCGGAGTGTTCTTTATCTTCCGTCAGAAACATTCGCGATCACCCTCTCGTCCTCGACACGATTAATTTATGTTCGGTATGGTAACAAAACAGCAGGAGCTCCGGAGGCAACGATGGTGCAGAAGATACTTGTTGCACACGAACAGCTAGAGAAAGCCGGCCGCACGCTGATCGAAGCGGCGCAGGAAATCGCCGAGGACACGCTGGCGGGCAAGGTCACAACGGAATTACGCGGCGGCGATCCGGCGGACGAGATCGTAAAATCAGCGGAAGAAAATGCATCGGACTGCATCGTCATCGGAAGCCGGGGGCTCGGCAATTTCGGCGGGCTGCTGCTCGGCAGCGTATCCCACAAGGTCAACCATTCCGCACCCTGCACGTGTATCACGGTTCATTGACCCGTCGAC
>DATHRM010000117.1:0-8144 GCA_035465295.1 Woeseiaceae bacterium | reverse complement strand
TCACGGCATCGAGGTGCGGGTTATTGTCGAAGCCCGACTCGTCCACGTTGGCGATATACATGACGGGCTTCGCCGTGATCAGGTGCAGGTCCTTCAGGATCTTGCGCTCGTTGTCGTTGAGGTCGAGCGTGCGGACCGCGTTACCTTCCGCCAGGTGATCCCGTATCCTGCCGATCGTATCGCGAACGTAAATGTCTTCCTTTTTCGCGGTCTTCGCGTTCTTTTCCGCCTTGACGTACTGCTTCTCGACGGATTCGAGGTCGGCCAGCGCCAGTTCGGTGTTGATCGTCTCGATGTCGTCGATCGGATCGATCGCGCCGGCGACGTGCGTCACGTCGTCGTTCTCGAAACAACGCACGACCTGGGCAAGTGCGTTGGGTTCGCGGATATTCGCCAGGAACTTGTTGCCGAGCCCCTCGCCTTTCGATGCGCCCGCGACGAGCCCGGCAATGTCCACGAACTCCATCGTGGTCGGAATCGTCTTGGCCGGTTTCACAATCCCGGTCAATATATCCAATCGCTCGTCCGGCACCGGCACGACGCCGACATTCGGGTCGATCGTGCAGAACGGATAGTTCTCCGCCGCGATCTCGGCCGCGGTAAGTGCATTGAACAGTGTCGACTTGCCGACGTTAGGCAGCCCGACGATGCCGCAGGTAATCGCCACTCAGTCTTCCTTTTCTTTCCTGGTATGCAGCTTCTTCATCGCTGCGTTCAGCCCGTCATTGATCAACACGGGCATTACAGCAACAGCGTCGTCGATATTCTTGTCGACGAGCGCCTCGACGTCGGCGGACGCGCGTTTCAATACGTAGCCCGTGACCTTGTCCTTCTCGCCCGGATGACCGACGCCGATTCTCAGGCGCAGGAAATCCGGACCGCAGTGCCGGATCGTGTCGCGGATACCGTTATGACCGCCGTGACCGCCGCCCTTCTTCAGCCGCACCGTGCCCGGCGGCAGGTCGATCTCGTCGTGCGCGACCAGCAGTTCAGCCGGGGCAGCGCGGTAGTAGTCCATCGCGGCACGCACCGGGCCGCCGCTGTGATTCATGTAGCTCTGCGGTTTCACGAGCCAGACGTCATTTCCGTCAATACCGATCTTGCAGCACTCGGCATCGAACTTCTTCTCATACTTGAAGCTTCCGCCGTACTTGCGCGCAAGCTCGTCCACAAACCAGAAGCCTGCGTTGTGAAGCGTTCGCAGGTACTTCTCGTCCGGGTTCCCGAGCCCGGCAATCATGCGCAATGTCGTCATATCGCTAATGGTACAAACAAGAAGACCGCCCGTGGGCGGTCTTCCGGGTCGCTACGCGGTTGGCAACTAGTCCTCTTTCGACTCGTCGTCCGCGGAGCCCTCTTCTTCCTCGTCTTCTTCGCCGGCCACGGGCACTTCGTCGGCTCCCACGGCTGCCTCGAGGCCTTCTTCCTCTTCCTCGATGATCTCTTCCCTGATGATGTGGATCGAGACGATCGGCTGGTCCGCTTCCTCGCCGCCGTGTGTGAGCGCCGGAATCTCGACGCCCTCCGGAAGCGGGATGTCGGAGATGTAGCGCATCTCGTCGAGGCCCAGATCGCCGATGTCGATTTCGAGGTACTCCGGCAGGTTCTTCGGCAGGCACACGACCTCGACGTCCGTGATGAGGCGCGCCACCTTGCCGCCATCCTGCCTGACGCCCGGTGCCGTGTCCTCGTTGAGGAAGTGAATCGGCACGTTCATGCGGATTTCCTCGTCCTCGAGGATGCGCTGCAGATCCATGTGCAGAATCTGGCGCCTGGCAGGATGACGTTGCAGGTCCTTGAGGATTACTGCCTGCTGCTTTTCGCCGACCTTGACGTTCAGGACGCTCGAATAGAACGACTCGTTCTGCAGCTGCTGCAAAACCCTGTTGTGGTCGAAAGCGAGGTTGCGCGGCGGACGGCCGCCACCGTAGAGGATTGCGGGTACTTTTCCTTCGCGACGCAGGCGGCGGCTCGCACCTTTCCCTATGTCGTCCCGGAATTCCGCAATCAGATCAAAATCTTCAGTCATGACTGAACTCCGTTATCTGATTGATTTAATTGTAAATTTGCCAGAACCTGGCACCCGCGGGCCTGCGACCGACCCGTTGCGGGCGGCGCATGGTACCCCAACCCTCAGCCGAGGTCCACCTCGACCCCCGCATCATCGGCGAGCGCCCGGGCATAAATACGGGCCGCCGCGAACAGGTCCTGGGCGGCGATGCCCAGCGATTTGTACAGCGTGATATCGGTGTCTGCGGTACGTCCGGGCACCTCGCCCGCAAGGACCTGGCCGATTTCGCCGAGGATGTGCGTCCGGTCGATTGCTCCGTCATTGATCGGGACCAGGATGTCGCCGGCCTCGTTCAAGGCGGATTCCATGAGATCGACGTACACCCGCGATCGCTCTACCGCGCACGTATCGACCTCGCGCGCCTGCGGCGTATGCACACCCACGAGATTCAGGTGACACCCGGGCCGCAGCCAGTCGCCTCTCAATACCGGCTCGCTCGACGCCGTGACCGTGCTCACGACGTCGCAGGCCGCCGCTTCCGCGGGAACTTCGGTCGCGGTGACGTCCACCTGCACGCGCTCGGACTGCTGCCTCGCAAATTCCCGCGTCTTGTCCGGGTCCCTGCCCCAGACGACGATCGCACGAATGTCGCGCGCGCAGTTCACCGCGTCGATATGGGTGACCGCCTGCACGCCCGTGCCGAAAATGCCATGGCTGTGAGCGTCCTGCCTTGCAAGCTCGCGAGTGGCGAGGCCCGAAGCGGCCGCGGTGCGTATTGCCGTGACGGACGATCCCTCGATCAGCGCGAGCGGCTCGCCGGTTTCATGATCGAACAGCGAGACGTAACCCTGCACGGTGGGCAGGCCCTTCGACGGGTTGTCGAATCGCAGGCTGATGACCTTCGCGCCGAAATACGGCGGGTCGAGCGTCGATCCCGGCATCAGTCCGAGTGAACCGCTGTCGTCAGCCAGGGGCGTGAACAATCTCGGCGGCATCGAAACTGCACCGCTGGATGCCGCCCGCATCGCCTCCGCCATCGCGTCGATGCACGCCGCCATGGGCAGGAGCCGCTCGACCTCCCGTCTGTTGATAATGCGCATTCGTGTATTCTAGCGAACCCGCACATTCGTTACTCAGGGAGCGCCCATGTTCACGAAACTCCTGCGCCCGGCTTCGCTCGCAGCCCTGCTGGCAGTCGGCTCGCTCGCCAGCGCCGAGACCATCCTCATCCACGCCGGCGAGCTGCTGGCCGTCCCCGGCGAGCGTCCGCAGTCGCGGCAGACCATCGTCGTCGAGAACGACCGGATCGTCGATGTTGTCGACGGCTTCGCCGAGGCATCTGCGTACGGCGCCGACGCCCGGGTCATCGATCTCAGCGACCGCTTCGTGCTGCCGGGCCTCATGGACATGCACGTGCACCTGCAGGGAGAGCTCGGGCCGAACAACGAGAAAGAAGAGCTGAAGATGTCACCGCAGCTCAAACAGATGCGCAGCATCCATTTTGCGATGGAGACGCTGCGAGCCGGGTTCACGACCGTGCGCGACGTCGGCTCTTCCGGAGAAGAAATGTACGCGCTGCGCGATGCAATAGAAAAAGGCTGGGTCGACGGGCCACGAATAATCGCCGCGGGTAGCGTCGGCATCACCGGCGGCCATGCCGACGTCAGCGGCGTGAAGCCAGAGCTCATGGAATTGTGGACCGACGACAGCATCTGCGATGGCCCGTACGACTGCCGCCGGGCGACGCGCAATGCTATCAAGTACGGCGCCGACCTCATCAAGATCACGTCGACCGGCGGGGTATTGACGGATCGCGCAACGGGGACCGGCCAGCAGATGGAGATGGACGAACTGAGGGAGGTGGTGCTTGCCGCATCGAGGATGGGGCGCAAGGTCGCGTCACACGCTCACGAGGAGGACGGCATCGTCGCGGCGCTGCAAGCCGGCGTCGCGAGTATCGAGCACGGCACCTACACCGGGCCGCGCGCCATCAAGCTGTTCAAGGAGACCGGCGCCTACCTCGTTCCCACGCTCCTCGCCGGCAAGACGGTCGGTGCCATGGCGGTGGAAGCCGATTTCATGTCGGACGCCATCAAGGAGAAGGCTGTCCGTGTCGGGCGTGACATGGCCGGCAACTTCGCCAGGGCGCATGCCGCCGGCGTGAACATCGCCTACGGCACGGACAGCGGCGTATCGCCGCATGGCACCAACGCCGAGGAAGCCTTGCTCATGGTCGAGGCCGGGATGACGGAGATGGAAGTGCTCGTCGCCGCCACGATCAATGCCGCCGACCTGATCGACATGTCGGATTCGATCGGCACGATCGAAGCCGGCAAGTTTGCCGACATCATCGCGGTCGGACGCTCACCGCTCGACGACATCGCGGAATTGCTGGACGTCGGCTTCGTGATGAAGGGCGGAAAGGTCTACAAAGATTGATTCGCGGTTCGAGAACCGCTCCTACAATAATGCCAATAGCATTGCAGGAGCGGGCCTCGGCCCGCGATCGGGTTCAGACCGATCTAATCGACGTAAAGCGACGAAACCGATTCTTCGTCCGAAATGCGGCGCATGGTCTCGGCAAGCAGCTCCGCAATCGACAGCTGGCGGATTATCTTGCAGGCCTGCGCTTCTTCGCTCAGCGGGATCGTGTCGGTAACGACCAGGTCGTCGAGTTCCGATTCACTGATGCGCGATACGGCGGGCCCGGACAGCACCGCGTGCGTGATATAGGCGTGCACGCTGGCCGCACCGTGCGCCTTCAGTGCGGCAGCCGCCTGGCAGAGCGTGCCGGCGGTATCCACCATGTCATCCATCAGGATGCAGCTCTTGCCCTCGGGTTCGCCGATGATGTTCATGACCTCGGACTGGTTGGCGCGGGCGCGGCGTTTGTCGATGATGACGAGATCGGCGTCGTCGAGGCGCTTCGCGAGGGCCCGGGCACGGACCACGCCGCCAACGTCCGGCGACACCACCACCATATTCGGGTAGCTGTGCTTCCACACGTCGCCGAGCAATACGGGCGAGGCATAGACATTGTCGACGGCAATATCGAAGAAACCCTGGATCTGGTCCGCATGCAGGTCGACGGTCAGTACACGGTCGACACCGGAAGCACCGATCAGCTTGGCCACCAGCTTCGCGGTAATCGGCACGCGAGCTGCCCGCGGCCGCCGGTCCTGGCGCGCGAAACCGAAATACGGGATTACCGCGGTGATTCGCGAGGCCGATGCCCGCTTGGCGGCATCCACCATCACCAGCAGCTCCATGAGGTTCTCGGAGGCCGGCGGACAGGTCGGCTGGATGATGAAGGTCTCGCGGCCGCGGATATTCTCGAGGATCTCGACGTTGATCTCGCCGTCCGAAAAACGCCCCACGTGCGCCCTGGCCAGCGGCAACATCAGGCAACGCGCGATGTCGTGGGCCAGTTTCGGGTGCGCGTTCCCCGTAAACACGGCCATTGTTGCAATATCCACGACGATCCCCTCTTCGTTTTTTAATGGCTGGGGCGGCAGGACTCGAACCTGCGAATCACGGGATCAAAACCCGTTGCCTTACCACTTGGCTACGCCCCAATTATTTATCAGTCGTATCGGTTTGCCGTGCGAATTGTGCGGGGCGGCCCCGGAGGTGTCAACGAAGCGCGCCGTCAGCGCCCGGGTTGGTCAAAAAATGACCATGTGTGTATCGCGAGCTTGACCCGCGTCTGCTCGCTGGACGCCCTGAGCCGCGTGGGCATCGCCTGGCCGCCGCCCTCTCCGTAACGCGTGATATCGACCTGCCAGCCGCCCTGGATCAGGCTCCGCAGCTGCCCGTCGCCGCCGAGCGCGGTCTCCGCGGGCAGCGCGGGGTCGGGGATGCCGAGCGCCCAGTATCGCAGGCTCCTCACGGGTATGGTCCAGCCGTAGCGCAGGTAGAGGTCGCGTTCCGCATCCTCGAGCACGGTGCGGTTGCCGTCCTTGTCGGTCAGCTGCACGCGGCGTCCGTCGCCCTCAAGGCGCACGGTGCCGATGCCGAGCGGGCCGCTGACCGTTGCCTCGAAATCCTCGCCGTCCTGGGTCCAGCGCAGCGATCCGCTGAAGCCGTCGTCCCCGGCGGCCACGCCGATTCGGCCGTTGAATGCCCACTCGTCCAGCTGGGCCAGCAGCAACTGGCGGCTCTCCCAGCCGCCGAGTTCGGGCAGCTCCAGGCTTTCGCGCGTCGCGCAGCCCGACGTCACCGACAGGGCCGCCAGCAGTGCCAGGCCTGCGAGCCGTTGTCTAATCGGCGTCCGGGAACAGGCGGTTTCTGACATCTTCCAGGAGCTCGCTGTCCGTGTGCCGGCTTTCGGCATCCTCGAGCACTTCGAGCGCCTCGTCGCGCCGCTCCAGTGCGTAGAGCACGTCCACGATATGCGCGGCAACCTCGTGATCGTCGAGCCTCTCGTAAGCGCGCTGCAGTTCCGCCAGCGCCTCCTCGTACTTGCCCTGCTTGTAAAGTACCCAGCCGAGGCTGTCGATGATCGCCGGGCTGTCGGGATCGTACTCGAGCGCCTTGCGGATCAGCTTCTCCGCCTCGCGGTATTCGTCGGTGCGGTCGGCGAGCGTGTAGCCCAGCGCATTCAGCGACATCGCGCTCTCCGGCCAGCGTTTCGCGGCCGCGCGATACTGCTCGATGGCGTCATCCAGCCGGCCCATGCGCAACAGGAGCTCGCCGCGGCCCAAAAGGGCCGACTCGTCGTCGGGCCGGTACATTACGTAGCGGTCGTAGAAATCCAGCGCCTCGTCGTAGCGTTCCAGCGACGCCAGCAGCTGCGCCCGGGCGAGAACCATGTCGATGGCATGGCTGGGGCTGTTGTTGCCGAATTCCTCGAGCTGCTGCAGCGCTCCTTGCGGATCCTCCATCTCGAAGGCAGTCAGGGCGCTCGCGCGGCGCTGCGATATCACGGCATTCGGACCGGACTTGACCTGGGAGTATAGCCGCAGCGCGCGTTCGTGCTCTTCCCGAATGTCTGCGATGCGCGCCAGGTAATAAAGCGCGTCCATCGTGAAGCGGCCGCTGGCGAGCAGGTCCTGGAAATCCGCCCAGGCGGCGTCCAGGTTCTCGAGGCGGAAGTTGATGATAGCCATCATCCGCAGTGCGTCCGCGCGCGAGGGCTGCTCCAGCAATATCTGGTTGATCTGGCTCAGGGCATCGTCGTCGCGCCCCGCCGTCATCATCATCAGCGCGAGTTCCATGCGGGCGTCGGGATCCGGGTCGGGGTCGTCGCCGATCAGCCGCGCGGTGTAGTCGATCGCCTCGTCCTGCCGGCCCGCGAGCAGCATCGTGCGCGCGTACAGGAGTTTCGCCTTGGTCCACTCCGGGTCCAGGTCGATAGCCCGGAGGGCACGCTCCTCGGCGTAATCGGTATCGCCCGCCTGCATCGCCAGCACGGCCGTCGCGTATTGCGCATACGCCGACTTCTTGTAGGGCTTGGCGAGCCAGCGCATTACCTCGTCGGCGGCTTCGGGATCTTCCTCGGAGAGGACCTGTACCAGCGACAACAGCCGCACATCCGCCTCTTCGTCGCCGCGTTCGATCAGCTTCTTGAAGTTGCGGCGGGCCGCGCGCATGTCGCCGAGGCGCAACTGCAGCTGCGCGACGTACAAGAGCGCTTCGTCGCTGTCCTCGTCGAGCTCCAGCCAGCGTTCGGCCGCCAGCAGCGCCTCGTCGTTGAAGCCGAAGCTGTAGCCGACGCGCGTCGCCTGCCGGGCGATGTCCACGCTATTGCTGATCTCGGCGGCCTTGCGGTACTCCCGGACCGCCTCCAGGAATTCACTGCCCTGCAACGCCAGCTCCGCCTGCAGCAGGTGCGCGGCAGCCTCGCTGCGCGCCTCCTCGTCATCGGCAAAGGCAATAGGGCAAAATAGGGTTATAACCGTCGCGGCCCAGAGGGCGGACAGCAGTCGAAGCTGTTGATGCATTGGTGTTTGTCTGATCATCCCATCGCGGCTGTGTCACTGCCTGAGCCGCGATAATGCGGTGTATGGGTAACACAGACAAGGAACTGTGCCTTCAGGTCGCTTATGATACGCACCAAGCAAACGAATTCCTCCCGGTACCGGACCGGTGCCGCACCTTAATCTGATATGCCGCTCAAAATACTCGGGCTGAA
>DATHRM010000116.1:0-3236 GCA_035465295.1 Woeseiaceae bacterium | reverse complement strand
GCCGAACGCAAAGATATAGCCAATCGGCGTCGTCTTGTTCCAGTGCTGGATTTCAAGGTCCATGAATTCCTGCCGCGTCAGCACCCGCACATCCTGCGGAATTGCCCCGCGAATCCGGACCGCCACCTCGGCCGCATCGCGACCGGGCTCCAGCCTGATAAGCCCGAGATCAATGGCGGACTTCTTGCGCGAGGGCAGTATCCGCAGGAAGTTGAGAACGGACGTGATGACGCCGCCGTCGAGACCGAATGACGTGCCGACCGCGTACATGCCGGTGACGGCGACGCGGCGGTCATTGATCTCGGCGCTCACGGCCTGGCCCGAATCCAGCAGAGCCGGTACCGGGCCGTACTCGTCGCGGCCGAGCCGGTCGAAGATAACCTGGTCCGGGATCTTGATCGCCTCGCGTTGCTCCTCACTGAGCAAGCGTTCGAATCCCGGCTCCGAGGGATCGAAACCCATGACGAAAATGTTGCGCGCGTTCGAGGGATCGACCGGGTTTCGCCAGCTCACCTGCCGCATGTAGACCGCAGTCGCCGATTGGACACCGTCAAATCCGAGCACCTGGTAGAGGCGGGCGCGAGGGAACTGCTTGGAGGAGATCATGTAGTCGGTCTTGGGGCTGAGCATCGCCAGGTCGTAGTCCATGGCGGTGTGGTAGCGCACGGCGCTGACAAACAGCGCTTCACGGAACTCGAGCTGCACGAAAATCAGGATGACCGCGAACGCGATGCCCATTATCGCGGCGACCAGGCGCAGCTTCTGCGCCTTGAGCTGCAGCCAGCCGAGCGGTATCGAGCCGAACATCAAGGCAGAATCTCTACCTTGACCTGCATGTTGGTAAAGCGGGATACGGCATCGCTGTCGTCCAGGAGGATGAACACTTCAACGACACGCGCATCGGTTTTCGCGATGGGGTCGGTGCCGACCACGTCCAGCCGCCCGACCTTGAGCGAAATGCGTTCCACCTTTCCGGTCAGTTCCCTGTCCATCGCCGGCGCCCGGACTTTAGCGAGCTGGCCGACCTTTACCGCCGTAATATCCGTTTCATAAACCTCTGCTACCGCGTACATGCGGTCGGTACGACCAAGCTCCATGATCCCTTCCGGCCCGACGCGCTCGCCGGGATGCGCGTGTATCTCGAGCACCTGCGCGCGCAGCGGGGCACGGACCACCGCCAGCTCCTGGCGTGCCTGCGCGGCGGCGAGGTCGGCCAGTGCGACGTCGAGGTCCATTCGCGCGGCTTCCAGGTTGGACCGGCTGGTCAGGGACTTGCCGGCAAGGTCGTTCTGCCTCGCCATTTCGCTGCGGGTGTTGGTCACCACAGCGTCGAGCCTCGCGACCTCCGCAGTGCGCAGCGCGTAACTGTCCAGGCGGGCGACGACCTGGTCCTTTTCGACCCAGTCTCCCTCGGCCACCGCCAGCGATTTTATGACGGCGGCAGTCGAGCCGCCGCCCGAAGGCCCGGCAAGCCGTACCACGCCGTTCTCGGGTTCCAGCCTGCCCAGGCTCGACACCACGCGATCCTCGGCCATCGCGCAGAGCGAAAAAACAAGGCCGAATAGTGGAATCAGTTTCAGGCCTGATCGCATGGTTGCCCCTTTTTCTTGTTGTAATTGTCGTGGCCGCATGCCGACCGGGTTTCGTCCGGCCCAGCCCTGGACTTTGCAGGCCATTCTAGCCCAGGTAGAGGATCTCCCGCAGCAGGCGGGTCAGAACAGCAGATGCAGTTCTGCAAACGCCTCCTGGCGGTTCTGCACCGGGTTCTGGGGAATACCGTCGTAGTAACGGAGCCCGAGGCGGGCCTGCACGAACTGCATGGGCATGTACTCCCAAACGAGGCTGACGCGATTCTGCTCGTCCTCGTCGACGTCCGCATCGGGGTCCGACCACTCCAGCGTCAGCTTGAGGTTGTGGCCCTTGCGATAGCCGTAGTTCGCCTCGACCAGGCTCGTCCAGCGCTCACGCCGGCCCGTGGGTGTGCCGTAATCGATTATGAAGTCGATCTCGCCCAGCCACGCGATCGGTCCCGTGCGTATGCCTGCGAACACGTTTTGCATCTGGCGGTCGCCGGCTTTGGCGTCGTTGAAGTTGAAGCTGCCGCCGACGCGCCAGTCCTGCGTGACGTGACTCACTCTCAGGCTGTACTGCTTGCCGGAATCGACCTCGGGACCGCCGGCGGTGCCGCGGGTCACGGCGAACTGCGCCGACCACGACCCGGACTCGAACTGCAGCTCGACGCCCTTGTCCGGCGTGTTGTAGTTGATGCCGCCGACGACACGTATGAAGGCATCGTCGTCCTGCAGCCGCCAGCCGAACGGCAGGAAGAACTCGCCGTAGCGCAGCGCCCACTTGCCGCCCGGCAACTTCGCGCGCACGTACTGCTCGCGCACGACGACATCGTCCGGCGCGAGCTGGGCATCGATGTAAAGCGACAGGTATTTCGGGAACGGCCGGATCTCGGCGTAGCCGAAGAACTCGTGCAGTTCCGTATCCGACACCGACGGCTGGCCCGGCGTATCGATCTCGCGCCAGCCGCCACGGACGTCGCCGCCCACGGCAAAATACTGGCCGATCTCGCCGTCCCAGGGCTTGCCGAGATCGATCGTGCGGGACGGCATTTCCGTCTGCGCGTAGACGTTGCCGTATACCGTGCGCAGGCCGCCGCCGGACGGCGCCGTGTGGCATGTGCTGCACTTCAGGCCCTTGGAGACGGCGAGGTAAGGTTCTGCACTCGCGACGCCCGAGATTACCAGCAGCGATAGCGCCGCCGCCGCCACCAGCCTCGTGCGTACCCTGCGGCCGCTCATCGTTCGGCCCCGTTGTCGATCCACGCGCGTATGACGTCGATCGTCGCCTGGTCGAGGAACGGCCCGCCCTGCGGCATTCGCGTGCCGACCGCCTGGTTCCCCTCCAGCTTGTCCACGAGGTAGCTCGAATCAGCATCGTTCGGCGTGACGCGCGGCAGCCCCGGCACCTGCACGCTGTCCACGCCGACGAGCGCGTCGAAGCTCGCATCCGCGCTCGACAGGTCCATGCCGCGCGGCAAGCCGGTGCCCCCGCCATCGTGACAGCCCGACAGGGCGCAGCTCGGCTCGAACACGTTCGCCTGGATCGAGTCGAGCGTCGGCTGGAGCCCCTCGATCGAGAAGCCGGCCACGAAATCGCCGCCCTCGGCGCCGTCGCCGGACGGGAACGTGCCGCCGAATTCGCCGTCCAGCGCCAGGCCGTCGATG
>DATHRM010000115.1:0-1768 GCA_035465295.1 Woeseiaceae bacterium | reverse complement strand
CTGGTTCGCCGCCAGCGGCCGGCCGAACTGCTTGCGGTCGAGCACATACTCCCGCGCCGCATGCCAGCAGGCCTCGGCTGCGCCGAGCGCGCCCCAGGCGATGCCATAACGGGCATTGCTGAGGCAGCCCATCGGCCCCTTCATCCCTTCGATGTTCGGCAGCAGGTTGTCGTCCGGCACGAATACGCCGTCCATGACGATCTCGCCGGTGATCGACGTGCGCAGCGACAGCTTGCCCTCGATCTTCGGCGCGCTCAGACCGTCCATGCCCTTGTCGAGTATGAATCCTTTTACGCGGCCATCCTCGTCCTTCGCCCAGACGATGAAGACATCGGCAATCGGCGAGTTCGAGATCCACATCTTGGTGCCGCTCAGCTCGTAGCCGCCGTCGACCCTGCGGGCACGCGATTTCATCCCGCCCGGGTCGGAACCGTAGTCGGGTTCCGTCAGGCCGAAGCAGCCGATGAGTTCGCCGCTCGCCAGTTTCGGCAGGTATTTCTCGCGCTGCGCCTCGCTGCCGTAGGCGTGGATGGGGTACATCACGAGGCTCGATTGCACGCTCATCATCGAACGGTAGCCCGAATCGACCCGCTCGACTTCGCGCGCAATCAGTCCGTAGCTGACGTAGCCCAGCCCTGAGCAGCCGTAGCCGTCGATTGTCGACCCGAGCAGCCCCAGTTCGCCCATCTCCCTGAAAATGGCGGGATCCGTCTTTTCGTCACGATAGGCTTCCCGCACCCGCGGAGCCAGGCGCTCCTGCGCATACTGCCGCGCGGTATCCATCACCAGGCGCTCGTCGTCGGTGAGTTGTTGCTCGAGCCGGAAGGGGTCTTCCCAGCTGAATGACGCCCACGATGCTTCGGATGTCGATTTGCTCGTCGGGCTCTCTGCCTTTGCTGCGGTACTCATGATTTCTCCTTGCTGTAGCCCGCCATTATACGGCCGCGCGGGCAAACGGTGCGAGGCAGGAAATCACCGTCTCGATTTCTTCTTTCGACGTGTAGACGTGCGGCGACAGGCGCATGCCGGTCCGGCGCACGTCGAAGTGCACACCGGCATCGGCCAGGGCGGCGGTCGCGGCCGGCTGCCGATCGCCGAAGTCCAGGACGACGGTGCCGCCGCGATTGGCCGGCCGGGCGGGCGTGAACAGGGCTGTTCTCGGCACGCTGTCGATAATGGCCTGCGTGAGCTCGAGGCTGTGCGCGCGAATGCGCTCGATACCGATGTCGAGCATGGTCTCGAGGCTGTTGGCGGCGACCGAGTAGGGCAGCACCGCGGGCGTGCCGCCCCAGAAGCGCAAGGCGCTGTCCGCGTAGCGGAACTCGTGGATGTCGAACTCGAACGGGTCGGCATGCGAGAACCAGCCGACGTCGGTTGGCTGGCACTCGTGGAGCACGCGGTCGTTCACCCACAGGAAGCCGGCGCCCGGTCCGCCACACAGGAACTTGACGCAGGAACCTACGACGAAGTCCGCATCCCAGGCGCCGACGTCGACCGGGACGATGCCGGCAGACTGGGCGACGTCCACCACGGTCATGACCCCGCGGTTCCGGGCGAGTTCGCAGATGTCGGCAACGGCTACTTTGCGGCTCGTGTTGGAATGCACGTGCGTGATCAGCACGAGGCAGCAGTCATCGCCGAGCGTGGATTCCCAGCATTCCAGCGAGCCGAAGTCGGCCGTCTCGGGAATGCAGCGCAGGCGGAAGCCCGCCCTGCCGGCCATCGCCAGCACGAACCCCATCGACGGGAAATCGGCCTCGGTGTAGAC
>DATHRM010000114.1:0-6106 GCA_035465295.1 Woeseiaceae bacterium | reverse complement strand
TGGCGAGGCGGCCTGTCGGCCCCCGCCTCGCTGTACATTCACGCCGATCGCCCGCTGCTCAGCGAAAACGGCACCAGCTCGCTGCTGCATGAAATCATGCACATCGTCCTCGATTTCGACACGGATCGGGATCATGACTGGATCGTCGAGGGACTCGCCGAGTACTACAGCCTGGAGTTGCTGCGCCGGAGCGGCACCCTGTCCCGGGCGCGCTACGACCGCGCACGGGACAGCCAGAAAGACTGGGCACGCAGCTCCGAGACGCTCTGCGGCGGACCCTCCTCCGGCGCCACGACGGCGAGAGCCGTCGGCATTTTCATGGCGCTCGACCGGGAAATACGCCGCAAGACGGACGGCCGAAATAATCTCGACGACCTGGTGACCTCGATCGTAAAGGCGGACGGCAACATCGACGCCGATGCACTGGATCGGCTGACACGCGAGATCATCGGCGAAAACCCCGACGCGCTCCACATCAATAAATTGCCGGGTTGCCGTAAGATGACGCAACCCTGATTGAAGACCGGCACACCCGGATGGATCGCCGCCAGGACCTGGAAATCATTTTACGATCGCGCACGCCGCTGATCGTCATGGAGACCCGTGACGAAAGCCGGGTGTTGCGCATGTTGCAGGATATCGGCATGCAGTCGTCGACCAGCGACTACCTGCCGCTGTTTCGCTGGACCATCACGGACGGCTTGCAGCGACTGGACATCGACCTGGCCCCGCAGCTGATGAATGCCGAGCCGGCCGACGTGCTGAAGCACATCCGGGCCGTGTCGAAACCGGGCATCTACGTCCTGCTCGATTTTCACCCGTACCTCGATGACCCGGTGCACGTCCGTCTCATCAAGGACATCTGTATCCACTATCGCGACGTTCCACGGCAGCTGGTGCTGATCAGCCACCAGATCCGGTTGCCTCGGGAACTCGAGGGATATAGCGCCCGCGTCGACATGGCGCTCCCGGGCGAAGCCGAGCGCAAGTCGATTATCGAGTCGGTTGCGCGGGAATACTCGGCCGCGAACTCCGGCGCACAGGTCCAGGTGGACCCGAAGGCTTACGAGTTGCTCGTGCGCAATCTTGCCGGTCTCACCTACGCGGATACGGAACGGCTCGCACGCAATGCGATCGAGGTCGACGGCGCCATCACGCGCAGCGACCTCCCGGGCGTCATGCAGGCGAAGTACGCGCTGTTGAATCACGGTGGCGCCCTGCATTTCGAGTACGACACGGCGCGCTTCAGCGACGTGGGCGGCCTGGCCCGGCTCAAGACGTGGCTGGGCCAGCGAAAAGCCGCATTCCGCCGCGAGCAGGACGCCGCGCACCTGGACCCGCCCAAAGGCATCCTGCTGACGGGCGTACAGGGGTGTGGCAAGAGCCTGGCCGCAAAAGCCACGGCGGGGATTTTCGGCGCACCGCTGCTCAGGCTCGATTTCGGCACACTGTACGACAAGTATCACGGTGAAACGGAGCGCAAGTTACGCGAATCCCTCAAGACCGCCGACGTGATGTCGCCCTGCGTACTCTGGATAGACGAGATTGAAAAAGGCATCGCCGGCCGCGGTGGCGAAACCGGCACGACACAAAGGGTCCTCGGGACTTTCCTGACCTGGATGGCGGAGAGAAAATCGCCGGTCTTCGTGGTCGCGACGGCCAACGACATATCCGCCTTGCCGCCGGAACTCGTCCGCAAGGGCCGGTTCGACGAGATCTTCTTTGTCGACCTCCCCGATGCGGGCATACGCCCGACCATTCTCGCCATTCACCTGGCCAGTCGCGGCCAGCGGCTCGCCGATTTCGACGTCGACTCGCTGGCCGATGCCATGCAGGGTTTTTCCGGCGCCGAGATCGAACAAGCCGTCGTGTCGGCGCTCTATGCCGCGCATGCGGCGAACCAGCCGCTCTCGTCGGCGCACATACACCGCGAAATCGAACAGACAAAGCCGCTGTCGACGGTTATGCACGAGAAGATCAGTGCGCTGCGGGCGTGGGCGGACGGCCGCACCGTGCCCTGCGACTGAGCCGACTTTACGTAATACCGTCGCCGCGGCTTGCGCCGGGCACCGCATCCTCGTGATAATAACGAGGTATGGCTAATGACAATAACAACGTAAAAGAATTAGTCTCGGACGACCAGGAGCGAACTGCGGAACTCGAATCGCCCACCTGGCACGATTCGACGACCGAACAGGATTCGGAGCCGGCTTTCGACGTCGATTTCGAAGCCATGAAGTTCGATCCGTATATTGCTCCCATTCGCAACCGCGACGCGGTCATCCAGGATCTCAAAGCGGACCTCCGCATCAAGACCGAAACGATCGATCGGCTGCAGTTCGACGTCGAGCGGCTGCGATCCAGGCGCATCGGCCTGGAAACGGAAGTCAAGGCGCGCGAGGCACAGACCCGCAAGCTCGCCAGGGCCGTCGAGGAAGCAAACAAGCAGATCGATACCCTGACGTCCGCGCTCCGCGAGGCAAAAAAGTCCCACGACGACGTTACGAACCGGCTCGCGAAGAGCCGCGCGGAGCAAGAACAGGAACTGCGCAACCTGCGCTTCGAGCTGACGGAAGCGGCTGAAACCGTCGCCCAGCAGGAACTGATCAACGAGCAGCTGGCTTCGGACCTCGTGGACACGCGCGGGTTCAAGAGCGAGCTCGAACGCATGCTGACGGCAAGCGAGCAACAGAGCCAGGTACGAATCAGCGAGCTCGAGTGGGAACTGCAGCAGCTGAGGAAGGCCAATACGGACTACGAAGCCGAACTGGCGACCAAGAACGAAGCCATCGCCGAACTGCTGGACCAGGTTTCGGGCAAGGTGAGGCAGGACGATTCGATCAGGGAACTCGAAGCCGCCATCGAGGAGCTCGACGAACGCATGTCGGCGCGACTGCAGGCCCCGGAGCTGCCACCGGCCGCTGACAAGGACAGGTTGAGCCGGGTGCTGATCGGCAAGATCGACGACCAGGAGCTCCGCTTCCCGCTGTTCAAGAAACGCCTGACGATCGGCCGTGCACAGCAAAACGACATACAGCTCCAGGCGCCGCACATCAGCCGCCGGCATGCGGTGGTCATGACGGAAGGCGACGTGACGCGCGTCATCGACTGGGGCAGCAAGAACGGCGTTTATGTCAACTCCCAGCGCGTTACCGAGCATTTCCTCGCAAGTGGCGACATCGTCGCAATCGGTGACGCGAAGTTTCGTTACGAGGAGCGGCCGAAGCGCGATCCCTGACCGGCGTGATCGTTTCTCACGCAACAATGTGAGCGTAGTCACGGACAATCCCTCTGTTCACGCGTAAGCTTTGCGGCAGATCCAGGGACAGGAATCGTTTCGATGCTGAGCAACGCAGGGACCAAGTCGGCTGACCTGACCGACACGCAGGAGGTCGCCCGCGACGCCGGTTCGCTCGTATCCCGCAAGATCTGGTTGCCCAAAGCACTCTACGACGCGCTGCCGTACTTCTACCTGGTGGCGGGCACCGCCGCATTCCTGGCCACCCTGTACATCAGCAACTGGCTCTGGGTGCTTCCGCATTACCTGCTGTTTTCGGCCGCGTGTCTGCACCTCGGCGTGCTCGTCCTGCGCCGCCGGAGGCGCCCGCGGGAACGCCAGGACGTCACCGAGCCCGATTCCGGCTGACCCTGCAGGCGCGATTCCGCCCCGGGGTTGACCTGTCTGCGGCGCTGGGCAACGATATCCTCCTGCAATTGACGGATATTCCCGTGACAGAGCGGCAATTCAGCCTGCGCAAGGCAATCACCAGGGAAGCGGCCCTGCTACTGGGCTTTCTGTTCCTCGGACTCGTCGTGCTGCCGGTGGCCATCTACGTCGTCGGCCAGGCGATCTTCGGCGACTACGGTGGCGGCGGCTACGGCCATTTCTATTCCGCGCTGAGCAGCCGTATCCGTAGCGGGGATACCGCCGCCTGGTTTCTCGTGCTCTCGCCCTATCTCGGCTGCCAGACGCTGCGACTGATCGGGCTGGGCTGGCGACTCGCCGGGGGGCGGCCCGACGCACGCGCCCGGTAAGCCTGGTTCGCCGGGAATGTGATCCAGATCACACTACGTGCGCGAAAATTGCGTTATTTAGACATTTCCGGCGCGATTTATGTCAACAGTTCGTGTCGTGCCGGCCGCGAAGCTTTATAGTTCTCAGCGGGGCTGTTTTGGCAAACTGAAATCCGCAAGGGATTTATCACTCATGATCAGGCGATTGGTCGACTGGCTCAAAGGCGATGCCGCCTCCGATACCGGGCGGACGGCACAGCGTAGCCGGCGCGTTTCCGCGCATGCCGCGTTGCACGCCCGTGCCACCCCGGCGCCGTTACCGGAGCGCCAAGCGGATATTCGCGCACTCGGACCCGCGTTCAAAGGCCGCATCGAGAATGCCGGTCCCGGCAAGAACGTGCTGGTCAGCAACGCAGACGCCGTTGACGACACGGGCGCCCGGGAGATGCTCAGGCTGTTCGACGACGTGCCGCTCGATCCCGACGAACCGACAGGCATCGACCCCTACAATTCGGGCGAGTTCGACCGTTCCCGGCACTGGGATACCCGCTTCCGGAACTGATCCGGCCCGTTATTGCTCCGGCGGGCCGTCGTGGTAGGCTGCGCTGCGTCGGCATGCGTGGAGCGATTGGATGGGGCTGCGGGTTACTTTCGAACTCGACGACAATGACCTCAGGCATTTCCGCCTGATCATGCAGCAGGCCCGCACCACCGCCGCACGCATTGCGCCCGAGGACATCGTCGCCACCGCCGAGGAACTGCTTGCGAGTATCGGGCCGGACGGCGCCCCCGCTTTTGTCACCGAACGCCTCCGCAAGCTGCGCTTGCTGATCGATATGCTGAAAGACATCGATTGGCGCCTGCCACAGGCGGAGGCGAACCGCGTGCTGAACGCGCTCGCCTATTTCGCCGAGCCGGAAGACCTCATCCCCGACAGCATCCCCGGACTGGGTTTCCTGGACGACGCGATCATGATCGAGCTGATTTGCCGCGAGCTGAAGCACGAAATCGAGGCCTACCAGGACTTCTGCGATTTTCGACTGCGCGCCCGGCGCGAATCCGGGCGGAAAGCGCGGGTAAGCCGCGACGACTGGCTGGAGAACCGCCGGACGGAACTGCAGTCCCGTATGCGCCGCCGCAAACGCAAGGATCGCTCCGGCAAATCGCGGAGCAGCATACGGCTGCTCAGGTAGGCGAATTCAGGGCCAGTAGTACCAGGCGGTACCCATCAATCCCAGCCACAGGAGCCCCTGCGCCGCAAACCGGGCACGATGGTGGATCAGCAGAGAATAGAAACTCGCGGCCGAAATCGCGGTCATACCGAGGAAGATCAGCATGCTGCTGACCAGCGGCCGGAATTCGTGCTGGAGGCGCGGATGCTCGTCGCCGAGCAGCAGGAATACGATCAGCACCAGCCCCAGGCTGACGGTGATCGCCGCGCAGGAACCGAACAGGATGCCGGTGATCATTGTTAGAGGGCGCATGCCGAAGTTTCCAGAGCGGTCTATTAATCACTCAGAGCGAGATTTTATGCCAAATACGCCCTTGATCGAACGGCCGCGGGCATCTAGCCTAGCCCACAGAGCTGCTGTGAAACAATGTCAGCCGAACAATATGGAGATTGCCTTGAACAGATATGACGACCGTCGCACCCGCTGGATCGCCGGCGCGTTGCTGAGCTTTATCGCTCTGCCGCTGATGGCGACCACTACGTTGGATGGCGAGGGACTGCATCCGGACCCGCGGCACGAGAGCGTCGGAGAACTGGTTACCGAATTCATTCAGAAGTCCCACTATTCGCACATCTCCGTCGACGATGAATTGTCCTCGCGAGTCATGGACCGCTATATCGAATCGCTGGACGGCAACCGCATGTATCTGCTCGAGAGTGATATCGAGTTTTTCGAAAACTATCGCCACCAGCTCGACGACATCGTCAGGAGCAAGCCCCTGGATCCCGTGTTCGAGATGTTCAGCGTCTACCAGACGCGGGTCCGGGAGCGGCTGAACTACGCATTGTCACAGCTCGAGTCGGAGCCGGACTTCACGGTCGATGAGGAGTACCAGTTCGACCGTTCCGAGGCGCCGTGGG
>DATHRM010000113.1:0-11529 GCA_035465295.1 Woeseiaceae bacterium | reverse complement strand
ATCCCGGAGCAGGAATGACCCGGGGCACGAACGCGTATACGAGGGCGGGGTAGACGCCGATGGACTCACGTGACCGCCGTCTTGGCATGCACCGTGCCATCACCCGGCGCGATTTTGACAATGGCATCGGCATCGCGCTCGGCGCTTCGCTGTTGCCGGGCTGCCGAAGCGGCGACGATCCGGCGGCGAAGCTGGCGAGTGCCTACTACCCACCCGCTGCGACCGGCATGCGGGGTGCTCATCCGGGCTCTTTCGAAAACGCGCACGCAGCGGTGCAGGGGCGACAATGGCCCGCCGGGCCAGCCAGTGAGCACTACGATCTCGTCGTCGTTGGCGCCGGAATCAGCGGCCTGACGGCCGCCTATGTCTTCCACCGCGATATCAATCCCGATGCGCGCATCCTGATCCTGGACAATCACGACGACGTCGGCGGTCACGCCAAGCGTAACGAGTTTACCTACGAGGGCCGGACGTTCATCGGCTATGGCGGAACCATGCTCATCGAGGCGCCGGCGACCTACCCGGAAGTATCGAAACAGGTCATCCGGGAGCTCGGTATCGATACCGGTCGCCGCGCGGAATTTCACCACGATGACCTGTTTACCTCGGTCGGCGTCGGCCTCGGGAGTTTTTTCGACAGGGAGACCTTTGGTGCGGATTACCTCGCGAGCGGCGGTTTCGGTTACACCGAGGCGATCGACGCTGCACCCTTGTCGGCCGATGCGCGGCGCGAGCTCGAGCGGCTGTTCGCGGATGAAGAAGACTACCTGGACGGCATGAGCCCGGCGGAGCGCCGCGCGGTTCTGGAGTCGCATAGCTGGCGCGACTACCTCGAGAAATATGCGGGCATAGGCGACGAGGTGCTGGCCTACGTACAGAAATGGCCGCACGGGGTGTGGGCGATCGGCGCCGATGCGCTGCCGGCATGGATGGCCTGGCTCGAGGGATACCCCGGGTTCGCCGGGATGGACATCGGACGCGGTGACCTGCACGACGGGGAATACGAGTATTTCCGCTTCCCGGACGGCAACGCCACCGTGGCACGATTGCTCGTGCGAAAACTCGTCCCCGGCGTCGCGCCGGGTACATCGATGGCGGATATCGTGACCGCGCCATTCGATTATTCGATGCTCGACCGGCCCGACAACCTGGCACGGATTCGTCTGAACAGCACTGTCGTCGATCTCCGCCACCGCGGCGGCAAGCTCGACGCCGACGTCGACGTCACCTTCGTAAACGGCGACGAAGCGCGCACCGTGTCCGCGAACAAAGTCGTCTGGGCGGGGTATCACGCGATGCTGCCGCATGTCTGCCCCGACCTGCCGGCCGGGCAGGCCGCAGCGCTGGGCGCGTCCGTGCGGGCACCACTCGTCTATACGAACGTGCTGATTCGGAACTGGCGCAGCCTGGCGGAGCTCGGCGTTCACCGCGTCTACTGCCCCGGCAGCTTCTTCCAGACCGTGATGCTCACGCACGCCGTGAGCTTTGGCGACTACCGGTACTCACTGTCACCCGACGAGCCCGTCATACTGCACATGAACCATGTTCCACTCGAACCCGGGTTGCCGGCCGCGGAACAGTTCCGCGCCGGGCGCCGCGCCCTGCTCGAAACCCCGTTCGCGACCTTCGAGCGCAACGTCCGCGACCAGCTTGGTCGCATGCTCGGCGCGGCCGGCTTCGGCCCGGCTGACGACATACTCGGCATCACGGTCAACCGCTGGCCGCACGGCTATGCGTATTCGGTCGATGCAGCGTCGGGCGAGGTCGCCTGGTGGCCGGAGTGGTGGCCACATGAGGACCGCCCCTGGGTCGATGGGCGTCCGCCAGTCGGCAACATTTCGATCGCCGGTACCGACGCCGCATCCAATGCCATGACCGAGTCGGCGATCGAAGAGGCGCATCGGGCAGTGCACAGCCTGGAGGGGTGACGCCCGGGCGGTCCGTGGGCGATGTTGCAGGACTGCCGTCAGGCCCCTGCGGGCGGCGTCTTCGAGCGATGTTCGGGCGTATAGAAAGGTTTTGTCTGCGGATGGCATTCGGCCCAGGCCGTTCGCCATTTGAGTTCGCGCTGGTAGTCGAAACGCGCCCACAAGGCGTCCGGCAGCTTGCCGCCGATGTAGTCGATGTCCGCGATGGCCAGGTTGGCTTTCAGGATCGGCGACCACGTCGTGCACTTGATCTCACCGACCTGCTTGCCGTTCCTGCCTGTATAGATGAATGCTTCGCCGACCGGCTTGTTGCCGTCGACCACGATTTTCGTCAGCCGGCGCGTGGCCGGGCGCGCCTTCTCGGCCGTTAGCGCCCTGCGCCCCGTGAAGTGACCCTTGTCGAGGTGCACGGCCCAGCCGAGCCCGACTTCGTAAGGCGAACGATCGTAACCGTCACGGATCGTCGTTTCCGCGCAGTTGAAGTCGAAGCCGGGCATGATGAATCCCGCTTCGATACGCACCATCTCGAGTGCATCGAGACCGATCAGGTGTATGTCGTAACTGTCGCGAACCGCGAATATCGCGTCCCAGAGCGCAATCGCGTGCTCCGGATCGACCCAGAGTTCGTAGCCGAGATCGCCGCTGTAACCGGTGCGCGATACGACGACCGGCACACTGCCGCAGGTGAGCTCGCGTATGCCGAAAGGTTCGAGGTCCTCGAGGCCTGCGATGCCGGCCTTCCCGAGTACCGAGTAAGACGTCGGGCCCTGTACCGCCAGGGCCGCAACATCGTGGGTCTCGACCGCGATCTCGACGTCGAAGCCATCCGCCGACATCAGCAGCCAGTCCAGCTGGTGGTGCTGCGAGCAGAGTCGGTAACGATGTTCATCGAACTGGAACAGCGTGCCGTCGTCGATCACCTTGCCGTCGTCGTTGCACCAGACGACGTAGGTCACCCGACCGGGCCGAAGCTTCGACAGGTCTCGCGTCACCAGCCGGTCGACGCAGGCACGCGCGTCGGGGCCCTCGATGCGATACTTTTCCATCGGCGTCAGGTCCATCACGGAGCAGCCGCTGCGAACCGCGAAGTACTCGACGGATAGCGTGTCGACGATTCGCGGGACCTTGTAGCCGTTCCAGGTTGCCCAGTTCTCGGTCTTCGACAGGCTGGCGTAGGCCTCGTAGAACGGCGTGTGGGCGAGCGGTTGCCGGAAGTGCGACGAGTCGATCTTCATGACACGGCTCCGGGTTCGAGGATGCGCTTCGCGGCATTGCGGCCCGGCAGCCCCGTCACACCGCCACCCGGGTGACAGCCCGCGCTGCAAAGATACAGCCGCTCGACAGGCGTGTCGTACTGCGCGGCACCATAGAGCGGCCGCAGCATCAACGACTGGTGGATCGACAGCTCGCCATGATGCCAGTGGCCCTCTACCGCTCCGTAGTCGCGTTCGATATCGGCCGGTGACAACAGTTCGTGATCCGTCACCTGCGACGCGATCCCCGGCGCATAAGATTCGAGTTCGGCGAGCAGGTGGCGCACGACCGCGGACCTGTTTTCCGCCCAGCCGCCTTTCAGGCCGAACGGCAGGTACGCAACGTTGACCGACATGACGTGGCGACCTTCGGGTGCGAGCGACGGGTCGGCGAGGCTCGGAACGGTGATCTCGAATACCGGGTGCTCCGAGCACTCGCCGTACTTCGAAGCATTGAATGCCCGCTCGATGTGCCGCATCGACGGCGCTATGAGCAGGCGGTCGCGAAGCTGCGATGCGTCGATCCCGGAAAACTCTGGCAGTCCCTCGAGCCCGAGATGCAGCTTGCCGACGACACCTGCGCCGCGAATCTGCCTGACCCGGTTGGCAAACATCGCGTCGAGCTGCGGTGCGCCGACAAGCCTCAGGAAGGTCGCCCGCGGGTCGATGCCCGAGACCACAATCCCTGCCTCGAGCGTCTCACCGCCGGCGAGCGCTACGCCGGTCGCGCGGCCGTTCTCGACGACAATGCGCTCGATCTCGCAACCGGGCCGGATAACCGCGCCAGCCGTCTCTGCCGAGCGCGCGAGCGCCGCCACGAGCGTGCCGTTGGACAATGCCGGAGGACCGTGGCGTTCGCTGTGGAGGCGCTGCAGCCAGGCCAGCACGGTGCCCGGCGTTCGGGGCCCCATCGCATTGCCGATGACGGCATCGAAGGCGATCGCGGCCTTCAGGCGTTCGTCATCGAATACCTCGTTGAGGACGTCGTACACGTTGATCGCGGCAACGCGCAGGAACTCGTACATGTTCTCGCGGCCGAGGCCGAAGCGGACCTTCCAGCCGAGCCTCATGAACGTCGACCGGTCGCCACCGGCCGGGTTCCTGAGTCGTGGCGGCTTCGTTTCGAAGAGTGGCGCCAGCGCGGCCGCAAACTCGCGGTAACGTTTGCTGAAATCCGGGTAAGCGGCGATATCCGCATCGCCCAGGGTTCCGCCGCGAACGTTTTCGGCACCGAGAATGACGGGCTCCGAGTCCCGGGCGAGGGTAACCGTTTCGACCGGATCACCGGCTGAATAGCCGAAGCTGTCGAGCTTCAGGTCTTCGCGAAGCGTCGTGGCAACCGGGAATTGCAGGTGCGCCAGCGCCGGCAGGGAATACTGCTTGCCGTCGCCGAATCGTCGCTCGGCCGCCATGCCGCCAATGGCTGGCGAGGCTTCGCAGACGAGGACGCGCATCCCGGCGTTCGCAAGGTAGCCGGCACACACGAGACCGTTGTGGCCCGCGCCGATCACGACTGCGTCGTAGCGGTCAGTCGTCACTGAATGCCTCCGGCGTCGTATCGGGCCGCCTGAGGTCGCGAAGTATTTCGCGCGCCGCATTCGTGCCGGGCGCGCCCATGACGCCGCCGCCCGGGTGTGTGGACGAGCCGCACATGTACATGCCTTTCACCGGTCCCCGGTATTGCGCATAGCCGGGGAACGGCCGGTTGAACAGAAGCTGGTCGAATGTCAGTTCGCCCTGGAAGATATTGCCTTCGGTCAGCCCGACCTCATCCTCGAGTTCGCGCGGCGTGCGGATCTCCGCGTGCAGGATGAGGTCCTTGAAGTCGGGACTGTAATCGGCAATCTGGTCGATAACGGTCCGGCCGAACCGGTCGCGCTTCTCGTCCGTCCAGCCACCGTCCGGCTCGACCGGGCAGTACTGCACGAAGACGGTCATCATGTGCTTGCCGGGCGGTGCCAGCGTCGGGTCGTACTGCGACGGAATAAGCGTATCGGCATAGGGATCCGCCGACCAGCGGTCGTCTTTCCAGTCGTCGTAGGCGCGTTCCAGGCGCTCGAGCGTATCGGTGAAATGCATGTGCCCGAGCGTCAGCGGCGAATCGTCGGGCAACGCCGGAAATGTCGGCATCCCGTCGAGCGCGATGTTGAGCTTTCCGGACGAACCGCGGATCTTGAACTGGCGTGCTCGTTCGAGGAGCGACGGCGGCACGTCGTTCGCGTCCATGATTTTCGTAAATGTGCGCCGCGCATCCAGGTTCGAAACGACGATCCTGGCCATCAGCTCCTCGCCCGATGTGAGTCGTACGCCTACCGCCTTGTTGCCCGAGACGAGAATCCGCGCCACCTCTGCGTCGTTCCTGAGCTCACCGCCGTGAGCCTGGAAGGCGCTTGCGATTGCACCGGACACTGCGCCCATGCCGCCGCGCGCGAATCCCCAGGCGCCGATATTGCCATCGACATCGCCCATCGCGTGGTGCAGGAGCACGTAGGCGGTGCCTGGCGAGTAAACGCCGAGCCCGGTTCCGATGATGCTGCCGCCGGAGTAGTGCGCGAGGATCGTCTCGTCCTCGAAGTAGTTCTCCAGGTACTCGGCAATGGACATCGTGAAGAAGCGGATGAACTCGTACAGCTGGTTTTCGCTGAGCTCGTAGAACTTCTTCAGCAAGTAAGCGAACTCGAAGGCATCGCGCGGCCGGAAGGATCCGGGATCGGGCGGTGTGCGCAGCAGGAAGCCGCGGATGAGGCGGCACCAGCGCATGACATCGGCATCGAAACGGACGGCTGCATCGGCGTCACGCAGGTTGTGCCGCATCAGCTCGCGGCGCCGCGCATGCGGGTCGTGGTAACTGCCGAAGTAATCGCCGTCTTGCTTGAAGGTCATGCTGGCGGTCAGCGGAATTACCTTGAGGCCGTGTCGCCCGAGGTCGAGCGCATTGTAGATCTCGGGCCGGAACAGGCTGCATACGTACGAGCAGTTCGAGTACTTCCAACCCTCGTGCAACTCCCGGCTGACCGTGGCGCCGCCGGTGTAGTGGTTCTTCTCCAGGACCAGCGTTCGCAGGCCCGCCCTGGCGAGGAATGCTGCGTTTGTCAGGCCGTTGTGGCCTGCGCCGATCACGATTGCATCGTAGGACTTTCCGGTCATGAGGCGTCCGCCAGCGCCGGAATGGTCTTTCGCAGCATCAGGTACATATAGAGGTAGACGAGCATCGCGGAGATCGAGGCCGCCGCGCACATCATGAATATGCCGTCATACCCGAAGCCGAATGCCAGCACCGATGCAGCGATATTGGGACCGAGAAAGTTGCCGAACCCCTGGGCTGCCGGAATCAGTGCCAGGTAGCGACCGGAATGATCGACATTGGCAACCGTCGCGGCCTGGTAGATGTCGACGAAGATCCAGCAGAAGTTGAACATGAACATACTGATGGCCACCGACGCATTGGTGATGCCGAACACGAGCATCACGACAATGCTGGCCTGCAGTACCAGCGTGCCCAGCAACGGCCGAGCCAGGCCGTAGCGATTGCTGAGAAGGACGGCGAACAGGCAACCGATGACCGAGAACACCGAGGAGACCCAGAGCATGCTGGCTACCCAGTCAGGTGAAGCCTCCGAACCGACGGTGGCCAGTTCGACATAGGTCCAGTACGCGCCGATGTTTATGTAGGTGAAGATTATCGCGAGCAGCACCAGCCAGGGGACGTATGGCGGTACGTGCTGGTGCTCGGTGTGGTGCCGGCCGCCAGGCTCCTCGACGTCGATCTCGATGTCCAGCGCCTTTTCGACCGGGCGCCGGGGCAGCCAGGATATGAAAAGAAGGCCGACCACGTAGGTTGCCACCAGCGTGAAATAGATACCCTCTATCGAGAGGTATGGCAGCAGCTTGAGCTCCAGTCCCTGCGAGGCCGCAAATGCGAACAGCTCCATGCCGAACGCAAAGGCGGGCCGGGAATGTCCGCCGATCGTGGCTACCGCGACCCCGGTATAGATACCGGCGCCAATTCCCGCCGCCAGGCGCAAAAACAGCGTGATCTCGTAGCCCTGATAAACGATGCATAGCAGGTTTGCGGCAATAGCGATGGATGCGGCGACGGCTGTCAGCCATCGGCGATCGACCCGGGCGACGAAGAATGCGGAAATCACGGCGCCGACGGCCAGTCCGCCGAGATCGGCACCGGCGATTCTGCCGACCTCCACCTCGGTAAAGCCTTGCTTGACCACCCAGGCGGTCGAGATAACGGGGATGCCGACCATGACCGCGTAGCCGACCAGGGCCATGTAGATACCGATCGTCAGGGAACGCCAGTCGTCGAATACGGTGGGGTGATGAACGAGCTTGTTGCCCTGGCCGATCACTTACAGGCGGTCCTTGAGCTTGAAATAAAGCATGCCGAGAGCAACGAGCTGGTTACCGAACCACTGGCTGCCGGGGATACGTATGGGCTTAATGTCGGCGAACAGATCGAATCGCTCCATCGTGCCGGCTACGGCGTCCGCCATGACTTCGCCCATGACGTGAGTCGGACATACACCGTGCCCCGAATATCCCTGGCAATAGTACACGTTACTGCCGATACGGCCGACGACAGGGATCCGCCGCAACGTGATGCCGATCTTGCCGCCCCATTCGTAGTCGATGCGAACGTCCTTCAGCCGTGGATAGATGGTGAGCATCCTCGGCAGGATGTACGAACGAATACTCGCGGGATCGCGGCCCGAGTAGTTACACGCACCCCCGTACAGGAGACGCCTGTCTGCGGACAGTCGATAGTAGTCAACCACGTTATTCAGATCGCATACGGCGACGTTTTTCCTGTTTATCGAGTCGGCCAGTCGTTGCGTCAGGGGCTCGGTCGCGATGATGTAACTGCCGGCCGGGAATATCAGGTTGTCGAGGTGCTTTGGTTCGAGGCGACTGTAGGCATTGCCAGCCAGCACGACGGCATCTGCCTCGACTTCTCCCTGCGCCGTGATAACGCGCGGTCGAACGCCGTGTCGTATCGTTGTGACGGGGGATTGCTCGAAAATGCGTGCGCCCAGGCTTTCTGCCGCACGTGCTTCGCCGATGCACAGGTTGAGGGGATGCAGGTGGCCATCGCGATAGCAGGCGAAGCCGCCGTGAAACGCTGCTGTGCCGAGCATGTCTTCCGTTGTCTTCCTGTCCCAGACTTCGTAGTCGAATCCCGACGCTTCCGCTTCGCGCTCCGCCGCGAATTCCTCGAACCACGCCAGCTGCCGGGGCTTCGTCGCGACTTCGACAAAGCCGTCCCTGAGGTCGCAGTCGATGGCGTACTTCTGCACACGCTCGCGGATGATGTCGTTGCCGCGCCACTTCAGGTTCCTGACGAGTCCCGCAATGCCTTCACCGTACCGGGCGGCGATTTTCCGGAGACCGCTCATGCCGTTGATCATCTGCCCGCCATTGCGGCCCGACGCGCCCCAGCCGACCCGGTTCGCCTCGACGAGAGTCACCGTATAGCCGCGCTCAGCCAGCGTGAGCGTGGTCGCTACGCCGGTGAAACCGGCACCGACGACGCAGACATCCGAGGTCGTCCTGCCGCGGAGTTCCGGGTAGCTGGTCGGCTCGTTGATCGTCGCGGCGTAATAGGAGTTCGTGTGCTCCTTGCGCTGGTACTCGGGGTTCATCAAATCATCATACTGATGCTCGCCGTGCCCGGTATTCCAAGCCTGTAGGCATGAACGCAGACAGCGCGGCGGCAGGCGATCCCGGGCTGATGTTTTCGCCGCGGAGGAACGGCAGGGGCACTGACGGCCGGCTAGAGCCGGTCCCTGACCTGGTAATACAGCACACCGAGCGCCACCATCGGTTTCCGCAACACGTGCGCACCGGGGACGGTCACAGGCGGGACATCCGCGAAAAGATCGAAGCGTTCGAGCGTGCCGGCGACGGCGTCCGCGACGATCTGGCCCGCGAGATGCGTCACATTGACGCCGTGGCCCGAATAGCCCTGGCTGTAGAAGACGTTCTTCGACACGCGCCCCATCTGCGGCACCCGGTTGATCGGCACGCCAATCGTTCCGCCCCAGGCGTAGTCGATGCGGACATCGGCAAGCTTCGGGTACAGCTTCGAGATGGACCTGCGGTGCCGGCGCTCGATGATTGCCGGGTCGTCGCCGAAATAGTTGAGGCGCGCCCCGAACAGCAGTCTCTTGTCGGCGCTGAGCCGGTAATACTGGAGCACGAAATTCGGGTCGCAGATGGCTAGATCGTGTGGATTGATCTCGGCAACGGTTTCGTCGGGCAGCGGTTCCGTGGCAACGATGAAACTGTTCACCGGGAACATGATGCCGCGCAGCTTCTTCTCGAGCATGTGGTAGGCATTGCCGGCAATGACGACGAAATCCGCGGTCACGGAACCGTGCGCGGTTTCGACGCGCGGCCTGTCTCCGTTGACGATCTTCGTGACAGGCGAGTTCTCACTGATGACCACACCGAGCGACGCGGCCGCACGCGCCTCGCCAATGCAGAGGTTCAGCGGGTGGAGATGACCGTTGCCCCTGTTCAACAGCGCGCCGAGATAGCGATCCGTCCCGGTTACCGCCCGGGTCTCTTCCCGCGACAGGAGGCGCACTTCGTGCGGGAAGTCGGCCGCCTTCAGCCGGTCGTGATCGCGCTCGAAATCCCTGAGGTGCCGTTCCTTGATCGCAACGTCGACATAGCCCCACTTGAGATCGCACTCGATGCCGTATTTTGCGACGCGCTCCCGTACGATTTCGTGGCCCGCCCAGCGCAGCTCGCCGAACAGCGCCTCGACATCACGTCCGTGATGTTTCGCGACAGCCTTCTCGCCGGCAATGCCGCCGATGAGCTGGCCGCCATTACGGCCCGATGCGCCCCAGCCAACCCGGCTGGCCTCGACGACGTGGACCTTGTAGCCCCGTTCAGCCAGGCAGAGCGCGGTAGAGATGCCGGTGAATCCCGCCCCGATGACGCAGACGTCGGCCGACACGGCGCCCCGTAGCGGCGCATACTCCGTCACTTCGTTAACCGTGGCCGCGTAATAAGAGCCGGTGTGCTGCGCGCCGGCGCTCATGCTTTCGCCGAAACCGTCCCGCCGCACGCGATATTGAACGGGCTATTGTCGCGGGGCATGCTCGTGGCGGTATTGCGCAGGTGTCATGCCGACGCGCTTCTTGAATGCCGTATAGAACGCCGAGTTGGAATTGAAACCCACCGAATACGCAACCTTCAGTACCGCGGCATGGTGGTCGAGATTCGCGAGAACGCGCTTCGCGTGTTTGACGCGATACTTGTTGACGTAATCGAAGAAACTCATGCCGAAGCCCGCGTTAATGACCTGCGACAGGTGATTCACCGAGCAGCCGACCCGTTCGGCGAGCAGCGGGAGCGTCAGCCCCGGGTCGAGATAGGCCTCTTCGCGCCGCATCATCTGGTCGAGTGCCCTCATATACCTTTTCATCCGTGAATCGGTCAGGCCCGACTTGGCGTACTTTCGTCGTTGAGCCTTGCCCCGGCGCGGCTGGACGATAGACGGTCCGGTATCCTCGGGCACGTCGTAGTAATCGGCGATCAGCGTCGCGGAGTCGTCCTGCAAGGTTATGAACTCTGCGCCCTGGTAGATCGTCTTCTCACGGCCCCCGGAGCGGCCCGACGGTATCATCTGGTACTCAAATGCAACGGTATTGCCGTTGCTGAGGATGTCTCCGATCAGTTCGTACCGGTGCCGGTAATTGCCGAAAAACTGGTTCAGGAATTCGACGAGTTCGTCGTGGTTGCGCTGCGCGTTCTGCCGAACATCCCGGTAAATGCCGTCGGGCGTAAGGTGATCGGCAACACCCTCCGGGTCATGCTGGTTCCATGCGTCAAAATAACTTGTTACGAACTGGGTCGAATGCACACGGCACCATTTCGATCTCGTTTGAATCGTCCACGATAATAGCCCAGCGCCAAATTGCTTGCCATTTCGGATTGACAGGGGCGGCCTTCGCCCGGCAGATTGACGGATTCGCCGGCTTGCCGGTGATATCGAGAAGACGTCGGATTATCAGGTAGTCGATGGCGATAACGTCCAATACCCCGGTAGCCCCCTGGATGCAGGATACGCTCAGGCGGGGCTTCGCCTCGCTCGCCGCGGGCAAGCCAGAGGATGCTTCCGAATGCGCGCGCCGGCTGCTTGGCGCCAAGCCCGATCTCGTCGAAGGGCATTTTCTCGTCGGGCTGGTCGCCCTGGAACTGAAACAGAACTGGACGGCGGTCAGCGCATTCGGCTCGGTAACGAAGCTCCAGCCGGATCATGCTGCCGCGTGGGCGCAACTCGCCCGCCTTTTCATGACGGCCGGCCAGCCGGCTCGCGCCGATGC
>DATHRM010000112.1:0-8176 GCA_035465295.1 Woeseiaceae bacterium | reverse complement strand
GGCGCATCCGCGAGGTCGCTTCGCGAGCACCCGCAGGGATAGGCGTGGCCTTCCTGCAACAGGCGCGCGAGCGCCGCCTCGTGAGCGGCCCGGCTCGCGCTCTGGTAGATGACGGGACCATCCCATTCAAACCCGAGCCGTTCCAGCGCGTCGACAATACGTTCCGCGGCAGCCGGCTCTTCCCGCGGCGGATCGATGTCCTCAATGCGCAACAGCCAGCGGCCTGCCTGGCGGCGCGCCTGCAAATAGCTGGCGGCCGCTGCGAGCAGGGAGCCGAAATGCATCGGCCCGGTGGGAGAGGGCGCGAAACGCCCGACGTATGGAGAACTACCGGTAGCGATCGTCGCGGTCGCGAAACTGGCGCTCGGCAAGCTCTCGCCGCTCTTGCGCTTCGAGACAGAGCGTGGCAACCGGGCGGGCTTCGAGGCGCTTCAAGCCGATCTCCTCACCGGTCTCCTCGCAGTAGCCGTAGCTGCCATCGTCGATGCGCGCCAGCGCGGCATCGATCTTGCGCAGCAGCTTGCGCTCGCGATCGCGGGTGCGCAGTTCGAGGCCGAACTCGGATTCCTGCGTGGCGCGGTCGTTCGGGTCCGGGAAATTCGCGGCTTCATCCTGCATGTGGTGGACGGTGCGATCGACCTCGTACATCAGCTCGCGTTTCCATGCGTTCAGGATCTCGCGAAAATGCTCGAGCTGCTCGTCGCTCATGTAATCCTCGCCGCGTTTTGGCTGATAGGGGCTGATACCGTGTATCGGCGCAGTCAGCACATCGCTGCGGGAACGGCGGGGCCGTTTCTTGCTCGCCTTCTTTTTCGCTACTTTTTTCTTCGCGGCCTTTTTGCCGGAGGCCTTTTTCTTGCTCGCCTTCTTTTTCGCGACTTTCTTTTTCGAGGCCTTTTTCTTCGAAGCTTTTTTCTTCGAGGCTTTTTTCTTCGCAGCCTTTTTACTGGCGACCTTCTTCCTGGCTACCTTCTTCTTCGTGGTTTTCTTCTTGGCGGCCTTCTTGCCGGCGGCTTTTTTCTTCGCGGTCTTCTTTTTGCTTGCCCGTTTCTTGGTCACTGCCTTCTTCCTTGTCACTTTGCGATTACTCGCCGCCTTTTTACGGGCCGGCTTCTTCTTCGCCGTCACCTTCCTGCGGGTGGCTGAGGCTTTCTTCCGCTTCTTGCTCGCGGCCTTTTTTGCGGGCATTTTCGACTCCTGCCGGATCGAGAAAAGGCGGGGATTATACATGGCTGGCCGGTGCATGGAAGCCCATTTTTCACCGGAAATTCGCGGCAAATCCGCTCCGGAGGAGGCCGGCGCCCGCTCCGCGCCACGAAGCCAATGAGAATCGTTTTATTCTGGAAATTCCTTTAAACTACGCCGAACTCTCTGGCATTGGGCACCATCCATCGCATGCGACTAAGCAAGATCAAGCTTGCCGGCTTCAAATCATTCGTCGATCCCACCACTATTACCTTTCCCAGCAACCTCGTTGGCGTGGTGGGGCCCAATGGCTGCGGTAAATCGAACGTAATCGACGCCGTCCGCTGGGTGATGGGCGAGAGTTCGGCCAGCAGGCTCCGCGGCGACTCCATTACAGACGTGATTTTCAACGGTTCCAGCGCCCGCAAGCCCGTGGGCGCGGCCTCGGTCGAACTGCTTTTCGACAATACCGAGACGACGCTCGAAGGGCAGTATGCCAAGTACGCGGAGATCGGCATTCGGCGGGAAGTCAGCCGCGATGGCATCTCCACCTACTTTTTGAACGGCACCCGCTGCCGCCGCAAGGACATCACGAGCGTGTTTCTCGGCACCGGCCTCGGGCCGCGCAGCTATTCGATTATCGAGCAGGGCATGATTTCGCGGCTCATCGAGGCCAAGCCCGAAGAGATGCGCGTCTTCCTCGAGGAAGCCGCGGGCATCTCCAAGTACAAGGAACGACGCAAAGAGACGTCGAACCGCATCAAGCACACGAAGGAAAACCTGTCCCGCCTGCAGGACGTCCTCGAAGAGGTCGAAAAGCACATCAAACATCTCGACCGCCAGGCAAAGACGGCCGAGCGCTACGGCCGCTACAAGGACGAGGAGCGGCGCACGACGGCGGAATTGCTGGCGCTCCGCACCCATCACCTCGATGAAAAGGCGAGCGCGGCCAGCGCCCGGCTTGACGAGCGCAAGACCCGTCTCGAGGAGCAGGTGGCGAGCCAGCGAAAGCTCGAAGCCGGTATCGAGAGTGCGCGGGTTCGGCAGGCCGAACGTACCGACCTCTTCAACGAAGTGCAGGGCCGCTACTACAAGGTCGGCTCCGAGATTGCGCGGCTCGAGCAGTCGATCGAGCATGCCAACGAGCTTCGCGAGCGGCAGGAGAAGGATCTCGAGCAGGCCATCCTGGGCGCGAAGGAAATTATCGAACACATCGACAAGGATGAATCGGAAATTGCCCAGCTCGAGTTGACCCTCAACGAGCTGGTTCCCGGCCTGGAGCAGGCCGAGCAAGCCGAGCAAGCCTCCGCCGAATCGTTGCAGCGGGCCGAGGCCGCACTCGCCGACTGGCAGGAGCAATGGAACGAGTGCACGCGGAGGTTCAACGAGGCGCAGCAGCAACGCAATATCGAACAGACCCGCGCCGAGCAGATCGAGTCGCGTATTCGCGGTTACAGCGAGCGGCGCAAAAAACTCGATGACGCGCGCACGTCGAATGACCAGGAAGCGCTCAAAGCGAAGCTGGAAGAGCTGACCGATCAGGAACAGCGCAAGCGCCAGGCGCGGGACGAGTTCGACCGCGCCCTGACGGACATCGGCGAGAAGATCCGCAAGTTGCGCGAACAGGATCAGAAGCTGACGCGGCTCGTCGATGAGCGCCGTGGCGCGGTGCAGGCCGCCCAGGCCAGGTTTGCCTCCCTCGAGGCGCTGCAGAAAGCGGCGCTCGGTGAAGGGGACGAGGGCGTGCAGCGCTGGCTCGAGGGCGAGAACATCGATGGCGAACGGCGAGTCGCCAAGACGCTCGACGTCGCTGACGGCTGGGAGCGGGCGGTCGAAACCGTGCTCGGCGATTACCTCCAGGCAGTGTGCGTGCCGGACATCGAGCCGCTGACGGCGACCATCGCCAATCTCAAGTCCGGCAACGTAACGCTGTTGCTGGATGCAACGGCCGACGCTTCCGCAGCCGGCGCGCCGGAGATGCTGGCGGGCAAGGTCAGGGGCGCGCCGCAGTCGATTTCGGGGATCTTGTCCCGAGTTCGCGTTGCGGAATCGCTTGGCGAGGCGCTGGCGATGCGGGACACGCTCCGCGACGGGGAGTCGGTGGTCACGGCCGACGGCATATGGCTCGGCAGGAGCTGGCTGCGCGTATCCCGCGACAAGGACTCCAGGTCGGGCATCCTGTCTCGGGAACACGAGATGCGCCGCGTCAAAGCCAACCTGCGAGAGTACCGGGCGCGCTTCGAGAGCGCCCGCAAGTTATTGACTGACGGCCGGATGCGGCTCACGCAGCTCGAGGAACGCCGCGAGATGATGCAGGGCGACGCGTCGGCGGTGATGTCGGAATATTCCGAAGTCCGCTCCGCGCTCGATTCGCTGCGCTACCAGTTGGAGCAGATCAATGCGCGCGAGGCTGCGATCACGCAGGAAGCGCACGAGGTCGATAACGAAAAGATTTCGGCCGAAGAGCAGCTGCGCGAGTCTCAACGCCTGTTCGTGCAGGCGGACGGCAGCCTCGAGGAACTGGCAGCGGAGCGAGACAGCCTCGAAGCCCGGCGCGCAGAGCTGCGCGAGGAGCTCGAGCGCGTGCGCGCGCAGGCTCGCGAAGATCGCGACGCCGTGCAGAGAATACGCATTCAGTTCGAAAGCCGGCGCTCGAGCAAGGAATCGGCCGCGCAGAACTTGCAGCGCATGCAGTCGCAGCTGAGGCAATTCCAGATCCGGGAGCAGGAGATTCGCGAGCAGCTCGAGCAGCGCAAGGCGCCACTCGAAGAGAACAGGACGCGCCTCGAGCAGCACCTGCAGCAGCGTGTGCAGGTCGAACAGGAACTCGCGTCAGCCCGCAAGCTGGTCGAGGACGTGGACAACGAACTGCGCGAGCTTGACCAGGGTCGTATGCAGGTCGAACAGGCGGTTGACGCCGCGCGCACCGAGGTCAACGAAGCCGAGATGGCGCTGCGCGAGATCCGCGTCCGGCGCGAGGGCGTTGCCGACCAGCTGGCACAGACCGATTTCCAGCTGGACGTGCTCCTCGAAGGCCTCGATGACTCGGCGACGATTGAGTTGTGGGAAGAAAATCTGGAAAAGGTACGCCGGCGCATCGATCGGCTGGGCCCGATCAACCTTGCCGCGATCGATGAATTCAAGGAACAGTCGGAGCGCAAAGAGTACCTCGACTCACAGCTGGCCGATCTTACCGACGCCCTCGATACGCTCGAGGCGGCAATTCGCAAGATCGACCGGGAAACGAAGTCGCGCTTTCGGGAAACCTACGAGAAGGTGAACGCAGGCTTCCAACGGCTGTTTCCCAAGCTGTTCGGCGGCGGCCATGCCTACCTCGAGCTTACCGGCGACGATCTGCTGTCGGCCGGCGTCACCGTGATGGCGCGCCCGCCCGGCAAGCGCAACAGCACTATCCACCTGCTGTCCGGCGGGGAGAAAGCGCTCACGGCCGTGGCGCTGGTGTTCGCCATTTTCGAGTTGAATCCCGCGCCTTTTTGCCTGCTGGACGAGGTCGACGCACCTCTCGACGACGCCAATGTCGGGCGGTTCTGCGAGATCGTCAAGGAGATGTCGGACAAGGTTCAGTTCGTCTTCATCACCCACAACAAGGGCACGATGGAGATGGCGCGGCAATTAACGGGTGTTACCATGCAGGAACCCGGCGTCTCGCGGCTGGTATCGGTCGATCTCGACGAAGCAGTGAAGATGGCGGCGAGCTAGCTCATACGAAGAACCTGGACGAATAGATGGACGGCCTGCGCTGGTTGCTGTTGCTCTTCGGACTCCTGGTAATCGCCGGTGTCTATTTCTACAGTCGCCGCGAAAAAACCAGCACGAAAGCCGAACCGCCGGCGAGTGGGCGAGTGGAGCCGACGCTCGGTGCCGGCCAGTCCACGGATGCATCGCCGGAAGATCCTGTTGCCGAGGATGCTGAGCCCATCGACGACGCCAGTGTCGCCGACGAGACGCCCGAATCGGCGGACAATGTCCCGCAGAAGATCGTGACGTTGCGGCTTGTCGCCCGTGACGGAGGCTCGTTTCGCGGGGACGAACTGGTTCTGAGCCTGCGCGGCATCGGCATGCGTCATGGAAAGTTCGGGATATTCCATCGTTACGACGGCAACAACGAAGCCAACACGATCTTTAGTGCCGCAAGCCTCGTCGAGCCAGGCAGTTTCGACATGACCAATATCAAGGAGCAGCAAATCCCCGGCATCAGCCTGTTCCTGATCCTGCCGGGCCCGATCGAAGGGTCAGAGGCATTCGACATGATGATGGAGGCCGCACGCGTCGTGGCCCAGGCGCTCGACGGCGAACTGCTCGATGAGTCCGGCAGCACCCTCAGTATCCAGCGGGAACGTTACATGCGTGAAGAGATCATCCAGTTCGAGCACAGCATCAAGGTCGCCTGAAGCCGGGACACCGGACCTGCGCCATGGCCGTTTCAAAGGATGTCTTCGACAGGATTGAGAGCCTCCGCGAGCAGATCCGGCATCACAACTATCTCTATCACGTCCTCGACGCACCCGAAATTCCTGATGTCGAATACGACCGGCTCGTGCGCGAACTGCAGTCGCTCGAAGACGATCATCCTGAACTCATAACCCCGGACTCGCCGACCCAGCGTGTCGGTGCCAGGCCGATCGAGGCATTCGGGACGATCGAGCATCGGTTACCGATGCTGTCACTCGACAACGCGTTCTCCGAGGAGGAGGTCCGGGATTTCCACCGGCGGGTTGTGGACCGTCTCGAACTCCCGGACCAGGGCAAGCATCTCGCGTATGCGGCGGAGCCCAAGCTCGATGGCGCCGCGGTGAGCCTGCTTTATGTAAATGGAGTTTTGCAGCAGGGCGCGACCCGGGGGGACGGCAGGCGCGGTGAGGATATTACGCACAACGTGCGAACGATCGATGCGGTCCCGCTGAAGCTCATCGGCAACGACTATCCGGAAACGCTCGAGGTGCGTGGCGAGGTCTTCATGCCCAAGGCCGGATTCGAGGCTTACAACAAACGGGCGCGCGAGACCGGCGAAAAGACATTCGTGAATCCCCGCAATGCAGCTGCGGGCAGCCTGCGGCAACTGGATCCGAAGCTGACTGCTGGACGACCGCTGGACATATATGTCTACTCGGTGGGTATCGTAGAGGGATGCGAAATGCCCGACGGCCAGGATGAGGTGCTGGACCAGTTGCAGGCATGGGGACTGAAAACGTGCCCGGAACGGCGCGTCGTAAAGGGCATCGATGGCTGTCTTGCCTATTACGAAGAACTCGGTACCCGCCGGGAGTCGTTGAGTTACGAGATCGACGGCGTCGTCTACAAGGTGAACAGCCGCGCCGAGCAGCGAGAACTCGGCTTCGTATCCCGCGCTCCCCGATGGGCCATTGCGCACAAGTTCCCGGCGCAGGAAGAAATGACGGTGCTGAAAGGCGTGGAGTTCCAGGTCGGCCGAACCGGTGCGCTGACACCCGTGGCGCGGCTCGAGCCCGTCTTCGTCGGCGGTGTAACGGTAAGCAATGCGACGCTACACAATATGGACGAGGTGCAGCGTAAGGACGTGCGCATCGGCGACACCGTCATCGTGCGCCGTGCCGGAGACGTCATACCGGAGGTAGTAAGTGTAATCGAGAGCCGCCGTCCGAAAGGAGCGAGGAAGGTCAAGCTGCCGTCGAAGTGTCCTGTGTGTAACTCAGCCGTGGTCAGGGAGGAGGGCGAGGCGGTCGCGCGCTGTACGGGTGGCTTGTATTGCTCCGCGCAGCGCGTGGAATCCCTTAAACATTTCGTTTCGCGGCGCGCGATGGATATCGATGGCCTGGGCGCCAAATTGATAGAGCAACTCGTCAACACCGAACGCATCAAGACGCCGGCGGATCTCTATCATCTTGAAAAAGATGCGCTCACGGAGCTCGAGCGTATGGGCGAGAAGTCAGCACAAAACCTGGTCGACGCAATCGAAGAGAGCAAGGAAACGACGCTTGCGCGCTTCCTGTTTGCCCTTGGTATTCGCGAAGTTGGTGAAGCCACGGCGGCTGGCGTTGCGGCACATTTCGGAGGGCTCAATGCTATAATCGAGGCAACCGAAGAGGAACTAGAAACGGTGCCCGATGTCGGGCCTGTCGTCGCCTCGAGAATCCGTGCTTTCTTCGACGAAGAACACAACCGCGACGTCATCGTCAGGCTAAAGAAGGCCGGAGTACATTGGAAAGAAACGGAGCCCCGCGCCGCTCCAAAGGACGGCCCGCTGGCAGGCAAGGTGTTCGTGCTCACGGGCGCACTTCCGTCAATGACCCGAGATGAAGCGAAGGACCGCATCCAGGCGCTGGGCGGTAAGGTCACTGGCGGCGTGTCCAAGAAAACCGACTTTGTTGTTTACGGCGATAAGCCAGGATCGAAGCTGAAAAAGGCCCAGGATCTTGGTGTTGAAACGCTTGATGAAGAACAGTTTGATGCTCTTTTGCAGAGCATATAAGGAAAACGCACATGGTTTAAGCTGCGTCGCCCAAGACGAATGCACCTCGTCTTTCTCGTGAGTTTGGACATAAACGCAGATAGCCTTATCTCTTGAATAGCTGGCAATAGTTGGGCGATTTTTCCCAAGCATTAAGTATCTCTTGGCAGCGCAATTAATTAGCGAATAGCATTTATCCAGTATGCAGGACGAAATACAAAGACGAATTCTAGGGGCCTTCCTTGTCGTTCTGCGACCCATGGCCCGCATACTTCTGAGGTTCGGGATCGGTTTCCGGGAATTCTCAGAAATAGCCAAGACTGCATTCGTCGACGTTGCGAGTTCTGATTACGGTCTCCGTGGTCGACCTACAAATATTTCGCGGGTCGCGGTCATGACGGGACTTACGCGAAAAGAAGTAAAAAGACTACGTGACAAAATCGAAAGCGGTGAGGAGACTCTGGTAATTAAGGCAACGCCCTTAAGCGAAATATTACACCGCTGGCATTCGGAAGAAGAATTCTTGAATGCCGACAGTAGGCC
>DATHRM010000111.1:0-1721 GCA_035465295.1 Woeseiaceae bacterium | reverse complement strand
GCGATCGAGCTGGAATTCGCGACCGACGGGCTGCAAACCATGCTGGCGCTCAATGGCACCATCGATGACTGGAAGGCGCCGGGCAAGTGGACGGGACAGGTCCTGAAGCTGCAGCTGCAGCACACCGACTTCAGTGCCGGGCTCTCGAATCCTGCAGCGATTGTGGTGACGGCGCAGAGTGCATCGATCGACGATCTCTGCATTGCCAACGAGCGCGGCAGCAGTTTTTGCGCAAACGGTTCCTGGGCCCGTTCTACCGGTGCCAGGCTGAGTGCCAGCCTGTCGTCCGTGCCCGCCAGCCTCATCAATGCCTTCGCTCAGACCGGGTTCGAGTTCAACCAGATGCTAACCGGCGAAATGGACTGGCGCATGGCGAAAAACGGCCGGTCGTCGGGCTGGGCAGACATATCCATGAGCAGCGGGGCAATTGCGAGCGCAGTGCGCCCTGACCTGAAACTCGAGACCGGCGAGGCGAACCTCCGCTTCAGGATCGCCAGCAACAGCCTTCGCAGCGGCGTTCTCGACGTGCCGTTGCCCGGGCTCGGACAGATCGCTGCCCGGTTCGACGTGCTCGACGTTGCCGGCCGCGGTCCGGGAACGCTGCAGGGCAGGATCGACGTGGATGTCTCGGACGTAGGATTCGTGGAGGCCGTGATTCCGGCGCTGGACGACGTAAGGGGCCGGCTCGCGGCGGATTTCTTCCTGTCCGGGCCCATCTCGCAACCCGTTGTCACGGGCAATGTTTCGCTGGACGACGGAGCCGTGAGCTACCTCCCGATCGGGCTCGAGCTGACACAGGTGTCGCTCGACGGCAAGCTCGGCGAAGCGGGCGATATCGAGATGACCGGCTCGTTCGTCGCCGGCGATGGCCGTGGGCAAATCCGGACCCGCACGAAAAACCTGCAGGCGGCCCGCAGCGGACTGCAGATCGAGTTACAGGGCGAAAACCTGACGCTGATCGACGTACCCGACCTCAGGGCAGTCGCGGACACCGACGTCACCGTAGGCTTCGACGGCGAAACGCTGCAGCTCGACGGCAAGGTCGACGTGCCTTATGCACGCATCAAGCCCCAGAATATCGGCATCAACCGGGTATCCGAAAGCAATGACGTGGTCATCGTGAACGGCGAGCTGCCCGAAGGTCCGGAGGCCGGAAAATCAGATACGGATATCCTCTTCAACGGTGCGATCGAGCTGTCCCTGGGCAAAGACGTCGTCGTCGATCTTGACGTCGCGGATGCGACACTGAGCGGTAGTGCCGTGTTTACCTGGAACGGTCCGCCGATGCCGACGGCAAACGGACGCTACGTACTGAATGGCGAGATCCTGGCCTACGGCCAGAAACTCGAAATATCGGAAGGCGCCATACGTTTCCCGAACGTCCCGGCCAGCAACCCCAACCTGCGAATCCGCGCGGAGCGCGAAATCTTCGGCAACACCCAGGTACGGAGCGCCGGCGTACTCGTATCCGGCTCGGCCAGCCGTCCGACGATCGAGGCCTATACGACGCCGATGACCACCGAGGAACGCGCCCTGACGCTGCTGGTTACGGGCAGCGAGTTCGACTATGAAAAAGGCGTCGGGGCATTCGACTTCGGCACCTACATCGCGCCACGCGTATACGCCAGCTACGGCATCGGCCTGTTCGACCAGGAAAACGTCATCCGCGTGCGTTACGACCTCACCGAGGGATTCGGCCTGACGCTGACGTCCGGCGCACG
>DATHRM010000110.1:0-2532 GCA_035465295.1 Woeseiaceae bacterium | reverse complement strand
GTATAGCAATGTGCAGGAAGCCAGATCTTAATAACGTGTCAATGTAGCTGGGTGATAGGCGATTCGCCAATCCGGGTTCTCCGCAAGGCGACGCCTGTAAAGGAGGGAAGTACCCATGGCCAGCTCTCTGCCACGCTGCGCTCTCGCGGTCGTGATGTCCTCGATGCTGAGTCCGATGGCTGACGTTCGTGCGCAGGACTCGAATGACTTCGGCTGGTCGATCACGCCCTACCTGTGGGCGACCGAGACCAATGTCGACCTGCGAGTCCGCGACGCGGATCTCGGTTCGCTCGAGATTCCATTCAACGACCTGCTCGACGGCCTCGACGCGGCATTCATGGTGCATGTCGAAGGCGGGCGCGGCCACTGGTCGGCATTCGGCGACTTCACGTACCTCGAGACCTCGGACTCGACGGAGCGCACGGTGTTCGTCGTGGATGCGAACAGCGAGCAGCTGTTCTTTGACGGCGCGATCGCCTGGTGGCCGGGCGGCGCCGGCTCGAACTTCAACCTCTACGGCGGGCTGCGTCTGTCGGATTTCGACGATCGCTATACATTCCGGCTGGCCATCGACAATACGCCGGTCGGCGAGCGCCGCTCGACGAAGGACTATTACGATGCCCTCGTCGGTCTGCGATACCGTTTCGATTTCTCGGACCGCTGGGCCCTGCTCACCCGGGCGGACGCCAGTTTCGGCGATTCGGAAGGGACATACCTGCTGAGGGCCAATCTCGCCTGGACCGTCGGCAAGCGGCAGCAGAACCGTATCCTGATCGGCTACCAGTACAAGGCGGCCGAATTCAAGGACGGCGACCTCAGGCTCGACTACGACTACCAGGGGCCCATGGCCGGCTTCAACTTCCGATTTTAAGTTCAAAAAATTCTCGTATCGGGGAAGACAATGTTGAAACAAGAAACCTTTACCCGAGTGTTGCTTGCGCCACTCGCCTGTATCGTCGTGGCCATGGCGGCCGGCTGTGGCCAGGACAAGGCCGGGGCCCCGGCGGTAACGGAACCAGCCGCACCGAACGCGCCGGTTCCGGCTGGCGCGATCGAACTCTCGGATGCGCAAATCGATGACCTTGTGCAGCGGTCGTACCAGTACGTGGCGATGTACAACGTCAACAACAAGTTCGCGCTGTCGCAGGGAGGCTGGAATACCTGTGTTGCCGACACCGAGCTCAAGGACCACACGATGCAGGATATCGCGCGGCCGAACAACGACACGCTGTACGTCGGCTGCATGCTGGACCTCCATAACGACGCAATGGTCCTCAGTATTCCCGCGATTGACTCGAAATATGTTTCACTGATGGTCACGGCGTACGACCATTATGTGAATATTCCCCTCGCCACCCGAACCGGCGACTTCAGGCAACCCGTCAACCTGTTGTTGTATTCCGAAAGAACCCCGGGCTACGACGGGAAACCCGTGGAGGGTGTCGATCAGGTCTTCGAGGCGAGCGGCGATTTCGTGTCCGCCGTATTCCGGGTCATGCCGCACGCGTCGGACCCGCAACGGTTCGAGCGCGTTGTGGCGCAGATGCAATCCATCGGCACAACCACGCTGTCGGAATTTCGGGGCGAGCCTGCGCGCCGGGCCGAGCCACTGGACTTTCCTGCAGTGGGGGCCTCCGACGCGGACGTTTTCGGCTCCAACCTGCTCGAGGTCATGCAATTCGTCTTCAACCACACGACCTTTCACGAAGACGAAGAACTCGATCGGGAATTGCTGGCCGCCTATGAGCCGCTCGGCGTGATTCCCGGTCGGACCTACGACCCGGAGCGAGTCGCCAGTGTCGATAAGGCGCGTTTGCGCGACGCTGCGGCACGGGTCGCTGCGGCCAACCTCGCAAAAGCGACAGACCAGCAATTTGCGGAGGAGAACACCTACGGGCTATTCCAGCCGAAAGGCGAGACGAACCTGAGCCGTCTGTTGTTCCAGTCGGTGATTGGCCCGATCGGCCAGCCTGCGGCGGAGGCTGTTTATCCCGCGATCGGTGCAGCCGATGGCGCGCCGATGAATGCGATGAACGACTACGTGATTCGCATGAGCAAAGACGAGCTGCCGCCGGCAGACGCCTTCTGGTCGCTCACGCTGTATGACCTCGACCAGGGGTTCTTCATCCCGAACGATCGGAAGAAATACAGCGTCGGCGAGAATGGCGGCATGGAGCTGGACGCGGACGGCGGCATCGCGATTTACGTCGCGGCCGAGAAGCCGGAGGGCGTGCCGGACGAGAACTGGCTGCCAATCGAACGCAAGGATCTCGGTTTGAGCCTGATCCTGAGAATCTACGTGCCTGACCTCGAAGCCCTGAAGTCCTGGCAACCGCCTGTGGCCGAGAGACTCTGATCGCGTGGAAGCAGCCGATGCTGATCTGAAGTCATTACGAACAGGAAAGGAGACGATGAACAAGAGCGAAACGAGATGTCGAAGATTGTTTCTCGGCGCGATGTGTATGGGCCTCGCGGCCGTCGCCGGCGCCCAGGATTACTCGGGCGAACTCGGCATCGACGCCGACGACGTCG
>DATHRM010000109.1:0-10065 GCA_035465295.1 Woeseiaceae bacterium | reverse complement strand
CCATCCGGCGTCGGAAAAAAAGTTCGTGGCAGACGGGCTCGGACTCGCACGCCATGCGCTGATGCACAACGATTTCTTGCTCGTCGTACCGGTCGGGGATCCAGCCGGTGTGAACGGGACGAGCGACATCGCGGCGGCGTTGCGGAGCATTGCCGACGGTAAGCATGTGTTCGTTTCGCGCGGCGACGACAGCGGTACGCACAAAAAGGAGCTGGAACTCTGGCAGTCCGCGGGGTTGGACCCGCGCCCCGCCAGCGGCGTCTGGTACCGGGAGTCCGGGTCGGGCATGGGCGCGACGCTCAATGTGGCAAGCGCGATGGCGGGCTATACGCTCACCGACCGCGCTAGCTGGCTGAGCTTCGGCAACAAGGGCGAACTCGATATTCTCGTCGAAGGCGATGCCCGGCTGCACAATCCGTACGCGGTCATCGTCGTCAATCCCGAGCGGCATCCGCATGTGCACGCGAGCGAGGCGCAGACGTTCGTGGACTGGCTGATTTCCCCGCGCGGGCAGGCGGCGATCGACGCATTCCGCCTCGAAGGCCAGCAACTGTTTTTTCCCGACGTCGCTCTGACAGTCGGCGGTGCGGAGTAAAACCGGTTTGAGCGATGCAGAGGTCGCTGTCCGCGATCGGGTCACGGGGGTCGTTCTCGCCGGCGGCAAGGCAACGCGCATGGGCGGCACGGACAAGGGACTCGTCCCGATTGCCGGCCGGCCCATGATCGCCTGGGTCATCGACGCGCTGCAGCCGCAGGTTTCGACGGTGCTGATCAACGCCAATCGCAACCAGGACCGCTACGGCGAGTTCGGCTGCCCGGTGATCGACGATGGCGACAGCGACTTCCGGGGACCGCTTGCGGGCATGGCGAGCGCGATGCGGACGGCGCAAACGCCGTATATCGCAGTCGTGCCCTGCGATTCCCCGCTGATCGGCGGCGCACTCGTCGAACGACTGCATGCGGCGGCGGTTTCTTCCGGCGCGCCCATCGCGGCCGCGCACGACGGCGACCGCCTGCAGCCCGTGTTCGCCCTGCTTTCCCGCGATCTCCTGGATGACCTGGCTGGTTATCTCGAGGACGGAGAGCGTAAGATCGACCTGTGGTATGCCCGGCACGGGTATGTCAGCGTGGATTTCAGCGACGTGGCGGAGTCGTTCGCCAACATCAACGCACCGGCCGACAAGCATGCGCTCGAAGCGGCGCTCGCTGCGCGTGGCAGGCCCTGATAAACAGAAACCGCAGGATATGAGCAGCAAGACACATGTCGACTGTTGCGCCGATGGCCACGCGGGCCCGGCGTTGAAACTTTCAGACGCGCTGGACCGCATACTCGCGGACGTGCGGCCCGTTGACGGCTGCGAAATGCTGGCCGTACGCAGCGCGCTCGGCCGGGTGCTCGCCGCCGACGTGGTATCGGCAATCGACGTGCCCTCGCACACGAACTCGGCCATGGACGGCTACGCGCTCGTCGGCGCCGACCTGCCGGCCGACGGCGAAATCCGGCTCGACGTGATCGGAACGTCCGCGGCCGGGCGGCCTTTTGCCGGCGACGTCGGTCCGGGGCAGTGTGTGCGCATCCTGACGGGTGCACCGATGCCGCCGGGGGCGGACACCGTCGTGATGCAGGAGAACGTCACGCGCGACGGCGACGTCGCGATCGTCGGCGCCGGGGAGAAAGCGGGGCAACACGTGCGCCAGGCCGGCGAAGACATCGCCGCAGGCAGCGTTGCACTGCACGCAGGCACCCGGCTGATGCCGGCGGAGATCGGCATTCTCGCATCGCTCGGCGTCGGCGAGGTGAGCGTCCGGCGGCGCCCGCGCGTCGCATTTTTCTCGACCGGCGACGAATTGCGAAGCGTCGGGGAGCCGCTCGGCGAGGGCCACATCTACGACAGCAACCGCTACACGATCTTCGGCATGCTGACCCGGCTCGGCGTCGAGCCGCTCGACATGGGCGTCATCCGTGACGACCGCGCGGCGGTGGAGCAGGCGTTTGCGGATGCGGCGGGTGCGGCGGACGCTATCGTGACCTCGGGCGGCGTGTCCGTGGGCGATGCCGACTTCGTGGCGGAAACGCTCGAACGCACCGGCACGGTGGGATTCTGGAAAGTCGCCATGAAACCGGGACGGCCGATCGCGTTCGGGCGGATCGGCGAGGCGCTGTTCTTCGGCCTGCCGGGGAACCCCAACTCGGTGATGGCGACGTTCTACCAGCTCGTCCAGCCGGCGCTGCAGGCCCTTGCGGGGCTCCCGGACCCCGCGCCGCCGCTGACGGTGCAGGCGGTGTCGGCATCGGCATTGAAGAAGAAGCCCGGGCGCCGCGAATTCCAGCGCGGCGTGCTGTCGCGCTCCGACGACGGCCGCCTCGTCGTTCGCAAGACCGGCCACCAGGGATCGGGCGTGCTGAGTTCCATGGCCGCCGCCAATTGCTTTATCGTGTTGCCCGAAGACGCCGGTCCCGTGTCCGAGGGCGACGAGGTGACGGTACAGCCGTTCGCGGCATTCGTGTGAGCGGCATGGAGACAGCGAGCCCACTATGAGCAACAACCCGAAGCAGCGCGAATTCGTCGCGCTGAACATTGCAGTCCTGACCGTGTCCGACAGCCGCACGGAGGCAACCGACAAGTCCGGCAAACTGCTGGCCGGCAGGCTTGGCGACGCCGGTCACACGCTCGCCGAAAAGCGCATCGTGCCCGACGATGTCTACACGATTCGCGCCGTCGTGGCGGACTGGATCGCCGACTCCGGCGTGGACGTCGTCATCACGACCGGCGGCACGGGGGTCACGGGCCGTGACGGTACGCCCGAAGCCGTGAGCCCGCTGCTGGACAAGACGATCGAAGGCTTCGGTGAAACCTTCCGCGCGATTTCGTACGGCCAGATCAAGACGTCGACGATACAGTCGCGAGCACTCGCCGGCGTCGCCAACGGCACCTATGTCTTCTGCGTGCCGGGGTCGACGGGCGCGTGCGCCACGGCCTGGGACGAATTGCTCAGCGCCCAGCTCGACATACGCACGCGGCCCTGCAATCTCGCCGAGCTGATGCCGCGACTGCTCGAAACGTGAAGGGCAGGCGGCGCGGCGCCGACGCGACCCTGCTGCTGGTCGGCACGGCGAAGGGATTGTTCCGCATCAGCAGCGATGCCGCGGGCGAACCATGGCATATCGACGGCCCGCAGCTGGCCGGTTACTCGGTGTTACACACGCTCGAAGCGCCCGGCGGCAGGCTCTATGCAGCGACGTCGCACAAGGTCTGGGGCGCGCATATCTATGCAAGCGACGACCGCGGCGCGAACTGGACGTCGCTCGACGCGGTACCGGAGCACCCGGCCGCCACCGGCCGCGGCGCGACCAGCGCGGTCTGGTACCTGGCGCTTGCCGGCGACACGCTGTTTGCGGGCATCGACCCCGCGGGGCTGTTTCGCAGCGACGATCACGGCGCCAGCTGGCAGCCGGTCGCGGGACTCAACGAACACCCGACCCGCTCGACCTGGGAGCCGTCGAAAGGCTGTTTCGCGGTGCACTCGGTCTATGTCGATCCCGGGCAGCCCGACAACATCGTCGCCGCCGTGTCGGCCGGCGGCGTCTACCGCAGCGAAGACGGCGGCGAGAACTGGCAGCCGGCGAATGCGGGCGTGCGCGCCGAGAACCTTCCCGAACGGTATCCGGAAACCGGCCACAACGTACACCGCGTCATCATGCATCCGAGGGTCCCGAGCCGGCTTTACCGGCAGTGCTACAACGGCACGTACCGGAGCGACGACGGCGGCCGCAGCTGGACGGAGATCACTGCCGGGCTGCCGAGCGATTTCGGCTACGGGATCGTCGCGGACCCGAACGACCCGGACACCGTGTTCCAGATACCCGAATCGAGTTCGCACCTGCGCGCACCCGTGGACGGCAAACTGCGCGTGTACCGCAGCCGCGATGCCGGGGCCACCTGGGTATCCGCCAGCAAGGGCCTGCCGGCGGAACATGTCTACGTCACGGTGCTGCGGGAAGCCATGGACATCGATGCCGGCGACCCCTGCGGCGTCTATTTCGGGACGTCGGGCGGGCAGGTGTTTGCGAGCCTCGACGCCGGCGACAGCTGGGAGGAACTCACGAGCTACCTGCCGCGCGTGCTGAGCGTCAAGCCCGTACGTGGCGCGCTGCGATGACCGCCCTGATCGACGTCCTCGAGGCGCACGCAGGCATCGTCTGCGCCGTGGGCGCCGGCGGCAAGAAGTCGGTCCTGTATCAACTGGCGCGCGAGCATCCCGGACCGGTGGCGCTGACCGCAACCGTGCACATCACCGAGTTCCCCGCCGATCTCGGCACCGACCCGGTCATCGGCGAGGACGCTGACCTGGAAGCGCGCGTGCTGGCCGCCGCCGGGTCACGTGCCGTCGCCTACGCCCGTTCCTCGGACAAGCCCGGCCGGCACGCGGGCGTCCCGGCCGCGACGATCCGCCGCATCCACGACGCGGGCGGCTTTGCGGCGACGTTCGTCAAGGCCGACGGGGCGAGGATGCGCTGGATCAAGGCGCCCGCGACGGATGAGCCGATCCTTGTCCCGGCCGCGGACCTCGTGATACCCGTCGTTTCGGCGCGCGCCATCGGCGAACCCCTCAGCGAGCGGGTGGCGCACCGCATCGACCGGGTCGCCGACGTCACGGGCATCGCGCCAGGGGAGCAATTGACGCCCGAAGCCGTCGGCCGGCTGCTCGCGAGCGAACAGGGTGCGCTGCAGCATGCGGGCGGGTCGCGTGTTGCGCCGGTCATAAACATGGTCGACAATGACGATACAGAAAAACTGGCGCGAGCCGCCGCCCGTGCGGCATTAGCGATGACGTCGCGCTTCGATCGCGTGGTGCTTTGCTGTCTGCGACGACCCGAGAGGCCCGTCATAGCCGTGGTAACCGGATGAGCAACGTAACCGTACACATACCGACGCCGCTTCGACCCTTCGTCGAGGACGCGTCGGTGCTTGCCGCCGACGCGGAGACGGTCGGGGCGGCGCTGGCGCAGATCGGCGAGCGCCATCCCGGGTTTTTGCAGCGCGTCATGCAGGGCGAGGGCGAACTCCGGCCGTATGTTAACGTGTTCGTGGGCGCGGAAAACGTGAAGGCGGTTTCCGGGCTCGATACGCCGGTGAGCGACGGCGACGTCGTCAGCATCATTCCCGCCGTGGCCGGCGGATGACCGGCAGCGTCACACCATCATGAAGCCGAGAGAGGAAATCCAGGTATGCGCGTAGCGGAGAACAAGGTGCTCGACAGGATGAATCGCAGCCTCCGGGATCTCCGGATCTCGGTGACGGACCGCTGCAATTTCCGCTGCACCTACTGCATGCCCGAGGAGAAATACCACCGTAATTTCCAGTTCCTGAAGACCAACGAGCGACTGAATTTTGCCGAGATCGTGCGTCTCGCGAGCCTGTTTACCGCGGCCGGCGTACGCAAGTTGCGTATCACCGGGGGAGAACCCCTGTTGCGGCCGGCGCTTGGCGACCTCATCGGCGACCTGCGTGCCCTGCCGAATATCGAGGAAATCGCGCTGACGACCAACGGCATCCTGCTCGGGCAGCATGCCGCGGGGCTCAAGGCCGCGGGACTCGATCGCGTGACGGTCAGCCTCGACTCGCTCGACGAGGCGGTGTTCCGGCAGATGAGCGGCGGCCGGGGCGGCCTCGACCGCATTCTCGATGGCATCGATGCCGCGGTCGAAGCCGGGCTCACGCCGCTGAAGATCAACGCGGTCGTGCAGCGCGGCGTCAACGACCATACGGTGATGCAGCTGCTCGAGCGGTTTCGCGGCACCGGCGTCATCGTGCGCATGATCGAGTACATGGACGTGGGCAACATCAATCACTGGCAGGAGTCGGATACCGTGCCGTCCGCCGAATTGCGGGCGCGCGTCGGCGAACGCTGGCCGCTGCGCGCGGAGCGCAGCAATTACGACGGCGAGGTCGCCACCCGCTATCTCTACGAAGACGGCGCCGGCGAGGTCGGCTTCATATCGTCGGTGAGCGAGCCGTTCTGCGGCACCTGTCACCGCGCACGCCTGTCGTCCGACGGGCAATTGTTCACGTGCCTGTTTGCGACCAGGGGCACCGACCTGCGCCAGCCGCTGCGCGACGGTGCGAGCGACGAGGAGCTCTTCAGCATCATCCACCGGATCTGGACGCGACGCAGCGATCGTTACAGCGAACAACGGGGCGAGCTGCGCCGTCACGGACGCGAGATCCAGAAGCCGGAGATGTACTACATCGGCGGTTGAGACGGCGAGCTACGGATTGAACGCGTAGTGCAGCAGGATACCGACGAATATCACCATGCCGATGTGGCGGTTGTGCAGGAACGCCTCGAAACAACCGGCGGGCTGGCGGTCGCGCGCAAGCCACAGGTGATACGCCATCAGCACCGCGGAGACCGCGATCGAGCCGTAATACCATAGCCCCAGTTCCGCACGCAGGCCGATAAGCACCAGCGCGAGAACCAGCACGAGCTGCAGCCCGGCAATCACGAACAGGTCCATATCGCCGAACAGCAACGCGGTTGACTTCACCCCGACCTTGCGGTCGTCTTCACGATCGACCATCGCGTAAAACGTGTCGTAAATGACGGCCCACACGAGCGTGGCGCCGAAGACCAGCCAGGCCAGCTGCGGCGTTTCACCGGTGTGCGCGGCGAACGCCATCGGCGCGGCCCAGCCGAAGGCCGCGCCGAGGATGAACTGCGGTATCGAGACGAAGCGCTTGAAAAACGGGTATGCGATCGTCAGCCCGGCGGCGACGACGGCAAGCAGCTGCGCCGGACGGTTCAGCATGGTGGCGAGACCGACGGCGATGAAACCGAGTGCGGCGAACAACGTCAGTGCTTCCATGGGCAGCACGGCACCCGATGCAATCGGCCGGCCCCGCGTGCGCTCGACATAGGGGTCGATCTTGCGGTCGACGTAATCGTTGAGGACGCATCCCGCGGAACGCATCACGATTACGCCGAGCACGAACACGACGAACAGGCCGGGATCGGGGTGGCCTTCCCCGGCCAGCCACAGCGCCCACAAGGTCGGCCACAGCAGCAGCCAGATGCCGATGGGCCGGTCCAGGCGCATCAGCTTGGCGTAGTTGCGAAGCTGGGAAACGATATCGGGGGCGAAATTGCCGACCAGGAATTTCATCGCCGCTAAATTACCAGAAGCGTCGCGCCGCACCTAGCGGCTAGACCTTCCCGTAACGTCCTGCGTCGCCGAGCCAGCGGCGTATGATCGCCTCGCTTTTCGCCGGCGCATCACGCGTGATGCGTTCGGCGACGAGCTGGACCCTGGGCATCAGGTCGGCGTCGCGGATGAGGTTCGCGATGCGATAGTCGGGCAAACCGGTCTGGCGCGTGCCCAGCAGTTCGCCGGGACCGCGCAGCTCGAGGTCGCGTTGCGCCACGACGAATCCGTCGTTGGTATCGCGGAGTACGGCGAGACGCGTTTTCGCCGCCTTGCTGAGCGGCGGTTTGTAGACCAGCACGCAATGGCTCTGCGCGGCGCCGCGGCCGACTCGGCCGCGCAACTGGTGCAGTTGCGACAGTCCCATGCGCTCGGCGTTCTCGACGATCATGAGGCTCGCGTTCGGCACGTCGACGCCGACCTCGATAACCGTCGTCGCGACCAGCAGCTGAATGAGCCCCTCCTTGAAAGCGCGCATGCCGCGTTCTTTTTCGGCCGGCCGCATGCGGCCATGCACGAGGCCGACGCGCAGCTCCGGCAGCGCGGCCGTCAGCATCTCGTAACTGGCCTGCGCGGCTTCGTAGTCGAGCGCTTCGGATTCCTCGATAAGCGGGCAAACCCAGTAGGCCTGCTGCCCGGTTTCGCACGCGGCGCGCACGCGCTCGATGATCTCGTCGCGGCGCGTTTCGGGGATGGCGACGGTCCTGACCGCCTGCCGCCCGGGTGGCAGCTCGTCGATGATGGAGACGTCGAGATCGGCATAAGCGGCCATCGCGAGCGTGCGGGGGATCGGCGTGGCCGTCATGACCAGCTGGTGCGGATGGCCGTTGTCGCCGCCGCCTTTTTCCCGCAGCGCCATGCGCTGATGCACGCCGAAGCGATGCTGCTCGTCGATGACGACGAGACCGAGATCGTGAAAACTGACGCCTTCCTGGAACAGGGCGTGCGTGCCCACGACCAGCGGCGCGCTGCCGTCCGCAATCGCCGCGAGTGCTTCGCGACGTGCCGCCGCCTTCTGGCTTCCGGCGAGCCACGCCGGCTCCAGGCCGAGCGGCCGAAACCAGTCCGAGAAGCTGCGCCAGTGTTGTTCGGCCAGGAGTTCGGTCGGCGCCATGATCCCGGCCTGCACGCCGCAAGCCATGGCCTTGAGGCAGGCGATCGCGGCGACGACGGTCTTGCCCGAACCGACGTCGCCCTGAATGAGGCGCATCATCGGGTGCGGCGCCTGCATGTCGTCGAGGATTTCCCCGGTCACGCGCTGCTGTGCCCCCGTGAGTTCGAATGGCAGCGTGCCGACGAACGCTTCCACCTCCTCGCGGCCGCCGCTGAGCGCCGGTGCCGACTCCGTATCCGCGAGCGCACGCAGGTTCTTGAGGCTCAGGTAATGCGCAAGCAGCTCTTCGAACGCCAGCCGCTGCTGGCACGGATGACGCCCCGCGGTCATGAGCGCGACGTCCGCATCGGGCGGAGGCCGGTGCAGGTAGAGAACCGCGTCCGCCAGCGACGGCATTGCAAGCTCCTCCCGTATGGAGTCGGGCAGCAATTCGTCGGGCGGGGTGCGGCGCATGGCCTGCAGCGCCTGTTCCGTGAGATTCCGCAGCCGCCCCTGCTGGACGCCTTCGGTTGCCGGATAAATCGGCGTCAGCGAATCATTGATGACAGGGTCCTGGCCGTCGCGCAGCAGCCGGTACTCCGGGTGGATCATCTCGAACCCGGCGCGGCCCTTGCGCACCTCGCCGAAACAGGTCACGCGTACGCCGTGCCGAAACTGCGCCTGCTGGCTGCGCGAGAAATGAAAGAAACGGAGGGTGAGTTGCCCGCTGCCGTCGCCGATGCGCACCAGCAGGTTGCGGCGGCCGCGATACGCCGTCTCGGCGAGCAGGACCTCGCCCGTCACGAGGCAACGCTCGCCGGGAACGAGCGCGCCGAGCTTCACCAGCTGCGTTCGGTCTTCATAACGCAGCGGCAGCAGGAACAACAGGTCCTCGAGCCGGTACAGGTTCAGCCGTTCGAGTTTCTTTGCGAGCGCCGGCCCGACGCCGGCAAGCGCGGTCACCGGTGCATCGAGTTCGACGGTCACCGCGGTATGGCTAGGATCGCGTCCGCCTCCACGTCGACGCCTTTGGGCAGCGATGCAACGCCCACCGCGGCGCGGGCCGGGAACGGCTCCTTGAAGTAGTCTTCCATCACGGCATTCACGGTCGCGAAATTGCCGAGGTCGGTCAGGAATACCGTCAGCTTGACGACGTCGTCCAGTGTCCCGCCCGCGGCCTCGGCAACGGCGGCGAGGTTGTCGAACACGCGCCGCGCACGTGCCTCGAAGTCGCCGCCGACGACCTCCATCGTCGCGGGATCGAGCGGAATCTGCCCGGACAAAAACACGAGTCCATTGGCGTCGATGGCCTGCGAGTAAGTGCCTATGGCGGCGGGCGCGTTATCTGTGTGAATTGCTGCTTTGGTCATGAATCCATCCGGTCTTTATTGTCTCAGGCGCAGTCACGGGCGACGCGCACGACGTTCTGCATGTTGCGCACGTCACGCAGGATGCGCGCGAGATGCTTGCGGTCTTTCACCTTGATCAGGAACGACAGCACCGAACAGTCATCGTGCCGGCCCACGACTTCGACCTGCTCGATGTTGGAGCCGGAGTCGCCGATCGTGGCCGCGACTTCGGCAAGCACACCGGGCTTGTTGATCGTCTCGACCTTGATCTGGCTCGCGAACTCGCGATCGATATCGTTCTCCCAGCTGCAGGCAATCCACTTCTCCGAGTGTTTGCGGAAGTTTGCGAGGTTGCGGCAGGTATTGCGGTGAATCACGATGCCGCGACCGGAACTGAGGTAACCCATGATGTCGTCGCC
>DATHRM010000108.1:0-6650 GCA_035465295.1 Woeseiaceae bacterium | reverse complement strand
GATGCTGATCGAGACAAACTGAATGGCGCGACGTTCGTCCTCGCGCAGCATGTCGCGGATCATCGTCAGGTTGCGCGTCATCAGCGGGCAGGCCGACTGGCAGTTCGTGAAGATGAAGCTGATCACGACGATGTTGTCCTTGAGGACCTCGTCGTAAAACTTCACCGAGCGGCCGTTCTGGTCGACCAGCTCGACGTTGGAAAAGTAGTCGCGCGCCTTCGCTTCGGCGGCAGCCGTGTCAGCCGCGGCATCGTCGGCGACAGCAGGCGCGGATGTGAGCAAGAACATCGCTGCAATGACAGCGGACCTGGCAAGCAGGTTACGGATTTGTCTAAACACGCGGCGGCCTCGCGAATCAGTAATTCAGTAAGCCTAGTCTAACGAACCGCCGCGGGAACGCTACCCGCAGGGCGACCAGTTCGGACTGGCCGAAAGGTCAGTTCGGCGATGGAGGCGTTAGCGTCGGGCCCCGTTGCTCACGGGGTCGAGAGCGAGTTCCGTGGATTGCTGGCCGTCGCGGCTGAACGTCGCGGACGTCGAGCTGATCTCGTCGAGCGTCCAACCCTCGTGCGCCTGACCCTCGGCAAGCTGCACGAGTCCGTTGCCGTTGAGATTACGTAACACGGCCACGCGTGAGCCGCCGGCGATCGCGATACCCTCGAGCTTGAGCCTGAGCGGCGTGGTCGGAGGAGGCGGCGCCTGTTCCACTTCGGGCTCCGGCATGCGCCGGTCCGGGAAGAACAGCGGCCGCTCCATCATGTCAACGAGCTGCCCGATGGGCGGTGCGGCGATAGTTGTGTCACCGAAGTCCGGGAGCGTTGCGTTATCCTCTCCTTTCAACGCCGCGTTTGCCGTGCCTGGATGCGCCGGGAGCAGCAGCTGGGCCGAGATTATCAGGGCGACCAGGAGATTGCCCGCGATAAGCAGACGGGTCGGCCGGCTAACAGAGACTTCAATCTTCATGACGCCTCCGGCATGTAGGCGATCAGCTCGAATTCCGCATCCATCGGGCGGAGCTGACCCCTGTACTGCGAGCGGCCCGACATGTTGTCGCGCAGTGCGATGTTGTCGACGAACATGTAGACGTCGTCCGTCTCGATATCGTAGAGCGACTGCAGGATCGCCGGGAGTTCGCCACGCAGACGAACCTTGAGTGCGACGCGCAGGAAGCCCTGCTCTTCCGATACGGGCAGCAGCTGGGTACTCAGAATCTGGGCCTGGTTCGTGGCGGTTATCGTCTTCACGAGCCGCTGAAGTTCCGCGCCCGCAACGGCGCTGGTCTCGCTGCGCAGGTGATTGCCGGCCGATCGCTGCTTCTGCAGCAGCGCCTCGTATTGTGGCAGCAGCTCACGATCGCGCGCACTGATCTGCTCGTAGCGCTGCAGGCGTTCATGCGCCTCGTCGAGCGCCGCCTGGCGCGAGGCATTGGCCACCCAGACCGGTCCAGCCGTGATCGTGAGCACCGCGATGACCGCGGCGGCAAGAATGCCGATGGCGAGCTGCTTCCGTTGCTTTTTGTCGAGTTTCTCGATCATTGCGGCTGCTCCTGCGGATTGGCTCGTTCCCTGATGACATTTGCCGCAATGTGAAAGCGCTCGTTATTCGTGCCCGCGATCTGCACGACGGGCGAACCGAAGCGGGCGTTCTCGAACCAGGGCGACGACTCGACGATACTGATCAGCGACGACGCGGACGATGACTGCCCCTGTATTTGCAGCTCGTTGCCCGACAGGTCAACCCTTGCTACCCAGGTGTGGTCCGGCAGGATGCGGCTGATTTCGTCGATGAGCTCGACGATCATCAGGTCGGAGGCTTTCTTCTCGACCAGGAATTGGGACGCCTCGGCCATCTTCTCGAGGTCCTGGCGCAGCTCCGCGCCTTCGCGTGCCTGGGCGGCAGCCGCCTGCACCTGCGCTTCGACCGCGGCGATGGCGTGGTTTTTCTGCACGATCGGGATCGTGATGGCCGTGACGAGCAGGACCGCCAGCAGCGCCGTGAGCGCAAGATTGAGACTCTTTACATCAAAGCGCCGCGCACGGCGGAGTTCCAGCGGCAGCAGGTTTACCGGCTGCAGGTTTGCATTGTCGCGGCGGCGGCAGGTGACGACGTCGGTCTTCATGCCGAGCTTCGATGCTGCGTCGACGAGGTCGACCACCGCTTCCCGCGGCGCGTACACCAGGTCGACCGTCAGTTGTTGCCGATTGCTGTCGCGCCCGACGATCGTGTAGTCGTAATAGACCTCCGACGCTTCGAACGGCGTATGCAGGTCCATCTCGAAGCCGAGCACCTCGCGGAGATTCTCTTCGGCGGCGGCCGGCAGGCTGATGCGCCGGGCCAGTACCCTGTCGTCAGGCACGAGCAATATCGTCTGCCGGACCTCGCGCGGAATATCGGCGTCTTCGACATCCGGCGTATCGAGCGGCAGCCGCAATACCTCGCGCTGCGCGGCGTGGTTACCGAGGCTCAGCAGCAACGCGTCATCATCCAACTCGACAAACAGCCGTTGCCGGCGCTGCGCGATCGCTTTTTGCAGTTTTTCCGGCAGTAACTCGACGAGTTCTCCGGACCACCAGCGCCAGAATGTGCGCAGGCGACCGAGCAGCGGATCCGCATACCGGATTCGCAGAGGCTGCAGGCTGCGTTGGACGCTCATGTTCATCCCTGTACTCCTGCGCGGGGCGGGAACGGGGCCCGCGGCGGCTCGCGCCAGTCGAGGATCGTGAACGGCGATGTCGACGCACGACCTATGCGAACGACGGCCTCGATGGCCGCAACCGTGTCCGAGTTCCCCGTCGCGCTCGCGTAGACGTGAAACGTGCCGTTGCCCGGCACGCCGGTCTTGCGGTCCGGGCCGTCCGGCTCCGCCATCGGCACTTCCTCGCCAGTCAATGCGGCGACCAGTGCCGGTGGTGCGTATTCGAGATTCAGCCCGCCGCGGCCCGAGAAAACGGTGACGTAAGGTGCGAGCCGGTCGTAGAGCGCCTGGCTCATGCCGGGCAGGTACTTGAGTTCGTCAACGGATTCGAACGGGGCGTCACGCGACGTCCACGCGACACCCGCTGCAATATAGTCGTCGTCTTCGACGCCATGCAGGTGCGCCAGGTCGTCGCTGTCGCGCCAGTCGAGGATGGCGTCGACGAGGTCGCGCCGCGCCGTTTCATCGACGTCACACGCTTTCAGCGTGGCGTCCAGGAGTTCCGGCTTCGCGGCGTTCAGGTCGACGAAACCGGCGGCGTCGCGGATCGCGATCGTAACGTCGTCTTCCCCGATGCGGACCGTGAACAGGCTGCCGTCGACGGGCAGCTTCCTGTCGGAATCCGCGGCGAGCATCTCGAGGATCACGTGGTTGATGCCGGCCTCGGCGAGCGCGCGCGCTTTCGCGGACTGCACCTGGCGCGCTGCGAGCGTGGTATCCGTGTGCACGTTGCGCGAGTGGCCGGCGGCCATGATGCTCAGGAGCACGACCAGCCACAGCACGACGATGAGCGCCATGCCGTCCTGCCGGCGCCGGATCGACACTGCATGTCCCCGCATCATGACGTATTACCGGAGCGCAGGTTGAAGAACAGGTCCGGCCAGCCGGCGCCGCCGAATTCCGTGCGGGTGCGGATGCGGATCGCGTTCGGCAGCCGTTCGGCATCGTCGCTCCAGACCGGCGTCCAGTCGGGCCGGTCTTTCTCCTTCTCGGCGCCGAAATATTCGAACTCGACGGTCTCGAAGGCCGCGGTCAGGATCATCGGCTCCGTCGACCGAAATCCCTCGAAGCGCTCGCTGCCGGGATCGAAAGGCGCGTAGGAGAGCGTGAGCACCTCGCGGCCCTCGTCGGTGCGTTTGGCTGCGAGCGTGTAGATGATGAACCCGGCACCGCGCGAGTAGAGCGGGGCGGGCGCGATGAAGCGCAGGTTCTTCTGGTCGGCCGCGAAGGCGAGGCGTTCGTCCTGGCCTTCCCCGATCGTCATGCGCGGGAGCTGCGCGAACTGGCGCCGCAGGAAGTCCGACACGGCGCGCATTTCTTCCGTCGTGTCGGCGCGCACCACGCCCGCGGTCGTGCTCTTGCTCGCGATACGCACCGCGCCCATCGCCGCGGTCATGAACAGCGTGAGGATCATGATGGCCACGAGCAGTTCGATCAGAGTGAATCCGGAGGAACGCCTCATGAGCCGACGCCTCCCTCGGTGCGAAGCCGAACGGTGCTCAGCCCGACGCTGCGGGTGTTGTTGCCGTTGGGCCATTCGACCGTCACCGTCACGCGGTAGGCATCGACGCCCCTGGCAGCGGAACGGTAGCCCGGCCACGGCAGGTAGTCCTGCACGTTGACGGTCCATTCGAAGCGCTCGCCCTCGGTGCCGGATGTCTCTCCCGGCGTCAGCGGTATATCGATGCCCGCGGCAGCGAGTCGCGACTCGGCGATCAGCGTGGCCGTTGCATAGTCCGATGAAACCGAGACGTTGCGCAGGCCCCCCGAAAAAATACGCAGCAGCACGGTCAGCGCCAGTGCCAGGATCATGAAGGCGACGAGTACCTCGATGAGGGTGTAGCCGGTTTGTCGGCCACCGAGTTGTCGGCGATCAAATCGCATCGCCCTTCACCTGCGTCACGCTGGCGCCGCCGAAGAGCCAGTCGATGCTCACGACGTAGCCGCCGCCGGCCTCGGGACCGAGGCGGACGTCGAGCCCGCTCGAGCTGCCGTCGGGGTAAAACCGCAACGTGACCGGCTCCTTGCGGTCGAAGGAAGATTGCCCCGCGACACGACGTGTCTCACTGACGTAGCCGCTGCGTTCTTGGATGACGAGCGCCATGCCACGGGGCAAAACTGTAGGGTGTGAGTCCGCGATCGCGTAGGACGCGGACTCGAGGTCGAACACGACGTCGACCGGGGTGCTCTGGCTGATCGCGAGATTACGGGCGTCGCGCAAGGTCGACGCCATGTCGTAAGCGGCTGTTCTCGCTTTCGTGCCGGGCACCACGGCCGACACCGCTGCCGGCACCAGTGCCACCAGCATGCCCGCGATCGCGAGCACGACCAGCAGCTCCAGCAACGTAAAGCCGGCTGTTCTGAAAATCGGGTTGTTGCGTGTCGTTACCAACTCACTACGTCCGCGTCTTCGCCCTCACCACCGTCCGCGTTGTCGGCGCCCAGCGAATACAGGTCGTAGTCGCCGTTCTGGCCGGGTGCGCGGTAGTGATAGTCGTTACCCCAGGGATCCCTGGGGATGTCTTTCTTCTTGAGATAAGGCCCGTTCCAGTTGTCGACGCCGGTCGGTTCGACCGACAGCGCCGTGAGGCCTTCCTCGGTCGTCGGGTAACGCCCGACCTCGAGGTGGAAGAGGTCCAGTCCTGCGCCGAATTCCTCGATCTGCAGCTGCGCGGTGTCGGTCTTGGCACCTCCGAGGTATTTCAGGACGCGCGGCCCGACCAGGCCGGCAAGCAGCCCGAGTATGAGCAGCACGACGAGCAGTTCGATCAGCGTGAAGCCGAACTGGCGTCGTGGTTGGTATTTTCTCGTGTGCGGCATCATCTTCTTCCTCCGAATCAGATCACGAGTTCGTTGATGGAAAGGATCGCGACAAGTATCGAAATGATCACGGCGGCGATGACTACGCCGAGCACCAGGATCAGCATGGGCTCGAGCAGCGTCATCGTGCGCTTGATGGTGACCTGCGTGTCGCGGTCGAAGGTCTCGGCGACCTTGGCGAGAATCGATTCGAGTTCGCCGGACTCCTCGCCGACGCGGATCATGTGCGTCGCGAAGGAGGGGAAATGGGGGACGTCGGCGAGCGGGTCGGCGAGGCTCTGGCCTTCCTTGAGCTGGCCGGTCACTTTGTCGATGCCGTTCGCCAGTACGCGGTTGCCCATCGTGTCCTTGACGATCGTGAGCGCCTTCAGGAGCGGGATGCCGTTGTGCAGCAACGTGCTCAGCGTGTGCGCGAAGCGCGCCACTTCCATCTTCACGACGATGACGCCGAGGAACGGCGTCTGCAGCAGCCACGCGTGCCACTTGTAGGCCGTTTTCGGGTCGGCAAGCTGGCGGCGTACGAACCAGAATGCGCCGGCTGCGAGCAGGACCAGCACCCAGCCGTAGGCCTGCAGCGTCTCGCCGACCGCGATCGTGATCCGTGTCGACAGCGGCAGGGCCTCGCCCATGCCGTCGAACATCTGCGTGAACTGCGGCACGACGTAGCCCAGCAGGATAAAAATCGAGACAATCGCGACGACCACCAGTATCGCCGGGTACATCAGTGCGGACGACAGCGTGCTGCGCATCTCCTTCGCGCTTTCCATGTGATCGGCAAGCCTTTCCAGCACCACCTCGAGCGCGCCGCCGGACTCGCCGGCCCTGAGCAGGCTCAGGTAGAAGCGGCTGAAAACGGATTCCTGTGCTTCCATGGCGTCCGCGAGCGTCGAGCCTTCCTTGACGCGGTCGCGGACGTCTTCGAGCATCTCTTTGAGCACATCGCCGTCTGCGAGCGTGATGAGTATCCCGAGGGCGCGATCGAGCGGCAGCCCCGCCTGCAGCAGGGTGCTGAGTTCGCGGGTGACGTCGCCGATCTGCTCGTCGGTGATGCGCTCGCGGCGCAGCCGGATACCGTGCGCTTTCTTCTTCGTCGCCGACTCGTCGACGCGGATCGGCACGTGGCCGAGCGACTGCA
>DATHRM010000107.1:0-1507 GCA_035465295.1 Woeseiaceae bacterium | reverse complement strand
CCCCACTTGGTGGCGAGCCGGTAAAGCCCGATGCCGGCGTGGAACTCCACGCAGACGAGCAGGATCGCGTACGGGAGCCAGAGGCCGGCCTGGACGCGTTCAAAAGTCGTCATCGCCTCGATCCCGACCCTCGCTCCGAAGAGCCCCGTCAGCACGTCCATGCCCAGCAGGATGATATGGAAGCTGCCGATTACGAGAATGATCATTCCCGTGCGCACCTGCCAGATCCAGAGCAGGGACTCGGTGTGCGGATGGAACGGCGAAAACTCGCTCGCCGAAGGAACGCTCTCCCGGCCCGAGCGATTCAGCCCCTTGCCGAGTTCCAGCATTTTCTTGCGCTCCCTGAGCTGCGCGGGAATTTTCCGGCTCGCCAGCACGGCGTGCGTGCAGAACAGCACGAGAACTACCGCGACGGTCGGCTGGGCGATGTAGTAATCCTCGAGCATCGTCGCGAGCCAGTTGAAGCCGCGTTCACCGGTCAGGATCGACCCGACAAGGACCATGTGGCCCCACATGAACAGCGCCAGCAGAAGCCCGCTGCCACCACTGATAACTTCGTAAGTCAGCTGGCGCCTTGCAGTGGTTGTCGGGTTGATTGTGTTCATTCGTTTTGCAACATGGTTACGAGGTCAGGGGACTCTTCTTCTTCGGCGAGAACCAGGTGACACAGATCGCAGTCGTTGCGGATCTGTTCGCGGTCCTCGGTTCTCATTTTGCGATTGTGGCACCGGGTGCAGCCGTCCGATTGCTCGTGGCCGATGTGATTCGGATACGTATCCCACCAGACTTCCATTTGCGGGAAGACGTTGACGGCGTAGGCGCCGGCCAGCGCCTCGCCGGCAGCGAGAATAGCGCCGGCCTTTTCTTCGGCCACCTCCGGATAATTCTCGGCATAGTAGGCCTGCAGCTCCGCGATAATGGACTCGCGCGCCGCTTCGTGGGACGGGAACTGCTGATCGATGATTCGCACTCCCTCACGCTTTACGTACGGCAGTGAGCGGTCCACGAGGCCCTCGTTGATGACGCGGTCCACTTCGACATGCGCCGGCTTGTAGATATGGCTGGGCCGGTTGTGGCAATCCACGCAGTCCATCGTGCGCCACATGCCCTCTTCCTCCGGCGCCTTGCGATCCGCATAGGTCACGACGGAACCGTCGGCCCGCGTCATTTCCACTTCGTAGATCTCCTCGCGCGTTTCGTCGGAGCGATACCGTATCGTGACGTCCGGATCGACGTGCCAGTGGATGCCGGTGCCGCCGGTGCCTTCAACACCGCCGACTTTCATGACGAGTGCGGTCGTCAGTTCTGTATTTTCCTCGTCTTCCCGGTAGTGCTTGATGACGCGCAGCTTGTCGCCGATGTGCTTGGTCGGCCAGTGGCACTGCTCGCAGGTGTCGCGCGCCGGGCGCAGGTCGTGCAACGGCGTCGGCACCGGCGTCGGATACAGGTCGAAGGCAACCGCCACCAGCTGCCAGGCGCCGTCCATTTTCGACTTGACGAACCAGTC
>DATHRM010000106.1:0-5649 GCA_035465295.1 Woeseiaceae bacterium | reverse complement strand
CGCTCCCGATCGGCCTCGGGGTCCTCGCCGATGACCGTGCCGGCCTCGAGCACCGTGCCGCGGTCGATGATCGCTCGTTTGACGCGGCAATGCTCGCCGATATCGACATCCGGGAGGACCACGGAGTCCTCGATGGTGCTGTAGGAGTGCACGTGGCAGCGGGAGAACAGCAGTGAGCGATTGATGAACGCCCCGGAGATGACGTTGCCGCCCGATACCATCGAGTTCAGCGCATAGCCCCTGCGGTCCTGTTCGTCGAAGACGAATTTCGCGGGCGGGTCCTGTGTCTGGTGGGTATATATCGGCCAGACCTTGTCGTACATGTCGAGCTGCGGCGTTACCGCGACCAGTTCCATGTTCGCCTCCCAGAACGCGTCCAGCGTGCCGACGTCGCGCCAGTAGGCCTGCTCACCGGTGTCGGGGTCGCGAAACGGGTAGGCATAGATCCGGTAATTGTTGATGATCGACGGAATGATATTGCGGCCGAAGTCGTGCTGTGTGCCGACCGTATCGGCATCCTTGATGACCTGCTCGTAGAGAAACTCGGTGTTGAATACGTAGTTGCCCATCGACGCGAGGCAGATGTCCGGCTTGCCGGGCACGGGGTCCGGGTGCTCGGGCTTTTCCGTGAACTTGATGACGCGCCCGGTTTCGTCGACGGTCATTACCCCGAACTGCCTGGCCGCTTCCTCGAGCGGCACCTCGAGACAGCAAACGGTCATGTCCGCCTCCTGCTCGGCGTGCGCGGCAAGAAACGGGCCGTAGTCCATCTTGTAGACGTGGTCGCCGGAGAGGATCAGCACCAGGCGCGGATCGTGTGTGCGGAAGATGTCCAGGTTCTGGTAAATCGCATCGGCGGTGCCGCGGTACCACTCGCCGCCGACGCGCTGCGACGCCGGCAGGATCTCGACGAACTCGCGCTGGCCGGCGCCGGCGCGAAACCACGACCAGCCCTGCACCAGGTGCCGTATCAGCGAATGCGCCTTGTACTGGGTCAGCACGCCGATGCGGCGTATGCCCGAATTGATGCAGTTCGACAGTGGAAAATCGATGATCCGGAATTTGCCGCCGAAATACAGAGCGGGTTTCGCGCGCCAGTCGGTGAGCTCGTGCAGCCGCGACCCCTGGCCGCCGGCGAGAATAAGCGCCAGTGTCTCCCTCGTGAGCCGGCTGACAAAACGTGCGTCTTCGGTGGCGCCGTTCTTGACCATTAATTCGTACCTCCGCAGTCGACGGTCGTGGGTCAGTGCTGCAGGGTACACTGTGACCGGCCCGAGGTCGCGCAGGGCGTGCGCTATTCGGCCGGCGCGCGTCCCGCAGCCGCTGCCATTGCCGCAACATTGTCGCAAACTGCGTCCGTCAATTGTGCGTCCTGCAGGCGCCAACGCCAGTTGTCGGCGGACGTGCCCGGCACGTTGAGACGGGCCTCGGAACCGAGTCCGAGGTAGTCCTGCATCGGCGCGATCGCGATTTTCGAGCGGGTCGCAAACGCGGTGCGGATCATGTCCAGGTGGATCGTCTCCGGTCGTCCGCCGGTGACGCGGATCGCGGCCTCCTGCGTGGCGACAATCTCCTCGCGGGACCGCATGTCGCCCGGGCTGCCATGGAACCAGCCGACGGTGGTGTCGTTGTCGTGAGTACCGGTGTAGCAGACCGAGTTCTCGTCGAAATCGCCGACGTCGATATTCTCGTTCGCGACGTCGAACTGCAGCACATGCATGCCCGGGATCCGATGGCGTTCGCGCAGGGCGTCCACTTCCGGCGTTATGACGCCGAGGTCCTCGGCGACGATCGGGAGATCCCCGAGGTCCTCCTCCATGGCGTCGAATATCGCGTCCCCGGGCCCGGGCTCCCAGGTGCCGGTGCGGGCGGTGCCGGATTCTGCCGGCACGGACCAGTAGGCTTCGAAGCCGCGGAAATGATCGATGCGCACGAGATCGGCCAGTCGGGCCGACGCGCGCAGGCGGTCGATCCACCAGCGGTAGCCGGTCTTGCGGTGGTTCTCCCAGTCGTAAAGGGGATTGCCCCAGAGTTGCCCGTCTGCGCTGAAATAGTCCGGCGGCACGCCCGCCACGTGGCTTGGCCGGCCTTCCTCGTCGAGTTGCAGGATGTCGCGATTGGCCCACGCATCGGAACTGTCGAGCGCGATGTAGATCGGCATGTCACCGAAAAGGCAGACGCCTTTCTCACGGGCGTGTTCCCGCAGCCTCTGCCACTGGTAATGGAACAGGAACTGGATGATCTTGATCAGCTCGATCTCGCGGCCGGCGGATTTCTCGAGTTGGCGAAGCGCGCCGCTGTCCCGATGAACGTATTGTGTCGGCCACTCCGGCCAGGGGCGATCCGCGTAGCGTGCTTTCAGGATCCGGAACAGGGCGTAGTCGTGCAGCCATTTTTCGTCGTGCTCCGCCAGGAAGTGATCGCAGGCCGATTCGAGTTCGGGGCCTGCCACCTCCCGGAAACGCTCCGCCGCCAGCGCGAGCAGTCGGCTCTTGATGGGGATCAGCGTACCGTAGTCGACAGTGTGGGCGGGCAGAGCTGTCAGTTCACCTGCGTCCTTTTGCGCCAGGAAGCCCTGCTCGACGAGGTCGCCAATGCCGATCAGCATCTCGTTGCCGGCGAACGTCGACAGCGGCTGGTAGGGCGAATCGCCATAGGCCGTCGGGCCCGTCGGCAGGAACTGCCAGACGGTCAGGTTCATGTCGCGAAGGCGATCGATGAAGGCGCGGGCAGGGCCGCCGATCTCGCCGATACCGTGCGGACCCGGCAGCGACGTGATGTGCATGCCGGCACCGGCCCGGCGGTCAGCCATTCGCATACAGTCTCCTCAGCCTGGCGTCGAATTCCGGAGGAGAACTATAGCGGACGCGGCGGTCCCGCAATAACAATCCGGGGCGCCGCTGAGGGCGCCCGGTTGTCACGGACGGCGGATGGCCGTCCTCTGGGCATGTGTCGGCGTCTAGCGGCTTTCCGCCAGCATCGTCTGGTGATCGTTGAACCAGGCGTTGACCTTGGCGTCGGCCTTGGCGAGTTCCTCGGCCGGCATGCGTTCGGCGAGGTACTCCTGGTGCAGGCGAGCGTCCTCGTCGCCGAGTTTCGCCGCGACGGCGAACCACTTGAACGCCTCGATCTTGTCCTGCTCGACGCTGAAGCCGTTCTGGTACATGGTGCCAAGGCTGACCTGGGCGGCGGTGACGCCGTTTTCAGCGGCGAGCTTGTACCATTTCATGGCCTCGGCTTCGCTCATGGGCACGCCCCAGCCGTTGGCATGCATCACGCCAAGCTTGTACTGCGCCTCGCCATGTCCCTGCTCGGCGGCAAGGCCGAACCATTTCAGGGCCTCGTTATCGTCCATCGGCACCACAATGCCCTCGGAATACAAGAGCCCCATGCCGTACTGGCTGTCGGCGTCACCGCTCTCCGCGGCCGGCGCCCATAGCGCCATTGCTTTTTCGAAGTTGCCGATGTCGTAGGCTGCGCGACCGTTTTCGTAGTCGCCCGCGGCGACGTTGGCACTGAATGCCAGCGAGAATATGGCAAGAACGGAAACGATGTACCTGCGCATTTCGTACTCCCTGGGCGGTGCATCCGCCCTCCCTCATGCTTGCCGTATTTGTGCTTGAACAGGTCTAAAACAGCAATGCGGGGAAGTACCTAGCGCTGGATCACTTCGGGCCTGGTTTAGCCTCCGCTGTCGGTGTGGGCAGGTTTCGGCGCCAGCGCGTCCTTGCTGCGCCGCAGCTTTTCGGCAGCCAGGTCGCCGAGCGACAGCGCGAAAGCGACGTACAGTGCGTCGAGCAGCGCGAGCTGCGCGAGGCGCGAACTCATCGGCGTGTAGACACTCGTGTCTTCGTGGGGATCCCAGCCGAAGACCACGGTCGCGATGCGGGCCAGCCGGGATGCAGGGTTCGTCATTGCGATGACGGTGGCGCCGTTGTCCCGGGCGGCCGCCGCGGCCCGGTCGAGTTCGGGCCAGCCCCCGAGATGGGAGACGATGACCAGGACGTCGTCCGGCCCGGCAATCGCCGCGGCCTGCAGTATGCTGGGCGTGTCCGTGTGCGCGCTGCAGGGCGTGCCGAGCCGGAAGAACTTGTGGCACGCATCCGTCGCCACGTGCCCGGATGCTCCGAGCCCGATAAACGTGATCTGCCGTGCTTTGCCCAGCATGGCTGCGGCCTCGCCGACGGGGATGGAGGACAGCTGCGCGCGCATGTCTATCAGCGACGAGATGGCGGCGTCGAGCACCTTGGTTACCGCATCGGCGGTGGCGTCGTCGGCATTGACGTCGCGGTGCACGTAACTGGCAGGGCGGCTCAGCGCCTCGGTCAGGCGTATCGTCAGCTCGCGGAAACCCGTGAGCCCCACACGGCGGCAAAAGCGGATGACCGTGGGCTCGCTGGCGCCGCATTCGCGCGCGACCTGCGCAAGGGTCGCGTCGGCGGCCTGCCGCGGATGCGCGAGCACCCAGTCGGCGACGCGCCTCTCGGCGCGGCTCAGGGAGCCGGACTGCTGTTCGATACGGTTGAGCATGTAGTAAAACTACAAAAAAAATTGCCTAGAATCCAGAAAAATTGTCAATTTCGGGTAATTTCGTAGTAAAATTTCAGCTTGCAGAGGATTTCTCGATGGCAAACTTCGTACCGGTCGATGTATTCGACCTCGTCATATTCGGCGGCACCGGTGACCTGGCAATGCGCAAGCTGCTGCCGGCGCTGTATCACCGCGAGCGCGACGGCCAGATAACCGGCGACAGCCGCATTATCGCGGCGAGCCGTGGCGAACTCGGCCGCGACGACTACCTGGGTCTCGTCGAGGCGGCGCTGCGGGAAAACCTTGCGGACGGTGACTTCGAGGATGCCGAGTGGGCGAAGCTGCGCGAGCGCATTCATTACGTGCAGAGCGACGCTTACGACCACGATAACTGGGGCGCGCTCGCCGACGTGCTCGCGGGCGCCGAAGACCGCATCCGCGTCGCCTACCTCGCGACGGCGCCGAATCTTTTCGGGACCATTGCGCAGGGCCTGAAGAAGAACGGCCTGGTTACCGCCGACAGCCGTATCGTCCTCGAGAAACCGCTGGGGCATGACTACGAGTCGGCCTGCGCGATCAATAACGAAGTGGGCGACTGCTTCGCGGAAAACCAGATTTACCGCATCGACCATTATCTCGGCAAGGAGACGGTGCAGAACCTGCTCGCGCTGCGTTTCGCCAATTCCCTGTTCGAGCCGTTGTGGCGCCGCGGCGCGATCGACCACGTGCAGATTACGGTTGCGGAAGATCTCGGTGTCGGCGGACGCGTCGAGTACTACGACAACATCGGCGCACTGCGCGACATGGTGCAGAACCACCTCCTGCAGCTCGTGTGCCTGGTCGCCATGGAGGCGCCGTCCTGCCTGCATCACGATGCGGTGCGGGACGAGAAGATAAAGTTGCTGCGGGCGTTGCGCCCGATCACCCGGGATGCCGTGCGGACCAGCACGGTGCGCGGGCAGTACACGGCCGGCGCGATCAGCGGCAAGACCGTCGCCGGCTACGCGGAGGAGCTCGGTGAGAGCAACAGCAGCACCGAGACTTTCGTTGCGCTGAAGCTCGAAATCGACAACTGGCGCTGGTCGAACGTCACGTTCTACGTGCGCACTGGCAAACGGC
>DATHRM010000105.1:0-2894 GCA_035465295.1 Woeseiaceae bacterium | reverse complement strand
ACTGCGGATCGAGTTGCTCTTCAAAGTCCGCCAGAGTCTGCCCATCAACGCCTCCACTTCCCCGGTTCGCCTTGACACGATCCCAGGCCATCTCCAAGTTCTTCCGCTGGTACACCTTGTCGATTAACGAGTGCACCTTCTTCGCAGCGGTCGGATTGATCCACTCCGCCAGTCTCCTCCGACGACGATGTTCGGGTCTTTCACTCAAGGAACTTTCCATCCTCGCCGCCTTTACTCTCTGGCTTCGTTTCTCTTTCCCACCCTCTTCGCCGGCCGCCTTCCCCGACCCACTCCGGTCGCCGATCGCTCGGTCACGCGGCTTTCGCCGCGCTTGCGGTACTATTCGGCCGTCCGACTACTGACCGGGCGTCGCTCGCCGCTTCGCGTCTCCGCTTATAGGCTTGCTTACCGCGGCGCCGCCCGCGGACCCGGCCAGTCCTCCTGAGGTCACACGCTGTTCTTCCCTGCCGTGCCGTCCGCAAACACCTTGGTGCGGCGGGTGAATGAGTAACGCCTTCGCCTCCATAGTGCAGGCTCGACCTTGCCCCGCCTTTGGCCGACCGGTTCATCTTCGGGGCAGCCCCCATCGATTACGGCCCGGCAGTTCTCCTCATGCCCTTCGGATCCCGCCTCGCGGCGGACACCCTGCCCTCCGGAATCCGCGAGAGGCGGCTCTAGGTTCGCCTTGGCTGTTTCCGGCTTTCGCCTGCGTGCCCGTTTAGGCTTCTCCATACCGGTTCTCTCACTCCGGCCAGCGAGGCATTACCCCCGCTTTCGGATATAGCGCTCCTCATCCGAGCGCCAGAGGGACTTCAACCCTCCCGAACAACGCGCTGCTCAGCGCACACTATGGCCTGGTCAGACTTCTCTGCGGCGTACACGTCCGCCGTACGGCTCAGCGCCTTCTCGGACCGCTCTCGATTCCTTCGAGAGGCCGCAGAGATCTCCCGGTTCTCGCGCATGCTGTTTCTCGACGTGCTCAGGTTCTCTGACTACGCAGGGCCGGATCGCCTGCTCGCGGTTAGCGCAGACGCCCGTGTTGCCTTCCCATCTCGCCAACGTGGTCGGCGCCCTGGAACAGTAATTTTTCGAAGCTCTATAGCCCGGCCCGCCGATGCCTCTGTCTACGCTTCGACCGACGCCTCGCGACGCCGCCCGCAAGACTCGAGGTCAAGGTGGTTCGCTACTCCTTCCTTGTAGGACTCTCTCATTCCCAACAACATGCCGGTTTATCCCGGCGCTCTGGCGATATCTCAACAGCAATCCCGTCAAAGGGCCTATTGCTCGTGTTTGCTTCTACGTAGGCCGCAAGAGCTTGCGCGCACTGGATGCGCGCTCCTTGGGATTGCAGGCGTCGCACTAGTGGACTGTCGCAGAGGAAGTTTTTGCATGGCGAATGCGGCGTGAGGGATTGTCGTAGCGCCAACGGATAGGCTTGGCGGTCTTGGAATAGGCGTTGATGTAGCGGCGGAGCTTGCGAGCCAGGTCGGCGGTGGAGGTGAACACGCCGCGCGCGATGACATCACGCTGCACCTTCGAGAACCAAAGCTCGACCTGGTTGAGCCAGGACGAGTAGGTGGGCGTGAAGTGTAGTCGGACGTTGGAGTGTTGGTTGAGGAAGGCGTCGACCAGCTTGGTCTTGTGCGCCGAGAGGTTGTCGCAGATGATGTGGACCTCGCGCTCAGGCTCGACGCTCCGCACGACTTGTTCGAGGAAATCGACGAACTCCTGGCTCGTGTGCCGCGCTGCGGTCTTGCCCTGCACCTGTCCGGTGCCGGTGTTCAACGCCGCGTAGAGCGACAACGTACCGTTGCGTTTGTACTCGAAGCCGTGGCGCTCGGCGCGGCCGGGCGACAACGGTAGGATGCGATCGCGGCGGTCGAGCGCTTGAATCGCCGTCTTCTCATCGACGCAGAAAACGGCGGCATGCTGCGGCGGATCGAGGTAGAGGCCGATGATGTCGGCTGCTTTGCGCTCAAAATCAGGATCGTTCGAGGCCATGTAGCGCTCCAGCCGATGCGGCTTCAGGCCGGCCTCGCGCCAGACGCGATGAACGAGGTCCTTGCCGACGCCGAGGTGAGAGGCGAGTTTACGGCAGGACCAGTGCGTCGAGCCGTCAGCGGGCTTTCGGCGGGTCGCGGCCAGGATGCGGGCGCGCAGGCGTGGGGTGAGCTTGGAAGGCGGCTGGCCGGGACGATGCGTTTCCAGCCCGTCGAGACCTTGCTCGAGGAAACGTCTCTTCCACTTGCCGACGGTGGGCGTGGACGTATCGAGCTTTTCCGCGACGGCTTGGTAGGAGAGGCCGTCGGCAAGCAACAGCAGGATCTTGGCTCGCAACACGAAGCCCGCCGGCAGCGACTGAGAACGGGATATCTCTTCGAGATCCCTACGCTGGCCACTGGTCAAGACGAACGGCGCAGCTTCGAACGGCACACCAAGAAGGCGCCTCTCGCATGGATAATGTTACTCAAAGACAGTCCACTAGAGGGCAGGCAAATCGGCCGAAATCAGAAGAGGGAGTGGCCGGTCTGACAGGGTGAGGGTCCGAAAGGAATGCATACGTAGTTCCACCAGACCACGGTGTCGAACTAAGCGGCCCGCTGAAGGTCGTGTGCCTTACCCCGCCGGCTGGTCCACCATCCGCTCCATCTTCGGGTCGAAGAATGTCACCTTGTTCTGCCGGTACGCCTCCACGCCCAGCGCCACCGCCACTTGCGAGCGATAGCCCAGATGCCCGTCGAGCGGCGTGGGCTTGCGCGTCCGGATCGCCTCGATGAAGTATTGCCGGAACGTGGGCGTCGGCGGGGCGTCGATGCGTAGCTTCAGCCGGATCGCCTGCTTCTCGGCGCGCTCCTCGAAGACGCCTTGGAAATAGTCGTCGTAAGCAGCGCCAG
>DATHRM010000104.1:0-5723 GCA_035465295.1 Woeseiaceae bacterium | reverse complement strand
GCTTCGGCGTGAATATACGAGATCTCCTTGAGCTTGAGCGCGCCCTCCATCGCCACCGGCCACATCGGCCCGCGGCCGAGGAACAGCGTGTGCTCTTTCTCTGCGAAGTCTTCGGCAAGGTGCTTCAGGTCGTCGTTCATTTGCAGCGCATCTTCGACGGCAGCCGCCGCATGCAGGACGTGCGGCACGAGCTCGGCCTCAAATTCCTCTCTCATGCCGCGCTGCCGGGCGAGGATCAACGTGACGATAAGCATCGACAGGAGCTGGGTCGTGAATGCCTTGGTGCTCGCGACTCCGATCTCCGGGCCGGCCTGGGTCATCATGCAAAGGTCCGACTCGCGCACCATGGAGCTGTGGGCACTGTTACATACGGTCAGCGAGCCGACGTATCCCGACTGCTTGGCTATGCGCAGCGCCTCGAGCGTATCGGCGGTCTCGCCGGACTGCGACAGCGTCAGGAACAGCGTGTTGGGTGGCACGACGACATGCCGGTAGCGGTATTCGCTGGCAATCTCGACCTGGCAGGTGACACCCGCCAGCGATTCGATCCAGTACTTGGCGATACAGCCCGCGTGGTAGCTCGTGCCGCAGGCGACTAGGTGGATATTCTCGACGCCGGCGAGCATCTCTGCCGCCTGCGGTCCCAACGAGTCGGCCACGACCTTACCGCCTTCGATGCGCCCATACAGCGTATTCGCCAGCGCGCTGGGCTGCTCGAAGATCTCCTTGAGCATGAAATGGCGGTAAGGGCCTTTCTCCGCCGAGTCGGCACTCCATTGTGTCTCGTGAATTTCGCGCTTCACCGGCTTGCCGTCCAGGCCGAGGATGTTCACCTCGTCGCGCGTGATCTCGGCGATATCGCCCTGCTCGAGGTAGATGAAGCGCTGCGTCACGGGCAGCAGTGCGGGCACGCCGCTCGCAACGTAGTTCTCGCCGATGCCGAGGCCGATGACCAGCGGGCTTGCGACCCGGCTTACCACGAAACGATCCGGATCCTCCGCGTCGACGACCAGCAGCGCGAACGCGCCGGTAAAGCGCGCGACGGCTTTCTGCACCGCCTCGACGAGGCCGAGCCCCTGCTGCAGGTTGTCGTACACGAGGTGCGCAGCGACCTCGGTATCGGTCTCCGAGACGAACTCGTAGCCCTTTCCCTCGAGCTCGTGCTTGATCTCCAGGTAGTTCTCGATAATGCCGTTATGAATGACGGCCACGCGATCGCCGGACAGGTGAGGGTGTGCGTTCGCCTCGGTCACGCCGCCGTGAGTTGCCCATCGCGTATGGGCCACGCCGAGCACGCCGCGCAGCGGACTCGCCTCGAGCTTTTCCTCCAGTTCGGCCACCTTGCCGACGGTCTTGCAGAGGCCGATCGACCCGTCGTCCTGCAGGATGGCGACGCCCGCCGAGTCGTAGCCGCGATACTCGAGGCGGCGCAGGCCCTCTACCAGTATCGGGACGACATTTCTTTCGGCGATTGCGCCGACAATTCCGCACATGAGACTTTGCTCCTGGTTTTCCCGGGTCAGTTATTCTTCGTCGGCCGCTTCCAGCCCTTCACGGTCAGCTGCTTGCTGCGTTCCAGCGTCAACTGGTCGGCCGCGACGTTTTTCGTAATGGTCGAGCCGGCACCGACCGTGGCGCCGCTGCCCACTTCGACCGGCGCCACGAGATTGACGCCCGAACCGATGAAGGCTCCGTCGCCGATTTTCGTTCGATGCTTGTTCGCTCCGTCATAATTGCAGGTTATCGTACCGGCCCCCACGTTGACGTTGACCCCGATCTCACTATCGCCGATGTAGGTCAGGTGGTTGACCTTGCTGCCCTCGGCGATCGTGCTCTTCTTGATCTCGACGAAGTTGCCGACTTTCACGTTTTCAGCGAGTTCGGCGCCCGGCCGCAGCCGGGCGAACGGGCCGATCTCGCAGTCATCGCCGGCTACCGCGCCCTCGATGTGGCAGTTCGGGTGTACGACGACACCATCGCCCAGCGCGCTGTCGCGGATCACGTTGTTGGCCTCGACGCGCACGCCGTTGCCTAACCGGACCTCACCCTCGAACACGGCATTGACATCGATGAACACGTCCCTGCCGCAGGTCAGCTTGCCGCGAATATCGACACGGGCCGGATCGGCGAAGCCCACGCCCTCGCTCATCAGCTCCTCGACCAGTCTCGCCTGCAGCGCTCGCTCGGCTTCCGCGAGCTGTTTCCTGTCGTTGATACCCATCACCTCCACCTGGTTTCGTGCCTTCACGCCGTGAACGGCGACACCGTCCGCCACCGCCATGGCGATGACGTCGGTCAGGTAATACTCGCCCTGCGCGTTATCGTTGCTCAGCCGGCCGAGCCATGTTTTCAGTCTCGCGGCCGGGCACAGCATCACGCCGGTATTGATCTCGGCGATCGCTTTCTGCGCGGCGCTCGCGTCCTTTTCCTCGACGATGCCGGTGACCCGCTCTCCGTCGCGGAGGATGCGGCCGTAACCCGTCGGGTCTTCCATGTCCACCGTGAGGACCAGCAGGTCGTCGCCCTCTGCCGCGTCGAGGAGCGTCTTCAGCGTCGCCGTCGTGAGCAACGGCACGTCACCGAACAGCACCAGGACCTGGTTGTCTTCCGGGGTTCCCGGAACGGCCTGCAGCATCGCGTGCCCGGTGCCGAGCTGCTGCGCCTGCAGGGCCCAGCGAATGTCGGCCGACGGAAACGCGGCGCGCACCGTCTCGCCGCCGTGACCATAAACGACGCAGACATCGCTCGCATCGAGTTCGCGGGCACGCTCGAGCACGTGCGCGAGCAGGGGGCGGCCCGCGAGCGGCTGCAGCACCTTTGGCAACCGGGATCGCATGCGGGTGCCTTGCCCCGCCGCCAGGATGATGACGCTCAGACCCAGAACGGTTCCTCCATGAATGACGCCCGCGGATGATACCGCAAGTCGGGGCGCGACCGTCGGCTAGCGCCAGCGATAGCCGACCTGGTACACGTAGACCGGACCGGTCAGCCGACCGGCATCCGGGCCGAGTGTCGGTGGCAGGCGGCCCTCGTCCCGCACCGTGCCGAAGTCCATGAAATGGATCTTCAGGCTCATCATCAGGCCGCGGGACTTCATGGGGTCGCCGCCGCCAAAATCGATCGTCCCGCCGAGGTACCCGCCGGCAGTGCCGTCCTCCCACAGCTTTGTCTCACCGTAGAGGGGATATGCCGTGACGACTTCGGCTATGTCCTGCAGGTAATAACCGAGCCCCGCGTCGAGCGAATAGCGGTGCTTTTCCCCGAACATCCACTTCACGGAGGGGGCCAGGTAGCCGTTTCGCGCGGTGATCGACTCCGAGATGAAGCGGATGTCGCTATCGTTGGTAAAAAGCCCCAGGTCGACGCCGGCCAGCAGCTCGGACCCGGTAAACCGCTTTACGGGCCAGTGCGCCGCGAAGTTGATGTTGAACCCCACGGCGTCGAATTCGCCGTCCCGGGCTGCGTCGATGTCGGCAAGGCCCGGCCAGCTGTGCGCCCCGATGGCAACCTCGTAACGCCCGCGATACGTCGTCACCCACTCGACGTCATCCTGCGCGCGCGATGCGGTTTCGGGAACCAGCAGCACGGCCGCGACGGCCCCGAGCCCGAGCCACCGGCCTGTCATGAACATACCCATTGCGATCTCCTTCGTCCGGGGACTTCCCCGACGCTCAGGATCGCGCTTTCCGGATCAAGCCACCTGATGAGGCGATAACGAATTCATGATGCTTCAGTGAGCCCTGGCTGTCATCGCGCTCAGGTAGCGTTCGCCGCGATCGCACAGGACGGTTACGACGTTGTGCCCTGGACCGAGTTCGGCCGCGACCCGCGTTGCGGCAAGCACATTCGCCCCGGAGGAAATTCCCACGAGAAGGCCTTCTTCGGCCCCGATTTGCTGCGCAGCATCGATCGCGTCCGCCGTCGCAATCCGCACGACCTGGTCGATCTCGCGGGGATTGACGAGCGCCGGGATGAAGCCATCGGCGAGCCCCTGGATGCCATGAATGCCCGGCGCGCCGCCCGACAGCAGGGCCGACTCGTCAGGCTCCACGGCCACGATGCGCGCCCGGCTGCCCGCCTTGCGCAACGCCCGGCCCACGCCCATGAGCGTGCCGCCCGTGCCGACGCCCATCACGAACGCATCGATTTCACCATTGAGCTGCCGCAGTATTTCGGGGCCGGTGGTTGTGCGGTGCGCCTCGACGTTGTCGGGGTTGGAAAACTGGCGCGGCAGGAACACGTGGTCGTGCTGCGCAGCAAATGCCTCGGTATGCGCGATGGCATCCTGCATGTCGTCGATGCCGTCGAGGAGCTCGAGTTCCGCACCGAACGAAGCGATCATGCTGCGCCGTTCGTCGCTGACGGTCTTCGGCATGACAACGACGACCTTGTAGCCACGCATCGCGCCCACCATCGCGAGCGCGATACCGGTGTTACCGGAGGTCACCTCCATGAGGGTGAAACCGGGCTGAAGTTCGCCGCGCTTCTCCGCCGCGAACACGATATGCCGGGCGATGCGGTCTTTTATGCTGCCGCCGGGGTTCATGAACTCGGCTTTGGCGAAAATGTTGCAGTGGGTCAGCCTGCTCGCGCCCTGGAGCCGGATCAGCGGGGTATGGCCAATGGAATCGCATACTTCGGATGTGACCAGGCAGGTGGGCGTCTGGCGTGGGCAGTAAACCAGGTGTTGCTGAGTATTCATCGCGGCAGGGCATTATTGTCGTCCTCCCGGGTTTGCCGCCCCATACGTAATTGCCGCCGCTGGAGGTATATCGGCGAAACGTCTGGCCGGGATCGCGGCTCGTGAGCCGCTCCTGCGGAGCCGCGATCCCGGTCCGTCAGAACCGCAGCACGAACCCGGCCGACAGCATCGTGACGTCCTCGACGTCAGAGATATCGAAGATCTCGTATTCGCCGCGAATCTCCACCGAGCCGAGATTGAAACGGACACCCACGCCGTAGGCCGGATCGTTGCCGTCGTCGTCGAAATCGATACCGCCGATGCTGCCTTCGACCTCCCAGTCGACGAAACCGTATTTTGCGAACAGTCCAACCGGGCCGATGTCCACGCCGGCGGTTCCGTAAAGGGTGAGTCCGGTCGGATCCAGGCTCACGGGAATCGTGAGTACATCGGCGGACGGGCTGCCGAGATCGACATAGCCGCCCTCGACGCCGAGGGAGAATGCGTCGCTCAGGGCGAAGTCGTAGCCGGCGAGAAACTTCCAGCCGAAATCGTCCTCATCGAAGACAGGTGCCGGGTCCGGCAGGGAGATGCCGTCGTTGACGTTGGCCTCCACGGCGGCCGTGCCGATGCTGCCGCCCATGAAAAAGCCGCTTTCCGCGGCATCGGCATTAATAGCGGTCAGAGTGAAAAGTGCGGCGCCGGCGAGCAGCGCGATGCGTGTCTGGATGGTCATGTTTGTGCCCTTTCTTGTGCGAAGAGTGGTGTACGGCCAAAAGCTTACGCACGCCAACGTGAACGGCACATTAACCCGCCGCACGTCGGAAATTATGTGAAATGAGGGGCAGTGGCTCAGTTTCGGGCGACCACGTCGCTGTCCACCGGACGAGTACAGTACGGTTAGCGCTTGCCCTTGAGCTTCTGCGCGGCGCGGTAGCGGGCCTCTGCCTCGGCGAGCTCCGCCTGCGCCTTCGCGACATCGGTTTCCGAGGAAATGCCCTCCAGCGCTTTCGCCGCCTCGTCACGGGCCGCCAGGGCGGCG
>DATHRM010000103.1:0-2658 GCA_035465295.1 Woeseiaceae bacterium | reverse complement strand
CGCACGCGGGCGGCGTCGGACAATTTCGAAGCGTCCTTCTGGTCGGGTGGCGACCTCAACACGCTGTACCAGAGCGCGTCCCGGAAATAGGGCGGGACGCTCGGCATGGCAAGCATCTTCGAGAGCGGCTTCAGGGAGTTCAATCGGGGCCTGCAAAGCGGCGAGGTCAATCCGGACAAGCTCATCGAGGAATGCCGCCGCGCCATGCACGTGTCGCAGATGCGGGAGGTAGACCGCCTGGAGCAAGGGCTCGCGCCGCTCGCGACGATCGGCTCGACGAGTCCCTACGTGGGCTTGTTCGGTACGGTCTGGGGCATCATGAGCGCATTCATGGAGATCGGCAACATGCAGTCCGCGACGCTCGCGACCGTCGCGCCGCCGATCGCGGAGGCGCTGATCGCAACTGCCATGGGGCTGTTTGCGGCGATTCCGGCTGTCATCGCCTACAACCATTATGCCGACAAGGTGGTGCGGCTCGAATACCGTTACGACGGCTTCATGGAGGAATTCCAGAGCATCCTGCATCGCCACGCGCGCGCGAAGACGAGGTAGCCGACATGCCGACCCCGCTGCAAAAACGCAAGCTCATGGGTGAGATCAACGTCGTGCCGTACATCGACGTCATGCTCGTGTTACTGGTGATATTCATGGTGACGGCGCCGCTCCTGACGCAGGGCATCGAGGTGGACCTGCCGAAGGCCGCGGCGGAGCCGATCCAGGATGCACCCAATACACCGCCGCTGGTGCTCAGTGTCGATAAGGAAGGCAATCTCTATATCAACGTTGGCGATGACGAGGACCAGCCGACGACGGGAGAGGAGGTCATTCGCCGCGTCGGCATCGTGCTGCGAACCAGCCCGGAGACCCAGATACTCGTCAAGGCCGACCGCGCCGTGCCTTACGGCAACGTGGTCGGCGCCATGGTGGTCCTGCAGCAGGGCGGTGCCGAGAGCATCGGTTTCGTCACTGACCCGCTGGATACCTACCCGATACCCGAGTAGCGCGTGATTCGCGACCGGCACAACATCATCCCCATGTTCATGGCGGCGCTGCTGCACGCGCTGATCGTGGCGTCGATGCTGTTCGCGTTCGATTTCACGGGCCGCAAGCCGCCGCCGATGCCGCTCGTGATCAAGGGCACGCTCGTCGCGGACAGCACGGTGGTGCCGCCGCCTGTGGTGAAAAAGCCGGAACCGGAGCCGCCGCCGGTCGTCGAGAAAGAACCGCCGCCCCCCGTCGTGGATACCGCAGCCGAAGAGCAGGCGCGGCTGGCGGCCGAGGAGACGAAACGGCAGCAGGACGCATTGATCGAACGGCAGCGACTCGAGGAACTCAAGCGCAAGCAGGAAGCGGAAGAGCAGCGCAAGCGCGAGGAGGCCGAGCGGCAAAAACGCGAGGACGAAGCCCGCCGCAAGCGCGAGGAGGAGGCGGAGCTGGAGCGCAAGCGCCAGGAGGCGGAACTAGAGCGGCAGCGCGAGATCGAGCGCCAGCGCGCGGAGAACGAGCGCAAGCGGCGTGAAGCCGAGGAGGCCGCGTTGCAGAGCGCCGTCAACGAAGAAGCGCAACGCATGGAGGCCATGAGTTCCACGGAAATGGCCGCCTACCAGTTTGCGCTGCAGCAAAAAGTGCTGCGCAACTGGGCGCGCCCGGCGAGCGCGCAGGCCGGCCTGGACTGCCTGGTGCAGGTGCGTCAGACCGCGACCGGGGAGGTAATTTCCGCGCGCGTGATAAGTTGTAATGGCGATGCGGCTGTTGAACGATCCATCGTGGCCGCGGTCCACAAGGCATCGCCGCTGCCATTGCCCGAAAACCAGCTGCTTTTCGATCCGAACTTGCGATTTCGCTTCATACCTGAACAATAGCCCGCCACTGACGGAGGTAGACGTTCATCGTGCTTAAGAATGCAATTATCCTGGGAATCGCGGCGTGCCTGTTCAGCGGCAGCGCCTTTGGCGACATCACGGTCGAAATCACCAAGGGCGGCGTGGCCCGGACGCCCGTCGCGGTGGTCCCGTTCGGCTGGGAGGGACAGTCGTCCGACATGCCGCTCGACATTGCCGAGGTTATCGCGGCGGACCTGCAGAGGAGCGGTCGCTTTGCGCCGATTCCCGAAGAGAACATGCTGCAGAAGCCGACGACGGGGGCGGAACTCGATTTCGACGACTGGTCATTCGTCAAGGCTGAAGCCGTGGTCGTCGGCCAGGTCGTGCAGACCGGCGACAACGCATACTCGGTGAGTTTCCAGTTGTTCGACGTGTTTCGCCGCGAGCAGCTCGTCGGCTATCGCATACCTGCAAGCCGCGGCACGATGCGCATCGTCGCGCACCGTGCGGCCGACATGATCTATGAGAAACTGACCGGCATCAAAGGCGTGTTCGCGACCAAGGTCGCGTTCGTCACCGCCGAGCGCCACCAGCAGGGACAGACTTACCGTCTCGTCGTCGCGGACCAGGACGGTGCCAACGAGACCGTGATCCTGCAAAGCGCGGACCCGATCATGTCGCCCGCGTGGTCGCCGGACAGCCGGCGCCTGGCGTACGTGTCATTCGAAAACGACCGCTCGTCGGTCTGGGTGCAGACGTTACGCACCGGCAACCGTATCCAGGTATCGAACAAGCCCGGTATCAACGGTGCGCCCTCGTTTTCGCCGGATGGCCG
>DATHRM010000102.1:0-3004 GCA_035465295.1 Woeseiaceae bacterium | reverse complement strand
GGCGCATCGACGAGGGCACGTACGCGATTTCCAACGGCATTACGCTGCGGGAGTTATCGCCGCGCGAGGATCGTATCCGGCCCCGCGTCGCGATGGCGTCCCGGCGCAGGAAACGGGTCGCGTGCCTCGCGGAGTCGATCGCCGATGCGCGGCATGCCATGCAGGTGCTCAGGGATCACGGCGAGGGCAACGAGCGACCCTCCTACCGCCGGCTGAACGGCGCGATGTCGGGGCCCTGCATGCATGCCGGCGGCTGGCTGGCCGCGAGCCAGACGGTCGGGAGTTTCGTGGCCGACCTCGGCGACTCCGCAAAGCGCTACTGGGCGACCGGCACCGCGACTCCCTGCCTGAGCGTCTTCCGCCCGGTCGCTATAAACCGTCCGCACGATGTCGGTTCACCGGCCGGCAAGCGGGACGGCAGCCTGTGGTGGCGCTTCGAGGCGGTGCACCGCGCCATGCTTGCCGCCGATGGGGCAATGCTCGCCGACTACCTGCCGGAGCGTGACCGGGTGCAGGCACTCGTGCTCGAGTCGGACGAGGCCGCGGCGTGGCAGATCGCGGACAGCTGGCTGCAGGAGTGGCAGGGGCGCCTGTCCGCGAACGCTCAGGGCGACGCCCGTCCGTCCTGGTTGCGCCGCTACTGGCAGGCCCTGGACACCCGGGCATCGCAGCAAGGCCGGCTGCCCTGGCGGCCGGCGTGATCCGGCCCCGTGCGAAGGGGCTTACAGGGTCTGTGAATGGATATGGCTGATCTTGTCCGTCATTGGCAGGCGGAAAAACCGCCTGAGCTCGGACAAGACGGCGCCGCCGTCCTCGACCAGGCGATCCCGCAAGGCGTGGCAGAACCGGGCAGCGTACTCGTTGGCTGCGCGGTAGCGCGCGAGCTGCTCGTCATCGAGTTCAGCATGAAAACTGACCTTGTCGAACAGCCAGCCGTGGAGATGGTTGAGCATCTCGGTGCGTCCCTGGCTCAACGCCAGCAGCGTCGTGCCCACGAACTTGTCGATCTCGGCCTGCAATTCGAGCTCGAGTAACGACACGCTGCGGTCGCAGGATGCCTTCCAGACCACGCAGTTGAAATGGCTCAGCCCTTCGAGGACCTTCCACAGATCGTCCAGCTGATCGGCCCGCAGCCGGCTCAGCGGGTCGGCGGATTCGAGTCGCGACAGGAGTTCGCCATCGAGAAAAAGCGACAACGCCAGCCCTTCGTCGTCCTGCGAAATAAGCAGGGTCTCGCTGCTGTCCGCAAGCATCGAGCCGGCGCCTATGTATTGCGCGAGCCGGGGATCGGTTATCAGGAAGTCGCGCACATCGTGCACACCGCCAACCTGGTAGATGTCGCTCAGGTGCTGCTGCAGCCGGTCGATCATCAGTGCCTGTCTTTGAGTTTCGCGTCGGCAATCGGCACGACGCCGTTATCCCGCAATAGTTTCCGCGCCCGGCGGCTGCCTGTCTTCAACCAGATTTCGTAGGTACGCAGCAGGTCGCGATCCGACTCGCCCCTGGCCTCGTCGCGTACTTCGTTGAGGACGTCCACGAGCACCTGGAACTTGACGGCGAGTTCGCGATAGATAGCGGCGAAGGCGTTGCCTCGAAAAGTCCCGCGCACTTCCTCGGAGAGCGAACCGTAGGCAGTTCCGCCCATGCGTATGTAGTAATCGACGTCAACGGGTTTGTTCGCGAGGCTGTCGGCAAAAAATCCGCTGATGAAAAGCGCAACGTCGCCGATCCGCTGCAGGGCGTGGTTCCTGGCCGCGGGCGTGGGCGCGTCCGCGGCGTCGGCCATCATTAGCGCCAGCGGGCGCAAACCGTAGCTGTCGCCGTGGTCCTGGTAGAGCTCTTCGGAGCGCGAGAACAGCGTAAGGAGGTTGACCACGTAATGCGCGGCATGGGGATCCACGTCGACGCCCTGTCGGGACAGGACACCGTCGATCGAAGTGCGAAAGTAGTCCGCCAGGTTCCGGACCTGCACTACTCTTTCATTGCGGCTTTGACCATACATAAGACCCGGCCTCAGCTGTCGTCAGTTAAGATATAGCGCACGCGCGCCGCCGCGCTCGTGACGCGGTTCACGATAATCGCATTATGTCGCTAATTTACCTGCGATTTTGCCCAATCGGCAAGTGTGCGGCCTTCCCCCGCGAGCGTCTCCAGCAACGGCGCCGGTGCCCAGTTGTCCTGCCCGAAGCGCTGCTCGAAGTCGCGCACGCGCGAAAGCACCTCGGGGAGCCCCACGGTATCCGCGTAATGCATCGGGCCGCCGCGCCAGGCCGGGAAACCGTAGCCGTAAACGTAAACGACGTCGATGTCGCCGGGCCGCTGGGCGATACCTTCCTCGAGTATGTTCATGCCCTCGTTGACGAGCGCGAATATCAGTCGATCGACGATCTCGTCGGCGCCGATCTCGCGGCGCTCGACCCCGAGCGCCGCGGCCTCGCGCTCGATCAGCGCCTCCACCTCGGGATCCGCCGAACGTTTCCGCGACTCCGGATCGTAACGGTAGAAGCCCGCCCCGGTCTTCTGGCCGAGACGATTCATTTCGACGAGCGCATCGGCGACGCGAAACGCTCGCGGGTCGCCGCGTTCGGACTCGGGCAGCCCCTGGCGAGCCTTGTAGCCGACGTCCAGGCCGGCGAGGTCGAAGACGGCGAGCGGTCCCATGGCCATTCCCCAGTCTTCCATCGCCGTATCGACCTGCTCGGGCGTCGCGCCCTCGATGACGCAGAGCTGTGCTTCGCGCGCATAGTGGCCGAGCATGCGGTTACCGATGAAGCCGTAGCACACGCCCGATACGACGGGCGTCTTCCGAATCTTCTTCGCGAGCGCCAGGCAGGTGGCGAGCACGTCGTCCGCGGTCATCGAAGCCCGCACAACCTCGAGCAGCTTCATGATGTGCGCGGGGCTGAAGAAATGCAGCCCGACCACGTCCTGCGGACGCCCCGTCGCCGCGGCGATGCGATCGACATCCTGGTACGACGTATTGGTGGCGAGGATTGCGCCCTGC
>DATHRM010000101.1:0-2115 GCA_035465295.1 Woeseiaceae bacterium | reverse complement strand
CGGCGGCCGCATCGTAGATGCGACCAACGAGAGAATGCCAGTCGTCATTCGATAAGCGGATGCCAGACTTGTTAGTCATGTGTGGCTCCCCGGATCGGTGGGTACGGTCTTTTTCTTCGTCTATCCGGCGGCTACTTCTATAATATTTAGCACATCGGAATGCGTTTTGGAGCGAGGCCGGCCGATTATGTAATAAATTCTGCTCGCATAAAGGCACAAAAGCGGCCAGCAAGATGGTTTCGATCCTGCGTTAATGTTGCGTCGACCCGCGGCGCATTGTTATGGGCAGTGATGCAAATTGAGCGACGATCGCTCAGCCGGTTGATAAATAAAACAGAATCAATTACGTAACGCCCTGCCAGGCAGTTGTCACGCTGTACCGGCCTGCTCCGCAAACGCCGCAATCGCGTCCGCCGCCGCGACAACCCGCGGCGCAAACCCGGCGACCTGGTCCGGACTGATCTCGTGGTTCGCGCAGGCCGCAAGCGCCTCGTCGCCTTTGTAGTCACAGACCGAAAGCCGCAGAGCTAATTGCTCGGGTGGCGCACCGAAGGCGGTACCGGGCAACGCCAGCACACGCTTCTGTTCGAGCAGGGCGTCGGCGAGCTGGCGAGACGTCAGGATGCTCTTTTCTGCCAGGCGCTGCCGCACCGCTTCGAAATCCGGCCAGAGATAGAAAGCCCCCTGGGGTCGCGGGCAATCGATATTGGCGCTCGCGATACGTTCCGCTGCAACGCGCGCGACGGTCGCATGGATGCTCGTGCAGTGGCGGATGTAGTCTTCGATGTCGTCTTCGCCGGCGACGGCCAGCAGGGCGGCTTCCTGTATCGGTCCCGCCACGCAGGACCAGGTCTCGCTCGCGATGGCGTTCAGCGAATCGAGAAGGGCACCCTGGCTCGCCGGCACCAGCCCGAAGCCGAGTCGCCAGCCGCCGAGTGACAGGTGTTTCGACAGGCCGGTCGTTACCGCGGCCGTGCCGGCACAGTGCGCGGCGATGCTCCGCCGTGTGCCGTCGAACGCGGTCAGTGCGTAGATCTCGTCGCTGATCAGGAAGATCCCGTGCCGCTCGCAGGTATCGACGATCGCTTCGACGTCTCCTGCCGGTATCGCCAGGCCGGTGGGATTGTTGGGGGAGTTGAGGATCAGCTTCGTCGGGTTGGCGCCGCGACTTCTCAGGTCGAGGATCAACGCCTCCAGGCGCCCGGCATCGATGCGGTAGCCATCGTCCGAGAGGTCCGCCGGCAGCCAGTGCACGCGGTCGCCGAGCATCGCGGCCTGCGGCGCGTAGCTCACCCACGAGGGCATCGGCAGCAGCAGGTCGCCTTCGATGGCCATCTGCAGGGCGTAGAGGACCAGCTTGCTGCCCGGCGCGACAATGCACTCGTACGCACTGGCGTCGAGGCCGAGCCGGTCGCAGAAGTAGGCCTTCGCCCGGGCGCGAAGTTCCGCGAGGCCGGCGACATCGTCATAGGCATTCCGTGTCGCGGCGGCGGCCAGGGCGTCGGCCAGCCGCGGGTGCACCGGGAACGGCGACTGCCCGAAGCCCATGTGCAACAGCGGCTGTCCGCCGCCGGCGCTCGCCTGCGCGGACTGGTTGGCGCCCAGCGTGGGGGACAGCGGCAGCCCGGCGATCGCCGGCCGAATCCTGATTGTCATCGCGATGCCTTCCGGGGCTCGACTTCACGGCCCAGTGTGCCATTCTCGGGGTTACCGAGTCGACGCCGGGAATCTGCCATGCCGTTCAACCGACCAGTCTCCATGCTCCTTTTCTGTCTTCTTGTTCTGCAACCGGGTGCCATCGTCATGGCCGGGAGCGATGAGCGGCCGAGGGCTCGCGACATCGGGCTGTTCGTCGGCACGTTCCAGCCGGGGCCCCTGAACGCGATCACGGACGTCGAGCACGTGCGCGTCGGGCACGCGACCCGCATCGACGGGAACGACATCCGCACGGGCGTCACTGCGATCATTCCCGGCCCCGGCACCCTGTACACGCAGCCGGTGCCGGCCAGGATCCATGTCGGCAACGGCTACGGCAAGCTGATCGGCGAGACCCAGGTGCGCGAGTTCGGCGAAATCGAGACGCCGATACTGCTGACCTGCACTCTGTGTGTCTGG
>DATHRM010000100.1:0-2131 GCA_035465295.1 Woeseiaceae bacterium | reverse complement strand
AGGGCATGGCCCGGTGCGGCGACAAGCAGCCCCCAGAACAAAGGAGCCAGCCAGTTACGTCGCACGATCTTCATGCGGAGGGAGCATAACCTGTCGGGACCCGAGTGCCCAGCACGGCGCCTTCAAGCCGCGGTGACGCGGGGCGCGAGCTTGAGGCTGTTGTAACTTGCCTGCTTTGCGCAGGCAGCGTTCTCTCTTTCGATCAGAAGCGCCCCGCCTGGAAATCCATTATCGCCTGGCGAATTTCATCTGCCGTATTCATGACAAAAGGCCCGTAGCGCGCTACGGGCTCGTTCAGCGGCTTGCCGCCGACCAGGATGAAGTTCGCGGTATCGCCGGTCGCCACCGCGACCGAGGTGCCCGGACCCAGAAGCGCAATGTTGCCGCGTGGAACGCGCACGGCCCCTTCCCCGCCTATACTGATGTCACCCACATAGGGGTAAGCGAAAACGTTGTGATTTTCGGGGGTGGGGAATTGCACGTCCGCCGGTCCCTCGCACCGCACGTCGAAATAAAAAGGTTCCGTTGCGACACCGGATACCGGGCCTGTGGCGCCGTCGACGTCACCGGCGATAACGCGCACGATCACGTTTTCCGCCGGCCGGATTTCCGGCACGTCGCTCGCCGGTATGTCCTGGTAGCGCGGCTCGACCATCTTCTGATCGGCTGGCAGGTTGACCCACAGCTGGAATCCCCACATGAGGCCGTCTTGCTGCTGCGGCATCTCGGAGTGAACGATCCCTCGACCGGCGGTCATCCACTGCACACTGCCCGGCCCCAGGAGCCCGGTATTGCCCTTGTTGTCGCCGTGTTTCATTGCCCCGGCCAGCATGTAGGTTACGGTCTCGAAGCCGCGATGCGGGTGGTCCGGGAACCCGGCAATGTAGTCATCCGGGTCATCGGAGCGGAATTCGTCGAGCAACAGGAAAGGATCGAAGTGATCGAGTTGTTCATTCGCGATGACCCGCGTCATGCGTACGCCTGCGCCGTCCGTGGCGGGCACGCCGGACAGGGTCTTTACGACGCCGCGGTTTCCTGCAGTTGTCATCGAATCAGGATAGCATGGCACAATCGTCTCGCCCCCGTTCGGAGCACACGGTGATTGGTACACAGGCAGGTACGGCATGGCGGCACTAGACCTTTCGATTCGCGAAGCGCATCCGCCAGATGCGGCGATCATCGCCGAATTCAACGCCAGCCTGGCATTCGAAAGCGAAGGCATGCGACTCGATCCCGGGCTCGTCGGACGCGGCGTCGAGGCACTGCTCGGCGATCGTTCGAGAGGCCGCTACTGGGTGGCGGAAACCGACGACAGGGTTGTCGGGCAGATCATGGTGACCTACGAATGGAGCGACTGGCGAAACGGCATGATCTGGTGGATCCAGAGTGTGTACGTGCATGGCGATTATCGCCGCAGCGGCGTATTCTCCGCGCTTTACCGGCATGTCGAATCGCTGGCGAGGCAGGATCCGCAGGTGTGCGGGATAAGGCTGTACCTGGAGCACGGGAATGCGCGGGCGCAGCGGACCTACGAATCGCTGGGCATGAGCATGACCGACTACCGGGTCATGCAATCGATGTTTACCGAGGGCGAATGATGCTGAAAACAGGCCAGAAAGCGCCGGAGTTCGAGCTGGAAAACGACAGGGGCCAGAAGATATCGCTCAGCGAACTTCTGCAGGACGGCCCGCTCATCCTGTACTTCTACCCGGCCGACTTCACGCCGGGCTGTACGGCGGAAGCGTGCTCTATCCGTGACATTCACTCGGACATCCAGTCCGTGGGGCTGCAGGTTGCGGGGGTCAGCCCGCAGGATGCGGACAGCCACGCCCGCTTTCGCGACAAGCACGATCTGCCGTTCGAACTGCTGTGCGATCCGGACAAGGTTGCCGCCAAACGGTACGACGTTGACGGTCCGTTCGGCGTCGGCGTGCGTCGCGCGACCTTCCTGATCGGGCAGGACGGCACCATCCATGACGCGGTTCAGGCGGACCTGCGTATCGGTCGTCACGAGGAATTCATCAGGAACGCAATCGAGTTGCGCCAGGAGGAAGGCTGACTATTCGCCGACCACCGTAACGATGACCTTGCGACAGTGGCCGCGATGCCGGTGCTCCCAGAGGTAGATACC
>DATHRM010000099.1:0-8772 GCA_035465295.1 Woeseiaceae bacterium | reverse complement strand
GAAACCCTCTTTCTTCAAGCTGCCGCCGCCCTTGGAATGGGTGCTGCGCCCGGACGAGCACTGGTACCGCCTACGCCGTGCGTGATTGCACGCGCCGTCTAACAACCGGTTGCAATGGACGGTCCGCTGCGCGGCCCGCCGATGAACCGGAGCGTTAGCGAGCCTCTCCGATTGGGGGGTCTATGACCAGCCGTACTGAGCGCTTTCCAGTGGGACGACTCCTCGCCGAGGCGATGCTCATCGTTTTCAGCATTCTGCTCGCGTTCGGGATCGAGGCCTGGTGGGCAGGTCGGGGCGAACGGGCGGCTGAGGCCGAAGCGATGGCTGGCCTGCGCTCGGATTTCTCTGAGAACGTGCGCCGCTTGCAGGAGGCTCGAGCGTCACACGCTGGCATCCGCGCTTCAGCTCTGCGACTGCTCGCGATGACGGGCCCGGCCGCGGTTCAGACCGCACCAGAGCTCGTCATGGATACGCTGGTGATGGATCTGATCAGCGGGCCGAAGGTCTACCCCGTATCTGGGACGCACGATGCCCTTATCGCTTCGGGCCGCATCGGCATTCTAGAGAGTGCCGAACTGAGACGTGAGCTAGCCACATGGTCGGCGACCATCGCCAACCTCCAGGAGGCGGAGAGAGAGGGGTTCGTTCAGATGGACCAACGCTTGCTCCCCTTTCTCTGGGACTACGTCCCGGTCGTGACGTTGGACCTGAACGTCTTGCCTCGTTACAAGGATGTCCCGATAGCAAGAAGCCGGTTCACCAGACGGTACAGCGATTTGCTCAGATCTCGTCGGTTCGAGAATGCCGTGGAGGAGCGAATGAACTCGTCGATCAACACGTTGGAGCGCTTTGACGAGGCTGAGGCATCGGCTTTTCGCGTGCTGGAACTGCTCGACCTGGAGCCCACGGCTCGCTAACAAGCGCTAGCAGCTGACGCGGGGTAGATTGTAGCCGCTCGACGCGACGGTCATCGTGGCCGCGCAGCTGAAGCGCAAACCCGTTAGACAGATGCACACCCGCCATCCGTGCAGCCACCATTTTGACGCTGGAGTATCACGTGCACTTCACCAGGGCCCTTGTTGTCAGGCTGGGCGCTGAATTCGCAATCATTGTCATCGGCGTATTGGTCGCCCTTACCGTGGACGCTTGGGTAGAGGATCGCTCTCATCGCCAACTCGAAGTCCAGCTCTTGGGCGAGCTTCGCGCTGATTTGGATTCTCTGAGCTTTCACGCGAACCGCGTACTCAAATTTGATGAAGCCGTTGCTGCGAGTCTCGAGCGCCTGATCGGGGGCCTTGCTCAGTCGGAGCTTCCTCCCTCGGACTCTTTGACGAAGTGGTACTTGGACGGAGTCCGTTTCCCGCTGTACCGACCGTCAGCCCCAATCGCCGACGCCTTGTTCGCAACCGGAGACATTGCCTTGGTCAGGGATATTGAGATACGCCGACTTATCAGCACCCACTATCAGCGCGTTCGACAGGTTTCTTCCGTGCTAGACATTCTTGACGAAGCCTGGCTGGACGGAGTCGCTGATATGAATCATCGCGTGCACAAAGCTGGTGCGTCAGACAGCGTCGATTGGTCACTGATCGCGAGTAGGGGTGCCCTCAAGGGTATCCTCGTAACCCAAGGAACCATCGCACAGAGCCGTGCAACGTATGTCCAGTACCTCTTGATGTCGGTAGATCCACTAGTCGCTGAGCTCGAACGCGTTCTTCCGAAGTCCCGAGCAGCGCTGTCTAACAAACGCTAGCAGCTGATGCGGGCTAGATTCGGGGCACGCTTCGCTCCCGGCACCTCAGCCGCGCAGCTGAAACGCAGACCCGTTAGGCAACTTCAATGTCGCCAGTTCTGACAAGCGCCCATGATGCGGATGGCCCTCAATGAACAAGTTCGGCTTGTGCATTGCGCTAAATCTGGCTGCCAATCCACTGCCAGTCTCGTTCAGTGCCAGGCCGGAGCAGTCGTTGTACTGTTGTCTTCGAAGGGAAGATGCTTCTTCGAACCACGGAGGCTGAGCATCATGTCTGCAGCGAATGGTCTCTACGATTCTGTCCACCACTCCGTTGCCACCGACCCGTGGGCACGGCTATTGGGTGTTCTGTTCTTCTTGTTGCTGACGCTCGCGCCTGAATCGGGTTCCTCGCAGAGCACCACGGACGGGCCAAATCTCGGTCCATTCTACACGAACACCATCAGTATGCGATTAGCGAGAATCCCCGCCGGTGAATCACGGCTTCGCTTTCGCTCAGCCGCAACGGCACTCTCTGAACGTTATGAGACAGTCCCTAACCGCTTTGTCAGTGGAATCCATTTTCTGGCCTGTAGGTCGGGCCCCAATTCGTGTTGAGGCGTTATGACTGAACAAAGCCGTCAACGGCGTTGCGGCGTCCTTACGGTCGTACTGGCTCTTCCGGCCCTCGCGTGTTCCTCCGACCAGGCTCCCCGAGTTTCGGTCACTGAGCGTGACAGTGCCGGCATCGCCATCACCGAACACCCCGCGAACGCCTCGACAGAGGACGTGGCACAGCTGCACGGAATCGAGGTGGTCTCTATCGGCGCGCTCGAGGGGAACGCGGCTGAGACGTTCGATCGCATTGCGGACATGGCTACTGACTTAGACGGTCACCTCCACGTTCTCGACGCCGGTGATCAGCTCGTGGAGGTCTACGACTCAGACGGGAGCTGGATTTATCGCTATGGAGGCAGCGGTGAGGGGCCAGCGGAATTCCAGGGCGCGTCGCTGCTCATTCCGCTCGGCGACTCAATGGGCGTTTACGATTACCGTAACCAGAAGGTCGCTCTGTTTGGTCGCGAAGGATCGCTACTTGCCACACGGCGGTGGGAGCTTCCCATCTTCGAGTTTGGTCTTCCAAGCGAACTCACCGCGATTCCCGGTGGATTGGCGGGAGTGTTTCAGACCGGATGCAGCATGCCGCCCCCCGAGGACCGACGCCCGACCTGGAAGCTCCTCACCCTAGGAGCTAACGGCTCGCTGAAAGACACCGTCGCCCTTCGCTTTCGCAGCGACTTGCTGCCGCTGTATGGTGAGCGGTTTTGCAGCGTCATTCCTGCCCTGGCGGGATCCGGATACCAAGTGGCAGTACGGAAGGACGGAATTGCGGCCTTCACTGCCGAACGAGAGTACGAGATCTCCCTTCTTCAACTGAGTGCGCGAGAAGAAGCCGACCACCATGGTGATCTTCCCACCCCTGACCGGATCATACGACGGGGCCTTGATCCCACGATGGTTACGACTGCCCAGATCGCGGAATACCGGGACCGACACCTCACAGGACCGGAAGACGATCCGATCGGTCTCGACCGAGTGGAAGCGATCAAGCAGGCTCTTGATAGCACTGACGTCCCCGAGAGCTACCCTCAGATCGCCGCGCTTCTCTGGGATGACGCCGATCGGTTGTGGGTGGGGCGGGCTGTCGTAGACGGCACCGCAAATCGAACCTGGGACGTGTACGACGGTGTGGGACGACTCGTGGCCGAAGCGGTCCTGCCTGCCGAATTGGACAACGTCCTGGTGACAGAGAACATGGTCTGGGGCACCCTTCGGGACGAGTTGGACGTGATGTACGTCAAGGGCTTCCTGCTTGAGGAGCAAGAGCCTTCTGGGGGTCCTGACCACTGAACGACCAGTCATACTCAACAGGGAGAGCTTGTGTGAAAGTATCCTGAAGTCTACCGCCGGGTTTGAGACAAATGGAGCAGCAGCCGTGGCGACTCAGGGTATCGGCGAGGTCAGACGTACTGATCCACTTCGGTATCGACAAGACCAAGGAAATCGGAGTCTCCCAGGTGGCCGAGACCTGCGGGGAAACGAGGTGAAGAAGACAGAGGAATGGGTGAGGATCGTCGCCGACATGCAGCGAAAGGTACTCTCTGGAGATGGAGGACTCGGCCGGCCAAGTCGAAGCCGACATCCGTTAACAAAAGCGTTGCCGCTTTCGCTCGCAGAGCTCGCTTCAGTGAGCACGGCGCAGGTGCGCCGCGCCGGCAACTCCTGAACGTTATCTGCCATTCCTTGGAGGATGAGATGGTCCTTCGCACGTGGCGGGGCAGGACCCGGCTCGAGGACAGGGATCGCTATTTCAGCTACCTGCAGGAAACCGGCGTGAAGGAGTGCAAGGCCACGCCTGGGAATCAAGGCGTGATTGTGGCCTGGCGAGAGCGCGAGGGGCAGGCGGAGTTTTTCTTCCTGAGTCTGTGGGAATCGATGAACGCCGTCGAACGATTTGCCGGGACCAGTCCGAAGAGGGCCGTGTTCTATCCGGAGGACGAGGAGTTCCTAGTCGACAAGGACCTGCACGTTGACCACTACGAAATCCTCGATGTGCCGGCGGTATCTGGAGAGGGGAACGGCAGATAACAATCGGTTGGCGCCTGCGCGGTCTTCGGCCGCTCCGGAGAACCCGCCGCGGCGGCCTGGGCGCTGGTGAGGACGTCCTAGTGTCGTAAGGTGATCGCACGCTCGAGGTTGGGGCGACGGGAAGTTGGCTCCGCTCAAGCCTACCGATCCGATCAACTGTTCATGACGCCGACCCTTCTGTCACGTCTGGGGGCTGTGACTAGACACCGATTCACTGCGCTAAATCTGGCTGCCAATCCACTGCCAGTCTCGTTCAGTGCCAGGCCGGAGCAGTCGTTGTACTGTTGTCTTCGAAGGGAAGATGCTTCTTCGAACCACGGAGGTCTAGATTCGGGTGGTCGCTTTGCTCCCCGGCACCTCGGCCGCGCAGCTGAAGCGCCAACCCGTTAAGAAGATGTTGATACCCCTCGCGTAGTCTCCTTCCGAATCCGGAGAGTGAGGCTTCAACGGCGAGGGCAAGGTGAAGGGCAGAGCCGTCATCCGGCTCCTGGAGAGGGACGGTTGGTATCTTGCCCGAACCCGGGGTAGTCACCGACAGTACAAACATTCGGAGAAGCGCGGTCTGGTGACCGTCGCGGGCAAGCCGAGCGACGAGCTCGCTCCGGGCACACTCGCCAGCATCCTGAAGCAGGCAGGACTCAAGTGACGCGACGCTACCTGATTGTCATCGAAGAGACGGCCACGGGGTTCTCCGCCTACTCCCCCGATCTTCCCGGCTGCGTCGCGACGGGTGCCTCAGATTCCGAAGTGAAGCAGGCGATGCGCGAAGCCATCGAGTTCCACGTCGCCGGGCTTCGGGAGCAGGGCGAGCCGGTGCCGGAGCCGCAGAGTTCGTCCGACTACGTCGAGATCTCGGCTTAGTCTGGCAGCTCAAGCCGACTCCAGATCGCGGGGCACTTCCTAACACCATTAAGAAGGGCCGGGGCAAGGGGGCGCAGTAGTCCGGAATCGACGGAGTTGATCGTCGAGGGTCGGCAGGCGGCGGGCGACGGAATCCGGGGTATCGAGGTGAGGCCCGGTGTGGACGGCGATCAAACACCATTTCGGGTTTCCTCCGCATTCGGGAGGGTAGCTCGGTCGAGCCGGTCCCAGACACGAGCTGGATTCAGCGTCGGGCATACGAATCAAGCGCGGGACGCAACCCGATGTACCTCGGAGCACACCGCCGGCTTCGACGCCGATCGAGATCTATCGAACGGTTACGAAGCAGAAGCAGCAGCCGCCGACTTCGCGGTCCTGCGCAGCGCGTCCGGATGCGTTCCTCCCCGGAGCCGGCATGTATGCATCGCGATCCATACGTCGCGAAGGACTCCGGGCATGGGCGGAGCACCTCGGACTCGAGCTGCGAGAGGCGGACATCTGAGCTGTACCGAGCGCCATCTGGCAGTGCCGACTAGTTTCACGTCTTTCCAACGGACCACTCCTCTACTCGAACGGGGGAAGCGACATGAGTGCGATCAAGGAGACGGCACGGCAGTTTTTCGATGCGTGCGAGACGGGCAAGGGCTGGGATGCTTGCCGCGAGTACTGCGATCCGGATGCCACATTCTCGGCGCAAACCGGGGCGCTGGAAGGAATCGATACCCTCGAGGCCTACACAGACTGGATGCACGGAATCATGACCGTGATCCCCGACGGGAACTACGAGCTCCGGTCGTTCGGCGTGGACGAGGAGCGCAACAACGTGTCGGCTTACGCCGTGTATCGGGGCACGCACACGGGGGAGGGCGGCCCGGTCCCCCCGACCGGCCGGAGCTTCGAGGCCGATTATGTCTACGTGATGCAGTTCGACGGCGACCGGATTCGCCACATGACGAAGATCTGGAACGACGGCAACAGCCTGCAGCAACTGGGCTGGGCATAGCGAGGCAATGGCGAACATCCTCGTAACCGGCGGTTCCGGGTTCATCGGTAGCCACGCGCTCCTGCAACTCTTCCGGAGGGCCACGACGTAGACGCGGGATTGGTACTCAATCAGAGACACTGGGGAGCGGGCCCCACCCTTTTCCGCCGGATCCTGTTCCACGCCTTCGATGAACTCGCTGTCGAATCCGTAACGGCCCACGTTGTTCCGAGGCCCGCTGGTTTGCCCGATGAGTGCGAGAGCGGGTGGGCGCGGAAGCGGCTGGCGCCGTGAGGGATGCCGCGCGGAAGCGGGCTCAGTCGCCGTCGACCCCTGCAAGATTCGGATCGAAACGAGAGGCCAGGCAGTCGGGGCAGATGCCGTGGCTGAAGCGCGTCGTGGTGTGCTCGGCGATGTAGCCTTCCACCGAATGCCAGTAGTCCTCGTCGTCCCGGATTTTCTTGCAGTACACGCAGATGGGCAGGATGTCCCGTAGCGACTTGATCTCCGCCAGCGAGGCTTGCAGCTCGCGCACCAGTCGCTCGCGATCGGCCTCGACGCGCTTGCGGTCGGTCACGTCGCGCGCGGATGAGTAGATGACGCCCCCGGCGGAGAACGGCGCCGCGTTCCACAGCAGCCAGCGGTACGAGCCGTCCTTGTGCAGATAGCGGTTCTCGAACGCCACGGCCTGTCCCCCGCCCCGGACCTCCGCGTTCTGCTTCAGGGTGAGCTCGCGATCGTCAGGGTACACGAACTCGATGAACGGCCGTGACATCAGCGCCTCGCGGGTGAAGCCGAGCGTGGCCTTCCACGCCGGATTGAGCCGTTTGAAGTAGCCGTCGACGCCAAGGACGCAGAACAGGTCCAGTGAGATCTCGAAGTAAGACTCGAGGTCGTCGACCGCCCGCGCCGCGCCGTGTCGACACAGCGCCAGCTCGATGGCGAGGCGTAGCTCGCGATCGCTGAACGGCGGCACCAGGCAGCCCCAGGGATTGGAAAACACGGCCCGTCGCATCTCTTCCTCGTCCGCGGCCGTACCGAGGAAGACGACCGGTATCCAGTGGATGCGCCGGATCTCGTGCGCGAGGGGCACGCCGTTCGGACTTCCCTCGACCGCCATGTCCAGCAGCACCACGTCCGCGGCCGCCGACCCGGCGAGATCGAGCGCCGCCTCGCCGGAGGCGACGGTTCCCGCCACCTGGTAGCCGAGCGCGGTCAGCCTGGCGCCGAGCTCCTCGGCAACGCCGGGGTCGGCATTCACGATGAGGACGCGGCATCGGGTCATGAAAGAGCGAGCCTCGATGAAGGAAGGTACGAGGTCGTCAGAAGCGCGAGACCTCTAGATCCCCTATCAATGTATCGGATGCGTGGCGGCTGGTGAAATCCACGAGGGTCGGATGGTCCGGCGCCAGGTCCCACGCTGAACGCGCGCTGCTTTCCCATTCGCCGGACGCCGACCGCCTACCGCAGCCCCTCGATCACGGTCTCCGCGTAGTCGATGCCCGCCGGTGTGCGGCTGCCGTGCCAGCTCAGCAGCTCGCCGTCGACGATCCGGAACCGCTCGACGGGCAGGCCCGTGGCCTCGACGAGTTCGTCGCGGTACTTCTCGTCGAACGGGAAGGGCTCGGTCGAGAGCAGGACTCCGTTCGGGTCGGCGGCCCCCAGTTGCTCGGCGGTTATCGTCGGATAACGTTCCTCGGCGTTCCCGAACACGTTCACCCCGCCGGCCAGGCCGAGCAGCGCGGCGACGAACGTATCGTCGTTCACCGTCATGATCGGCTCCCGCCAGATCAGGTAGGCGCAGGTGACGCGCGGGCGGCTCTCGGCAGCCGCTTGCACTCGAGCGGCGCGGCGCTCGATGTCGGCCGCGATCGTCTCGGCCTCGTCGGCGCGCTCGACGGCCCGGCCGATCGATCGCACCATTTCGGCCGTATCGGCCACGCTGACGGGCATGCTCGTGTGACAGCGCAGGCCGGCGGCCGCGAGAGCCTCGGCGTCTTCGACCCGGTTCTCTTCCTCGTTCAGCAGGACGAGGTCGGGCGCCAGGTCGACGATCCGCTCGATTTTCGGGTTCTTGGTGCCCCCTACCTTTTCGATCCGCTCGACGCGATCCGTTGGATGCACGCAGAACTTCGTGCGGCCCACGAGTTGGTCCTCGAGGCCGAGGTCGAACACGAGCTCGGTCAGACTGGGGCACAGGGAGACGATGCGCATGGTGTCATCAACCCCCGACTGACGAGGGAGTTCGCACCGCGCGTCCGCTAGCGTCGCCCGGCCCGCCCGCTACCGTAGCGTGAACAGCGCCCAGTCGAGGTCGAGCCGGTCGCCCTCCCAGTCGGGGGCCGCGGTCCAGGCGTCGATGGGGATACCGAGCGCGTCGTGCCGGCCCGCGAGCGCCGCGGCCGGCTCGGCGGGCGGCGCCGGCGGCTCGGGCACGTCCGGCATCGGGCTCCCGTCGGGCCGGTAGAAGCGCGCCTCGCCGTCCTCGCCGAGCTTCATCGTCCACCCGCCCTCGTGGAAGCGCCGGTGATGCCGGCGGCAGAGGAGC
>DATHRM010000098.1:0-5199 GCA_035465295.1 Woeseiaceae bacterium | reverse complement strand
TGCCTGCAGGTGCGGTAACGAGGCTTTCTGCGTATCGCCGACGTACTGCAGCAGCGCTCCGGCGGCCGCCACGCCGCGCGGAAACGCGTCGCAGCCGAAGCCGGACAGGTCGCGCGTGCCGAATTGCCGGCACAACAGCCGCGTCGCGCCGTCGAGTTCGAAGTGCCAGGGAGGGCGACGCGTGATGCGCACGCCGTCACCGAAACGCCGCGCATCGACCTGGTCCTCGTCGACGATGAGTTCGGCCGGGCGCAGCCGTTCGAGTTCGCCGGCGACGGCTTCGCCGTCGGCGACTTCCGTCATCCGGAACCGCCCGCCCGCCAGGTCCAGCCAGGCGAGACCGATCGCATCGCCGTCCGCGTACATCGCCGCGACCAGGTTGTCGCGGCTGTCGGACAACAGCGCTTCGTCGGTCAGCGTGCCCGGCGTCACGATGCGGGTGACCTTGCGCTCGACCGGGCCCTTGCTCGTGGCCGGGTCGCCGATCTGCTCGCAGATGGCGACCGACTCGCCTTTTCTGACCAGCTTCGCCAGGTAGCTCTCCGCCGCATGGTAGGGCACCCCGGCCATCGGGATCGGGTTGCCGGCGGATTTGCCGCGCGAGGTCAGGGTAATATCGAGGAGTTCGGCGGCGCGCTTCGCGTCGTCGTAGAAAAGCTCGTAGAAGTCCCCCATGCGGTAGAAAACGAGCATATCCGGATGCTCGGCCTTGATCGCCAGGTACTGGCGCATCATCGGGGTATGGGCTGGGCTGACTTCGGCTTTCATATTATTCTTCTCGGCAATGAAAATACTGCATGTCGAAACCGGGCGCCATCTTTACGGCGGACCGCAGCAGGTCGTCTACCTCGCCCGCGCGCTCTCCGACCTGGGCCACGATAACCTGATCGTGTGCCCGCCGGGGTCCGGCATCGACAACGCAGCGCGCAAGGCGGCCATTCCGGTACGCAACCTTTTTTGTGCGGGCGACCTCGACCTGCCGTTCGCCTATCGGCTCACGCAGTTCATCGGCGAGACGAAACCGGACATCGTGCATTGCCACAGCCGGCGCGGTGCGGACGTGCTCGGCGGGCTTGCGGCAAGTTTCGCCGATGTGCCGGCCGTGGTCTCGCGGCGCGTGGACAACACGGAGATGCGCGTCGTTGCCGCGCTTCGCTACCGGCCGTTCAGGAAAGTGATAGCGATCTCGGAGACCATCGCGCAGGAGCTGCGTGACCGCGGTGTGGAAGAACAGCGGCTCGCTGTTATACGCAGCGCGGTCGACGTCGCCCGCTTCGAGCGGCGTGGCGACTGCGCGGGGTTCCGAAAGGAGTATGGCGTGCCGGAGGGCGCGCTGCTGATCGCAGCGGCGGGCCAGCTGATTCCACGAAAGGGCCATCGCTACCTGTTGCAGGCGGCCGCCGAACTCGGGGCGGATCAGGGCGAGTTCCGCGTGCTGATCTTCGGCGAGGGGTATCTCCACAACCAGCTGCAGTCCCAGGCCGAGGCGCTCGGCATAGCCGACGTCGTTACGCTGGCCGGGTTCCGGGAGGACCTCGACGACTACGTCGGCTGCTTCGACATATTCGTTCACCCCGCGCTCGCGGAGGGGCTCGGCGTCGCCGCGTTGAAGGCGGCCGCAGCCGGCGTACCGGTCGTGGGTTTCGATGCCGGCGGGCTCAGGGAAGCTGTCGCGCACGAGGAGACCGGCATCCTGGTGCCGCCCGAAGATGCCGGCGCCCTCCGGCAGGCTGTTGCCGGCCTGATGAACGACCGGGAACTGCGGGCCCGCCTCGGGCAGGCCGGGAAGAAAAGAATGCAGAACGACTTCTCGATCGATACGATGGCGGAAAAGCACGTAGCGCTATACGAATCGGTGATCGATGCCTGAAGACCCGGCCATCAGCGAACTCGCGACCACACTCGTCGGGGAGCTGAACAGCAAGAACAGGGCCGTGGCGGCTGCCGAATCCTGTACCGGGGGCTGGATCGCAAAGGCGCTGACGGACGTGCCGGGGAGCTCCGGCTGCTTCGGCTATGGAATAGTCAGCTACAGCAACGGCGCAAAGGAATCGATCCTCGGCGTAAACAACCGCACGCTCGCCGAACACGGTGCCGTCAGTGAGCCGGTCGTGCGCGAGATGGCGGAGGGAACATTGAGATTGAGCGGTGCAGATATTTCCGTGGCAGTCAGCGGCGTGGCCGGGCCGGACGGCGGCAGCGACGAAAAGCCGGTCGGCACCGTGTGGTTCGCCTGGTCAATGCGCGGGCCCCGGGGCATTACGACCGAGACGGACCTGCAGCGCTTCGAGGGCAATCGCGAGAGTATCCGCATGCAGACGGTGATCCACGGACTGAAGGGCGTCCGGGGGCGGCTGCCGGCGTGAGCAACCGACGCGTATTTTTTGCCCTCTGGCCCGACGACAGGCAGCGCGACCGGTTGCGTGATCACATCAGCCCGCTCGCGAAACTCGTCGAGGGGCAGGTGGTTTATCGCGGTAACTGGCACGTCACCACCGTGTTCATTGGCGATTTTCCCGAAGCCAGGCTGCCCGAACTGCGGGCGCGTGCGGATGAGATTGCCGTCGAGCCGTTTCGCCTGCGCTTCGACCGCGTGGAATTCTGGCCACGGCCGAAGGTGGCCAGCCTCGTCGCGCCGACCGTTCCGCCCGAGCTGCAGCGCCTGGTCGATGCCCAGAATTCACTGCTCGCCGACTTCGGCGTCACGGTCGAGGATCGCACCTACCGGCCGCACATCACCGTGGTACGCAGGGCGCGGCCGTTCGAGACGCAGCGGCTGGCGCAGGCCGCCGTGGTCGAATGGTCGGGATTCGAGCTGGTCGAATCGATCTCCCAGCCAGGCGGGGCGACATACCGCCCGTTGAAACAATAGCTTCGGCATGAAACCTCGTTTTTACCCAAAGTGCCCGCAATCGAAGGCTGCGCCACTGTTGGGTTTCGGGCATAATACTGTATATAATCACATGATATTTTCCACCGACTGGATGGCAGCAAAAAATGGATGACAACCGCAAGAAGGCACTCGCCCAGGCACTGGGCCAGATAGAAAAGCAGTTCGGCAAGGGTTCCGTCATGCGTCTCGGCGACGGCAGCATGATCGCCAATATCGAGGCCATTTCTACGGGTTCCATCGGCCTGGACGTTGCGCTGGGGATCGGCGGTTTGCCCAAAGGGCGTGTTGTCGAGATTTACGGGCCCGAGGCGTCCGGCAAGACCACGCTGACCCTGCAGGTCATTGCCGAGGCGCAGAAGATGGGTGGCACGGCGGCCTTCGTCGACGCCGAGCACGCGCTCGACCCCCAGTATGCCGAGAAACTCGGTGTCAATGTGGACGAGTTGCTCGTCTCGCAGCCCGATACGGGTGAGCAGGCGCTCGAGATCACCGACATGCTGGTGCGTTCCGGCGCGGTCGACGTCATCGTCGTCGACTCGGTCGCGGCGCTCACGCCGAAGGCCGAAATCGAGGGTGAGATGGGCGATTCGCACGTCGGCCTGCAGGCACGACTGATGTCGCAGGCGCTCAGGAAGCTCACCGGCAACATCAAGCGCTCCAACGCGATGGTGGTTTTCATCAACCAGATCCGCATGAAGATCGGCGTCATGTTCGGCAGCCCCGAGACGACGACGGGCGGCAATGCGCTCAAGTTCTATTCCTCGGTGCGGCTCGACATCCGCCGCATCGGCGCGATCAAGAAAGGCGACGAGGTCATCGGCAACCAGACCCGCGTCAAGGTGGTCAAGAACAAGGTGTCGCCGCCGTTCAAGATGGCCGAATTCGAAATACTCTACGGCGAAGGTATTTCGCGGGAAGGCGAGATCATCGAGCTCGGCGTCCAGAACGGTCTCGTCGATAAAGCCGGTTCCTGGTACAGCTATGGCGACGACCGCATCGGCCAGGGCAAGGAAAACGTGCGCGAGTTCCTCAAGGCGAACCCGGACGTGGCGGTGGAGCTCGAGCAGAAGATTCGTGAGAAGCTGCTGCCGAAAACCGTGAAGGCGCCCGCACCGGACGACGAAGAGGCCGTCGCGAAGGAGGCCTGAGGATCGTGCCGCAGGAGCGCGCCTCGGCGCGCGATCGATGCCCGACCGGTCGCGGTTCCAGAACCGCTCCTACATCGGTCGATCATACGACCATGTCCGACGACGCCATCGAAGCCCGCAAGAAAGCGATGGACCTGCTTGCCCGCCGCGAGCACGCGCGCGCTGAGCTCGAACGCAAACTCGCGCTCGCGGGGTTCGATGCCGACGTCACGGCCGACGTCCTGCAACGGCTCGCGGATGAGGGCCTGCAAAGCGATCGCCGCTTTGTCGAGTCATTCGTGCAGTCGCGCATCAACCAGGGCAAGGGTCCGCTGCGCATTCACGCCGATCTCGGCCAACGGGGGATCGCCACGGGCCTGATCGACGAAGTTCTGCAGGAGGCGGGCGAAGATTGGTACGCGCTCGCAAAGGAAACCCGGGCAAAGAAGTTCGGCCGCTCGCCGCCGGTGGCGTTTCCGGACAAGGCGCGGCAGATGCGCTTCCTGCAGTACCGGGGTTTCGAGCCGGACCAGATCCAGGCGGCCGTCTCTTCTTTCGAGGATTAACGCTTAATCCGGCCACGCAAGTCCCGTACACTAGCGGGTTTGAAAACCGCCGCCCGGTCCCGATATCACCCTGATGAAACGCCTTTCCAGCAACGATTTGCGCCAGGCCTTCCTGGATTTTTTTGCCGAGCGCGGCCACGAAGTGGTTGCGAGCTCGCCCCTTGTGCCGGGGAACGATCCGACACTGTTGTTCACCAATGCCGGAATGGTGCAGTTCAAGGACGTTTTCCTCGGGCTCGAGAAGCGCAACTACGACCGCGCCGTGACGTCTCAGCGCTGTGTTCGGGCCGGCGGCAAGCACAACGACCTGGAGAACGTGGGCTACACGGCGCGCCACCATACGTTCTTCGAGATGCTCGGCAATTTCAGTTTCGGTGACTATTTCAAGCGCGAAGCCATCCAGTACGCCTGGGACTTCCTGACCCGGACGCTCGAGCTGCCGCCGGAAAAGCTCTGGGTGACCGTGTTCGAAGACGACGACGAGGCGGCGGCGATCTGGCTCGACGAGATGAAGATCGACCCCGAGCGTTTCACGCGCATGGGCGAAAAGGACAATTTCTGGGCGATGGGCGATACCGGGCCCTGCGGTCCCTGCAGCGAGATATTCTACGAT
>DATHRM010000097.1:0-1647 GCA_035465295.1 Woeseiaceae bacterium | reverse complement strand
CAACGCGAGCGTCGGCTGCGGGCGACGATCCGCCAACTGCATGGCCTGAACGATCGGGCGCTCAGGGACATCGGCCTCCGGCGCGAGGACATCGAGGCGGTCGTGCGCGACAGATGTCGCCACCGTTGATGTGAACGGCCCCCGGCGCCGACTTCTGCGGCCGGCGACCCCGGTCCCGTTTACAGGGACCGGCGCCCCCAGACTCAAGGCAGTCCCGTCAAACGCCCCGAAGCGTCCAGACGCCTGGCTTCAACCACTGAGCTGCAAGAGAAAATGGTGCACGCGGGCGGATTTGGATCCCGTACCTCCGGATACATGGTCGCCCGTAGACTCTCATTCCAAGTGCGACACCGGCTATGTCCGGGGTCGCCATGGGAACGAGATACAATCACCTCACGCTTGAGGAGCGCTGCTGCTTGCGCGGCATGATGGAGACGGGCTTGCCGAAGGCGGAGATTGCCCGGCGGCTGGGGCGGGACCGCTCCACGGTCTATCGCGAGATTGCCCGCAACCGCTGCCCCGACGGCTACCGGCCGGACAGCGCGGGGCGGCGGGCCTGGGCGCGCAAGCTGCGCGGCTCGCGGATCGCGCGCTCCACCCGCCTGCGCGAGCACGTCGAGGATCGGCTTGCCATGGGATGGTCCCCGGAGCAGATCGCCGGGCGGATGGAGCTCGAAGGAATGGAGCACAGGGTCTCCACCGAGTCCATCTACCGCCATGTCTTCAGTCCTGCCGGGCGCCGTGCGGGCCTGCCGCGCCAGCTCGCTCAGCGCAAGGCGAAGCGTGGGCGACGACGGCGCACCGGCCGCCGCGAGCCCGCCATTCCGAACCGCACGCCGATCCACCAGCGCCCGACCAGGGCGCATCTGCGCAGCCAGTTCGGCCACTGGGAAGGCGATCTCATGCACTTCCGGCGCCAGCGCGACATCCTCCTGACGCTTCAGGAGCGGCATTCCCGGCTGACGCTCGTCCGGCGTCTTCATAGCAAAGATGCCGACCTCACCGCCGAGGCCATCATGGTGGAGCTCAGCGCCCTGCCCGCCAGGGCGTGCCGAACCATCACGCACGACAACGGTGGCGAGTTCGCCCAGCACGAGACGGTCACCAAGGAGATCGGCATCCGGGCCTTCTTCTGCGACCCGCACAGCCCCTGGCAGCGCGGCTCGATCGAGAACAGCAACGGCCGCCTGCGCCGCGAGCTGCCCCGCAAGACCCGCCTTGGAGACTACACCGATGCCGACATCGACGACGTGATCTGGAACCTCAACTCAACACCTCGAAAGTGCCTCGGCTACCGAACACCTATCGAGGCTTTCGCCCTCAACCTCGGTGTTGCACTTGGAAAGTGAGTCCAGCCCTGCCCTACGGCGCATTGCCGACGTAGGGAACTCAGCTAGCCTCGCGATCCGCTGCTTTCAGCGCCGCCTCGATAATGGCGAGATCATCTTCCCAGGGTTCTATCCCGAGGGCGGCATGGATTTTGCCTGCCAGCTCACAAGACTCGTGGTGGCGACCGTTGATCCTGTCGGCCAGTGCGCGAGCCGCGAGCTGTCCGCATCGGTAACGCTGTCCGTCGCGCTCGCAGAGCTGTTTCCATTCCGGCGCGCCGATCCTCGCCCCATGCGCGTCTGGGTCTACTGCATCGCC
>DATHRM010000096.1:0-13343 GCA_035465295.1 Woeseiaceae bacterium | reverse complement strand
GTAGCGCGCCTCCGGATGCGAGAAGTAGAAGCCGCTGACCGCGGCCGTCGGGTACATTGCGTACGAATCGGTGAGCCTGAGCTCGATGTTCTTCTCCACGTCCAGCAACGACCAGAGCTTCCCTTTCTCGGTGTGGTCCGGGCAGGCGGGGTAACCCGGCGCCGGCCGGATGCCGCGGTAGCGCTCGGCGATCAGTTCCTCGTTGCCAAGGCGCTCGTCGGACGCATACGCCCAGTGTTCGATACGCACCTGTTCGTGCAGGTACTCGGCCAGCGCCTCCGCGAGTCGGTCGGCGAGCGCCTTCAACAGGATCGCGTTGTAATCGTCGTGCGCTTTTTCGAAGTGCGCGACGCGCTCATCGATACCGAAGCCGGCCGTCACGGCGAATGCACCGATGAAATCGTCGAGGCCCGATTCTGCCGGCGCGACGAAGTCTGCAAGGCAGTTCTGCGGCTGCCCTTGCGGTTTCGCGCGCTGCTGGCGCAGGTTGCACAGCCGTTCCAGTTTCGTCTTGCGTGCGTCGTCCGCGTACACCACGACATCGTCGTAATCGGTGCTGTTGGCGGCAAACAGGCCGAGCACGGCGCGCGCCTGCAGCCATTCCTCGCGCACGATCTTGTCGAGCATCGCGCGGGCGTCCTCGAACAGCGCGGTCGCCGCCTCGCCGACGGTCTCGTCGCTGAGTATCGCGGGATATTTGCCGTGAAATTCCCAGGCGTTGAAGAACGGCATCCAGTCGATGTAGTCGGTCAATAGCGCGAGGTCGATACGGTCGTACACGCGCACGCCGGTGAACGCGGGCTGCGGCGGCGCGTAATCGCTCCAGTCGATCTTGTGACGGCGTTCCCGCGCTTCGTCGAGCGACAGCTGCGGCGCGAGGCGCGACTTGCCCGCATGTTGCTCGCGGCGGCGCGCGTTCTCGCGCCGTGTCTTTTCGATGAGCGCCGCGCGCGTGTCGGTTTCGACGAGCGCCTGCGCGACGCCGACGGAGCGTGACGCGTCCTTAACGTAAATGACGGGCCCGTCGTACTGCGGCTCGATCTTGACGGCCGTGTGCGCGGGCGACGTCGTGGCGCCGCCGATGAGCAGCGGCAGCTCGAACTTCTGCCGCTGCATTTCTGTTGCCACGTGAACCATCTCGTCCAGCGACGGCGTGATGAGCCCGGAGAGCCCGATCATCTGTGCCTGCTCGCGACGTGCCGCGTCGAGGATCTTCTCGCAGCTCACCATGACGCCGAGATCCACTACTTCGAAATTGTTGCATTGCAGGACGACGCCCACGATGTTCTTGCCGATGTCGTGCACGTCGCCCTTGACGGTTGCAAGCACGATCTTGCCGTTGGAACTGATGTCACCGTCCTGCTCGGCTTCGATGAACGGTATCAGGTGGCCCACCGCTTTCTTCATGACGCGTGCCGACTTGACGACCTGCGGCAGGAACATTTTGCCGGCGCCGAACAGGTCGCCGACGACGTTCATGCCCGCCATCAACGGGCCTTCGATGACCGACAGCGGCCGGTCGGCGGCCAGCCGCGCTTCCTCGGTGTCTTCGACGACGTACTCGTCGATGCCTTTCACCAGTGCGTGTTCGAGCCGCTTCTCGACCGGTTCCTCGCGCCACGACAGGTCCCTCGCCTTCGCGGAGCCGCCGGACGCCTGGTCCTTGTACTTTTCGGCAACGTCGAGCAGCCGCTCGGTCGCATCGTCGCGGCGATTCAGTACGGCATCCTCGACCGCATCGCGCAGGTCCGCCGGCAGGTCCTCGTAGATTGCCAGCTGGCCGGCGTTGACGATCCCCATGTCCATGCCCGCGCGGATTGCGTGGTACAGGAACACGGAGTGAATCGCCTCGCGCACGACGTTGTTGCCCCGGAACGAGAACGACACGTTACTGACGCCCCCCGACACCATCGCGTGCGGCAGTTGCTCCTTGATTTTCCGCGTTGCCTCGATGAAAGCGACGCCGTAGCCGGAGTGTTCCTCGATGCCGGTGGCGATCGCGAAGATGTTCGGGTCGAAGATGACGTCGGCGGGATCGAAACCCAGCTTCTGCGTCAGGATGTCGTAGCAGCGTTTGCAGATGGCGACCTTGCGCTCGACCGTGTCGGCCTGGCCCTGTTCGTCGAACGCCATCACGATCACGGCGGCGCCGTAATCCCTGACGAGTTTCGCCTGTTCGATGAAGCTGTCCTCGCCTTCCTTGAGGCTGATCGAATTGACGACGGGCTTGCCCTGCACGCAGCGCAGCCCCGCCTCGATCACCGACCATTTCGAAGAGTCGATCATGATCGGCAGCCGCGAGACGTCCGGCTCGGATGCGATGAGGTTCAGGAACGTGATCATCGCCTGCTCGGAGTCGAGCATGCCCTCGTCCATGTTCACGTCGATGACCTGCGCACCGTTCTCGACCTGGTGCCGGGCGACGTTGACGGCCTCGGCGTAATCGCCGGCCTCGATCAGCCGGCGGAAAACCGCGGAACCCGTTACGTTGCAGCGTTCGCCGACGTTGACGAACAGGTCGTCGGGCCCGATGTTGAGCGGCTCCAGCCCCGACAGGCGGCAGCGCACCGGGATGTCGGGGATCGTGCGCGGCGGTTTGCCGGCGACGGCTTCGCGCAACGCGGCGATATGCGCCGGCGTGGTGCCGCAGCAGCCACCGACCAGGTTGACCAACCCGCTCTCCGCGAATTCCCCGATGACATCCGCCATCGCCTCGGGCGTCTCGTCATATTCGCCGAACTCGTTCGGCAGGCCCGCATTCGGATGCGCGCTGACCCGGGTATCGGCAACCCGCGACAGTTCGTCGACATACGGGCGCAGGTCCTTCGCGCCCAGCGCACAGTTGAAGCCGATCATGAACGGGTCGATATGGCGCACGGAGTTCCAGAAGGCCTCCGGCGTCTGCCCGGATAGCGTGCGGCCGGACGCATCCGTGATCGTGCCGGAGATCATCACGGGCAGGGTGACCCCGGACTCCTCGAACGCCCGCCTGACGGCGAAGATCGCCGCTTTCGCGTTCAGCGTGTCGAAGATCGTTTCGATCATCAGGAAGTCGGCGCCGCCCTCGATCAGCGCGCGCGCCGCCTCTTCGTACGTCGCCGCAAGGCCGGCAAAGCGAATATTGCGGTAGCCCGGGTCGTTCACGTCAGGCGAGATCGACGCCGTGCGGTTCGTGGGCCCCAGCACGCCGGCCACGTAACGCGGGCTGCCGGCCTTGTCCGCGTGCGCGTCGGCACACTCGCGAGCCAGCCTCGCGGATGCAAGATTCAGTTCGTGAACCAGCGACTCCATGCCGTAATCCGCCATGGACGGCGCGTTGGAGTTGAACGTGTTCGTCTCGATGACGTCGGCGCCTGCCTCCAGGAAGCCCGTGTGTATCTCGCGAATCACCTGCGGGCGCGTGATCGACAACAGGTCGTTGTTGCCCTTCAGGTCGCTCTCCCAGTCGGCAAAGCGCTCGCCACGGTAGTCGTCTTCGGAGAGGCCGTAGCTCTGTATCATCGTGCCCATGGCGCCATCGAGCAGCACGATACGCTGCTCGAGCAGCGCAAAAAGCGATTGGATGCGTTCCTCGCGATTCATAACCCGTCCTCAGGCTGCAACCTGTTTCGGCCTGATCCCCAGCGCATGGCAGATGGCTACGGTCAATTCGGAACGGTTCAGCGTATAAAAATGAAACTCGTCGACGCCTTCGGCCTGCAGCCGGCGCACCTGTTCGATGGCGACGCTCGCCGCAATCAGGTTGCGCGTCTCGGGGTCGTCGTCGAGGCCCTCGAAGCGCTCGCGCAACCAGTCCGGCACGCCGGCGCCACACTGGGCGGCAAATTTCGTCATCTGCGCAAAACGCGTGATCGGCAGAATGCCCGGCACGATCGCCGAATCGATGCCGGCAGCGGCAGAGCGGTCGCGGAATTGCAGGAACAGATCGGTTTCGAAAAAGAACTGGGTGATTGCGCGCGATGCGCCGGCGTCGAGCTTGCGCTTCAGGTTGTCGAGATCGAACTCCGGGCTCGGCGCCTCGGGATGCACCTCGGGATACGCCGCCACCGAAATGTCGAAGTCGGCTACCTTCCTGAGCCCCGCCACGAGATCAGCGGCGTAGGCGTAGCCGCCGGGCGTCGGCGTGTACGTCGCGGTGCCCGCCGGCGCGTCGCCGCGCAGGGCCACGAGGTGGCGGATGCCCATGTCCCAGTACTCGCGCGCGATGTCGTCGATCTCCTCGCACCTGGCGTTGACGCAGGTCAGGTGCGGCGCAACCGTAAGATCGGTTTCGTTGACGATCCTCTGGACGACGTCGTGCGTTCGCTCACGGGTCGAACCGTCCGCACCGTAGGTCACGGACACAAAAGCCGGTGCCAGCGGCTGCAGCCGCTGGATCGATTTCCACAGGGTCTCCTGCATCTGCTCGGAATGCGGCGGGAAGAACTCGAACGAGACCTGCACGTTACTGGTGATTGAAGGATTCATGATCGGTTGTCAGGCAGCCGCGGTGGCCGCGTCGTGTTTGGTGGCGACGGCGAGCAGCCACTCGGGCTGTTTCGCCGGGATGGGACGTGCGCGCGCAAGCCGCAACTCGCTGCCCGCGCACCAGCTTGCGAGCAGCGCAGCGTGGTCGTCGAACTCCTGCCGCCCGGTGGCGGCGAGCAGCAGCAGCCGCCCGCCCGGGCGCAGCACGCGCGCGGCCTCGGCGATGACGTCGGCGGGTCGCTCGGCGTCGAACAGCACGTCGTCGAGAATCGCGGTATCGAACTCGTCGTCGCCGAGCGGCAGGCGGTACATGTCCCCCTGGCGCAGCGTGCAGTTGGGCAGCCCGGCAAGCAGCAATTCCGCGCGTGCGAAGCGCCGGGCGTCCGAATCGATGTCCACGCCGACCGCGCGCCGGGCGCGCGAGGCCAGCAGCTTGAGAATGCGCCCGTGGCCGCAGCCGATGTCGACGAGGTCGCCGACCGGCGCCGCGACGGTGAGTTCGACCAGCGCGCGATGCAGGGGACGGTCGTGCGTGCCCCGCTCGTCCGCACTCCCGATACCGGTGCCGCGCAAATCCCTGAGCCGGCCGATATCCCTGGCAAACACCGCATCGTCCGCGGGAATCAGCGCGAGCAGCTTGCGCCGCAACGCGGCTTGCCGTCCGCCCGACATGACCCGGTAGTAGACGAAATGGCCGTCGCGAAACCGTTCGAGCAGTCCCGCGTCGCAGAGCTGCTTCAGGTGCTGGGACACGCGTGGCTGGCTCAGGCCGAGGATGCGTGTCAGCTCCGACACGCTGCACTCGCCCTGTGCGCACAGCATCACGATCCGCAGCCGCGCCGGGTCGGCAAGGGTTTTCAACTGGTCGATCAATTGCGTGGCGGTGTAACTCATAAATAAATAAATATTTCTTTATATTTATCGTCACGGCAGTGTAACAGCCTTTACCCTGTCGGGGCAATCAATACGTTATGCTTCGGGTCCGCGGGTCGGACCTGCCCAACTCGTTGAAGTGTCTGATTTTTTTCTTGTTGATAGGTCTATTTGAAGCACTAAATGACCATTTTTGTACAGAAAATGGACGTATTAGCCGAATGCGGTGGGTATTGGCAGGAAGGTCAATTTTGGACGTCGAACAGGTCGATTAGGGCACGATTTGCCCGTTTTTCAGATAAAAAACTCATTTGAAAGAATGGCTTAACGAGGTCCGACCCCGCGCCTGCGACCTGCAGATCCCGGATCCCGTCGAGCAGTGCCCGGATTTCGGCGACGCCGGCTTCGGTAACTAGGAGCGCCGCTACTGCAGGGAATCGGGCCCGGCCACCGCGTTGGCGGTAAACAGCCGCGAGACGTCGATCGGATCGAACGTGCGGCGCCGGCCGCAGTACTCGCAGGTCACGTCCACCCGCCCCCGCTCGGCGAGCACGTCGCGGGTCTCGTCCTCGCCCAGCATGCGCAGCACCTCCTCCGTACGGCGGCGGGAACAGCGGCAGCGGAACACGACCGGCCTCGGTTCGAATACACGAACGTCGTCTTCGGCAAACAGCTTGCCGATCAGCCCCATGCCGTCCGCAGAATCGAAATCGCCGGTTCGCAGCGTTGCCGCCAGGTAGCCGAGACGATCCCAGTCGTCTTCCTCCAGCCCGTGTTGCCCCGGCATCTGCTGCAGAAGAATGCCGGCGCTCAGCGATGCGTTGCTCACTAGCGCGACATGGCTCGGCACCTGCACGGATCGGGCGAAGTAGTTTTCGAGGCTGTCGGCGAGCGACGACCGCGCTATCTCGACGATGCCCTGGTAGGGGCGTTCGCCGGCATCCACGGTAATGGCGCAGTTTGCATCCTGCACCAGGTCGCCAAAGGAATTCGCGGCCACGTCCTCGCCGGCGCTCGCCATGCCCCGCAGCTCGAGATTGCTCGTGCATTGCATGACCAGCATTCGCAGTTCGCCGCCGCCCTGGATCTGCAGCGTGACCGCGCCGTCGAATTTCAGGCTCTGCGCGATGAGCCCGGTCGCCGCGGCGGCGTGGCCGAGGGTGTCGCGAACGAGCGCGTCGTATTCGTGGTCGCGCAACATGCGGCGCCAGGTGCGGGACAGGCTGATCAGCGCACCGCGCACCGGCAACGATTCGAATACGAATGGCGTGATGTTGTCCGTAGCCATGGCAAGACTCCAGTCAGTGGACTTTGACTAGGATTTGCCCAGCCGGGTTCTCAGAATCTCGTTTACCTGGCCGGGATTGGCCTTGCCGCCGGTCTCCTTCATCACCTGGCCGACGAAAAAGCCGATCAGCTTCTCCTTGCCGGCCCGGTATTCCTCGGCCTGGCCCGGGTTGGCGGCGATGACCTTGTCGACGATAGCCTCGATGGCCGAGCTGTCGGTGATCTGCTTGAGACCGCGCGCCTCGATCACCTCGTCGGCAGTGCCCTCTCCGGCCCACATCGCCTCGAACACTTCCTTGGCGATCTTGCCGGAAATCGTCTTGTCGTGGATTCGGTTGATCAGTCCCGCGAGCGCGTCGGCCGGGATACGGGACGCCTCGATCTCGAGCGCCTCCTTATTTAATGCGCCGGACAGGTCGCCGATCACCCAGTTCGCCACGACCTGGGCAGGAGAATCTGCAGAGGCCGAGGCTTTCTCGAAATAGTCGGCGGTAGCCTGGTTCACCGTCAGGATCGCCGCATCGTCCTGCCTGATTCCGTATTCGTCGACGAAACGGCGCCGCTTGTCGTCCGGCAGTTCGGGCAGGGTCTCGCGGACGCAGTCGACAAACTCCCTGCTGATCTCGACGGGCAGCAGGTCCGGGTCCGGGAAGTAACGATAGTCGTTGGCCTCTTCCTTGGAGCGCATCGGGCGGGTCTCGTCGCGGCCCGCGTCGTAAAGACGCGTTTCCTGGACGACCTCGCCGCCGTCCTCGAGCACGTCGATCTGCCGTTCGACCTCGAAGTTGATGGCTTTTTCCACGAAGCGGAACGAGTTGAGATTCTTGATCTCGGTGCGCGTCCCGAACGCCTCGTCGCCCCGCGGCCGCACCGAGACGTTCGCATCGCAGCGGAACGAGCCTTCCTGCATGTTGCCGTCGGAGATGCCGAGATAGCGGACGATCGTGTGAATCTTGCGCATGTAGGCGACGGCTTCCTTCGCCGACCGGAGGTCCGGCTCCGATACGATCTCGAGCAGGGGCGTGCCGGCCCGGTTCAGGTCGATGCCCGAGTGACGGTCGAGGCCCTCGTGAATCGACTTGCCGGCGTCTTCCTCGAGGTGCGCGCGCGTTATGCCTATGCGCTTCTCGCCGCCTTCGTCGTCCGTAATAAAGAGTTCGCCGTGCTCGACGATGGGCAGCTCGTACTGGCTGATCTGGTAGCCCTTCGGCAGATCCGGGTAGAAGTAGTTTTTGCGGGCGAATACCGAGCGCGGCGCAACCGTGGCGTTGACTGCAAGCCCGAACTTGCAGGCCATGCGCACCACTTCCTCGTTGAGCACGGGCAACACCCCCGGGTAACCGAGATCGATCAGGCAGGCCTGGGTGTTCGGCTCGGCGCCGTAGGCCGTGGAGGCCCCGGAGAAGATCTTGCTTTGCGTCGCAAGCTGCGTGTGGATCTCTAGGCCGATCACCACTTCCCACGCCGCGCTCATGCGTAGTCCCCCGGGCAGCGGGTGTGCCAGTCGGTCAGCAGCTGGTACTGGTGAGCCGTGCTCAGCAGCCGTTCCTCGCCGAAATGCGGGCCGACGAGATGCAGGCCGACGGGAAGCGCATCGGCGAACCCGCACGGGATCGAGATACCGGGAAGCCCGGCGAGATTGGCGCCGATCGTGTAGATGTCGTTCAGATACATCGTGATCGGGTCGTCCGTCTTGTCGCCCAGCCTGAATGCCGGGGCCGGCGCCGTCGGGCCGGCGATGACGTCCACGTCGGCGAACGCCTTGCGGAAATCGTCGGCGATCAGCTGCCGCACCTGCTGGGCCTTGAGGTAATACGCGTCGTAGTAGCCGGCCGACAGCACGTAGGTTCCGGTCAGGATGCGGCGCTTCACTTCCGCCCCGAAACCCTCACCGCGGCTGCGGCAATAGAGGTCCAGCAGGTCCTCGGGGTTCTCGGCGCGATGGCCGAAGCGAACGCCGTCGAAGCGCGACAGGTTGGACGAGCACTCTGCGGGGGCCACCACGTAATATGTGGGCACCGACAGGTCCAGGTTCGGCAGGTCGACTTCCGTCAGGGTCGCGCCCTGAGACTCGAGCACGGAGAGCGCCTCGCGAACGGCGGTGCCCGTGGCTTCGTCGAGCCCCGCGTCGAAATGCTGGCGCACGATGCCGACCCGCAAACCCTGGAGCGAGCGCCCGAGGCCTGCAACGTAATCGGGAACCGGGTGGTCGATCGACGTGGAGTCGCGTTCGTCGAAGCCGGCCATCACGCCGAGCAGTAAAGCGGCATCTTCGGCCGAGCGCGTGATCACGCCCGCCTGGTCGAGGCTGGACGCAAACGCGATCATGCCGTAGCGCGATACGCGCCCGTACGTCGGTTTGAGGCCGGTGGTTCCCGTCAGCGCCGCAGGCTGCCGGATCGACCCACCGGTGTCGGTGCCCGTCGCCGCCGGGACGATCCGCGCTGCGACAGACGCCGCCGAGCCACCCGACGAACCACCCGGCGAACGCGCCAGGTCCCAGGGATTTTTCACCGGCCCGAAGTAGCTGGTCTCGTTCGACGAGCCCATCGCGAACTCGTCCATGTTGGTCTTGCCGAGCATCACGGCGCCGGCGCCGGCCAGTCGCTCGACGACCGTCGCATCGTACGGCGAGACGAAATTTTCCAGCATTTTCGAACCGCAGGTCGTCAGCACGCCGCGGGTGCAGAAGATGTCCTTGTGGACGAGCGGCAGGCCGTTAAGAACCCCGTTCTCCCCTTTGCGGCGGAGTTCGTCAGCCCGTTGTGCTGCCTGAAGAGCGGATTCTGCCGTAACGGTAATAAAAGCGTTGAGTTCGCCATCGTGCGCCTGGACACGATCCAGCAGCGCCTGCACCAGCTCCACGGAGCTGAAATCGCCCTGCTCGAGTCCCCGCGCCAGCTGCGCCAGGCCCTGCGTGTGAAGATCGTTGGCGCTCATTCGATGACTTTAGGCACGAGATACAGGCCGTCCGACACGGCCGGGGCAATTTCCTGGATTTCGTCGCGCCGGTCGGGTTCCGTGACGACGTCGGGACGCAGGCGCTGGGCTGCATCCAGCGGGTGTGCCATGGGAACCACATCGGTCGTGTCGGCCTGCGACAACTGGTCCACGAAATCGACGATACGCGACAGCTTGTCGACCGTATCGGCAATCTCCTCGTCCGCGACCCTGAGCCGCGCCAGCACCGCAATATGCTGTACCTGATCCTTGTCCAGTGACATCGATTTATCCGCGATTCGAGAACCTGCAAAATCGCCGCCCGGCGACGCGCACGCAATGATACACGCCGCCTTGCGCTATGTCGTGGGCATTGCTAGATTGCACCGTTAATCTCGCTTCGGGCTGCGTTCCACCATGTTCAAAAACATCCTGGGTTATTTCTCCAATGACCTGTCGATAGACCTTGGAACCGCCAATACACTGATTTACTCACGGGGTCACGGCATCGTGCTCGATGAACCGTCGGTGGTGGCGATTCGCGAGGATTCGGGTCGTGGAGGCCGGGTCGTCGAGGCAGTGGGCGCCGATGCCAAGAACATGCTGGGCCGCACACCCGGCAACATCACCGCAATCCGGCCGCTGAAAGACGGCGTCATCGCCGATTTCACGGTCACCGAGAAGATGCTGCAGCATTTCATCCGCAAGGCACACGGCAACCGTTATTTCCGGCCGAGCCCGCGGGTGCTGGTTTGCGTGCCGTATGGATCGACGCAGGTCGAACGGCGTGCGATCCGCGAATCGGCCGAAGGCGCGGGCGCCCGCAAGGTGCTGCTGATCGACGAGCCGATGGCGGCGGCGATCGGGGCCGGCATGCCGGTTCACGAAGCTCGCGGCTCCATGGTGCTCGATATCGGCGGCGGCACGTCGGAAGTCGCCGTCATTTCGCTGAACGGTATCGTTTATGCCGCCTCGGTGCGTATTGGCGGCGACCGCTTCGACGAGGCCATCACCAATTACGTGCGCCGCAACTACGGCATCCTGATCGGCGAGGCGACGGCCGAACGTATCAAGCACGAGATCGGCTCCGCGTTTCCCGGCCAGGAAGTGCTGGAGATCTCTGTAAAGGGCCGCAACCTCTCCGAAGGCGTGCCGCGGAGCTTTACGCTCAACAGCAATGAAATTCTCGAAGCCCTGCAGGAACCGCTGCAAGGCATCGTCGGCGCCGTCAAGGAAGCGCTGGAGCAAACGCCCCCGGAACTGGGTGCGGACGTTGCGGATCGCGGCATCGTGCTCACGGGCGGCGGCGCGCTGCTCCGCGACCTCGACAAGCTGCTCATGGAGGAAACGGGGCTGCCCGTCGTCATCGCCGACGATCCCATGACCTGTGTTGCACGCGGCGGCGGCCGTGTAATCGAACTCATCGACGAGCACGGCCCGGCGGTCTTCGGACTGGAGTGAGTCCGCCGTGCGAACAAGCGGCTAACTGTTGATGGTCGGTTCGCAAAGTAACAGCAACCCCGCAAGAATTCCGGCCCTGGGTTTTCGGGCGCTCGCCCTCGTCGTACTGAGTATCCTGCTCATGTGGCTCGACCACCGGGAGCATCATCTCGACGCCGTGCGTCGCGCCATCGGCGTCGCCGTGTACCCGGTCCAGATCGTGGTCGATTCGCCGGCGCGGGTCTGGTCGTGGCTGCGCGAACTTTCCGCGAGCAAGAACCAGCTGCAGCTGGAGAACAGCCGTCTCCGGACCGAGGCACTCATAACGCGCGGGCGCATGCAGGAGCTCGCCGCGCTGAAAGCCGAAAACGACCGCCTTCGCGCCATGCTCGATGCGCGCGAACAGGTCCGCGGCGAAGTTCGCGTAGCCGGCATCATGGCGGTGGACGCAAACCCGTACCGGCACAATATCGTGCTCGACGTCGGCAGCCGCGAAGGCGTTTACGACGGCCAGGCGATCGTCGATGCTTCGGGCGTCGTCGGCCAGGTCATCGAGACCGGATTGACGACGTCGCAGGCGATCCTCATCAGCGACCCGGATCATGCGCTGCCGGTCGTCGTGAACCGTAACGGCTTGCGCACGGTCGCCTTCGGCACGGGCGAATACAATCGCCTGAGCCTGCCGTTTCTCGCGAACAACGCCGACATCGAGACCGGCGACCTGCTCGTCACCTCGGGACTCGGCGGCGCGTTTCCCTCGGGCTACCCGGTTGCGGTGGTCGATAAAGTCACCCGCCTGCCGCAGGAGCCGTTCGCCGAAGTCACGGCGACGCCGGCCGCGGCGCTCGACCAGGTTCGCGAGGTGATGCTGATCTGGACCCGGCAGCAGGACGACGGGGCTGCCGATGAGTAATGCGCGGGCCAGTCGGCAGCTGCCGGTACTCATCACCCTGCTCATCGCCTTCATGCTGATGATCACGCCGATGCCCGCCGCCGCCGCCGAGCCGTTCCGGCCCGACTGGCTGGCGCTGGTGCTGATATTCTGGGCCATGACCGTGCCGCGCAGCTACAGCGTCGGCATCGCCTGGCTCATCGGCATCGTCCTCGACGTCGCCCACGGAACGCTGCTCGGCCAGCATGCGCTCGCGCTGTGCGTGATCGTCTACATCACGGTCAAATTTCACCTGCTGATGCGCGTCTTCCCGCTCTCCCAGCTGACGGCAACGGTATTCGCGCTGCTTGCCCTGTACCAGTTCCTGCTTTTCTGGATCAACGGCGTCGCCGGCGTAACGGCGCCCATCATCGATTACTGGGGCCCGGTCGTCGCGGGAACCATCGTCTGGCCGTTCCTGTCGATAGTGTTGTCGGGCCTGCGTTACCGGGTGCAAACGGGAGGCTGACTTGGACCTGCTGTCTCCGATCAAGGACCACCATTCAGAACGACGCATCTTTCTCGGGCGCGTCATTCTGACGGGCGTGTTCGGCATCCTCCTGCTCGGACTCGTCGTTGGGCGTCTCGTCCAGCTGCAGGTTATCGAGTACGAGCACTTCGCGGAGCGTTCGCTCGGTAACCGGGTCCGGATCGAAGCGGTGCCGCCGATCCGCGGGCTGGTATTCGACCGCCAGGGGCGCGTGCTGGCGGAGAACCTGCCTGCCTACCAGCTCGAGCTCATTCCGGAGCAGGTGCCCGATATCGACACGACCCTGCAGCGCCTGGTCAGGCTGGAGCTCATCGAGGCGAGCGACATACCGCGCATCAAGGATCTCAGCGAGAGCGGTCCGCGCTTCAAGCCGGTGGCGCTCAACCCGCGGCTGGACGACGAACAGATCGCGAGGTTCGCGATACAGCGCCCGCGCTTCCCGGGCGTCGACTTCAGGCCGCGGCTCGTGCGCCACTATCCGCAGGGCGAGTACATCGCCCACGCCGTCGGCTACGTGGGAGCGCTGTCAACCGCGGACCTGGAAAGACTCGACCCGTCACGCTATGCGGGTACGACGCAAACCGGCAAGACCGGTATCGAGAACAGCTACGAATCGCGGCTGCACGGCGACTCCGGTTTTCGCCACATCGTGACCAACGCACGCGGCCGTCGCGTCCCGGCGGAATCGCGCGACCTGCAGGAGACCCTGCCGGCCGACGAACACCCGACGCCCGGCGACAACCTGTATCTGAGCATCGATCTCGAGCTGCAGGCGCTCGCCACCGAGTTGCTCGCCGGGCGGCGCGGCGCCGTTGTGGCGATGGATCCGTGGAGCGGCGAAATCCTCACACTGGTCAGCGCACCGTCGTTCGACCCGAACCTGTTCGCGGTCGGCATGAGCCAGTCGCAATTCTC
>DATHRM010000095.1:0-18746 GCA_035465295.1 Woeseiaceae bacterium | reverse complement strand
TATACGGAGGCCGACGGCAGCGTCGTCGAATACGACATCGGCATACGCACCCGGGGAAACTACCGGCGCCAGCCGCGTGTCTGCCCTTTTCCGCCTCTGCGCGTAAATTTCAAGAAATCAGAGGCGAAGAACACGCTGTTTCACAAGCAGGACAAGCTCAAGCTGGTGGCACATTGCCGCGACAACTCCGAGCGCTACGAACAGAACCTCATCAAGGAATACCTGGCTTACCGGATCCTCAATACGCTGACCGACGTCAGTTACCGCGTGAGGCTGGCGCGCGTAACCTATATCGACAGCGAACAAAAGGACGATGATCGCAGTCAATACGCGTTTTTCATCGAGCACGACGACCGGCTCTCGAAGCGGCTCGGGCTGCCGGCGATAAAAACCGCCGGGATCAACAAGGATGACCTTGCGGGTCCCTACTCGGATCTCACGTCGCTGTTCCAGTACATGATCGGCAACACGGACTTCTCACCGATCGCGGGCGCCGAGGGCGAGGATTGCTGCCACAATTCCACGCTGTTCGGAAACGAGGGCGAACCGGTCTACTCGATCCCTTACGACTTCGACATGTCCGGCTTTGTCGACGCCCCCTACGCCGAACCCAATCCGCACGTCCGGATCAGGAGCGTTACGCAGCGCCTGTACCGGGGCCGCTGCGAATACCTCGACCACCTGCAGACAACGCTGCAGCTGTTCCAGGACAACCGGGAAGCCATCTACGGGCTCATCGGGAATCAGGAGCAACTCGAGGACAAGACCCGCAAAAAGGTCACGAAGTTCGTAGACCGCTTTTACGACGTGATCGACAACCCGAAAAAAGTGCACCGGGAAATCGAGACGCAGTGCATCTGATCAGATCACCTCGTCCGGCGCCTCGATCCAGTCGACGATGATCTTCGCCACCCGCGGGTGGATAAAGTAGCCGAGCGAACAGTGCGGGTTTGACTTGCCGTAGCGCATCGCGTGGTTATAGACGCGGTAATCATTGATGGAACTGATGACGTGCTCGCGCATCATCGCCTTCAGGTCGTCGGCAACGGTCTTGTCGTGACACAGGTAGTCGTCTTCGGCCGACACGTTTTCCCAGGTGATGATATTCGTCGGGAACCGCTCGATGGATCGCCGGCCGGCACCGAGCAGGCGCCTGCGAACCATGTTGTCGCTGATCGGCGACCCCAGCGTGACGAATACCTCGATCTTCGAACCGCTGAACTCGTCCCTGAAGCGCTCGTCGTGCGAGAACTGCCACAGGACGTCGTAAGCGACGGCACAGCCCGTGCCGTGGCTCATGAGAAGAACCTTGTCGCCGCGGCGCAGCAGCTCGATCAGCTTGTCGCGTACCCGCCCGCGCACCTGCTCGGTGAATTCCGTAGTGCCGCGCAGGTAGAGGGCGAAGTCCTTTGCAACCAGCGACGCCAGCACGGTCGTAAGGCCCAGCACGCCGAACAGGGGCGAGGCCACGTCAGCGATCGCCTCCGGTAGTGCGGATTTCCCGCGCAGCTTGTCGTAGTACTGCAGCGCGAATTTCTTGCGCTGCGGGATCTTCCTCAGGCTCTCGAGCGCATTGCGGCGATCGCCGATGTCCAGCTGCTCGTCGTAGTGGCGGCCTTTCGAGCGCAGATACGCATTGCCGAGATCGCCGTAGTAGGCGAGCTCGATGCCGATCTCACCGAATGCCTCGACGTGGTCCGGATAGTCGCGCTGCACGGCTTCGCGCAATGCGGTCGACGCCTCGTCCATGTAGACCTCTTCCGGCGGCTTGAAGTCGCCGCCGTGCACAATGAGTATGCTGCGCCGCGCGCTTTTGACTGTTTCTGTCATCCTGAACTCGTGACCGTACGCGGACGGCTAATATTCGTCTTCTTCTATGTTCCGTCGTGTCAGCATGGTCAGGAATGAGCCGGACATGGACTTGCCGTACTCGAGCTTCCATATCACCAGCGTCGCCATGACGAATGCGAATGAAATTACAACCGATATGGCGACGGCACCGATTCCGCAGCCGAGACCGATGCCGATCGCGACGAATATGTACATTGCGTCCGACGGCAGCGCGAGCGAAAACCGAAACCTGACCGCCGCAACGACGCCGGCCAGGCTGAAGGCCAGCGCAATACTGTTGACGACGATCATCGCAATGCCGGTAACGACGATCGGCAGTATCACGATCGTCTGCAGGAAGGACTGGTCCAGCTTGCGCGCGCGGCTCGTGATGAAGTAGACCCACGAGACCGGCACGACGGCAATGATGGAGCCGATGACCGCAAAGAACAGCTTGATCGGGCCGCTGGGGGCGAGCACGGTTCGCTCGGCGCGCGAATACACCGGCTCGAAGGTGTCGAAATTCGCCTCCGCCAGTTCGCTGATGCCGCCAACCGGAAAATACTCGCCCAGGCCGGGAAACCGACGCAGCACGAACCACGTCAGGCCAATCCAGAATGCGTAGTAGGAGAAGATAATCGTTATCGGTATCAGCAAGCCCGCCGATCGTCTCATTTTGTTCTCCGTCTCCCCGGCACCGACAAGATACCCTGCTGCCGGCCCGGACGCCACACGTGGCGGAGACACGCGCAACGCCGCGGTGGTAGGCTATGCGCCGCATTTACCCCGGAGTGACCGATAAATGACCGACGATGTGCAGCTTCTCGGCATCAGCAATGCAATCGTGGACGTGCTCGCGCACGTCGATAGCGCGCTCATCGAGCAGATCGGCGTCGTGCCCGGCTCGATGAACCTCATCGACGAGCGGCGCGCGCACGAAATCTACGAAATGATGGGCCCGGCCACTGAAATGTCGGGCGGTTCCGTCGCCAACACCATTGCCGGATTCGCGAACCTCGGCGGACGCGCCGCTTACATCGGGCGCGTCAGCGACGACCAGCTCGGCGAGATATTCAATCACGACATGCGCTCGCTGGGCGTGGACATACGGCTCGAGCCGTCGCCGGACGGCGCGCCGACCGCGCGCAGCCACATCATGATCACCGCGGATGGCCAGCGAACCATGAATACCTATCTCGGCGCCTGCACGGAACTCGGCGTCGCTGATATCACGCCGGAGACCTTCGGCAACCCGAAAGCGGTGCTCATCGAAGGTTACGTCTGGGATATCGCGGAGGGGCCGGCACTCGCGAAGAAAGCCATGGACCTCGCTGCCCGCGGTCGCACCAGGGTGGTACTGTCCCTGTCGGATTCGTTTTGCGTCGAGCGGCACCGGGAGTCGTTTGCGGAGGCAATTCGCGATGGCGTTGACATCGTCGTCGCCGACGAGGACGAGATCAACGCCCTGATGGGCACGGACAACTTCGACGATACGCTCGAGGCGGTTTCCAGGCTCGACAATCTTTTCGTCATGACGCGCTCGGACAAGGGCTCGGTCATCGTCCACCGGGACGAGCAGCACGTACAGGAAGCGACGCCGGTCGACCAGGTCGTCGACACCACCGGGGCCGGGGATGCCTATTGCGCGGGCTTCCTGTATGGCTGGGTGCACGACAAGTCGCTCGCGGAATGCGCGCGCGCCGGCACGTTGTGCGCGACGGCCGTGATCCAGCAGGTCGGCGCGAGAATCGAGAAAGGCGTGCTGGACTAGCTGCCCACGGGATGCCAGGTGGTCTTGACTTCCTGGGTATCCCTGATCAGGTAGGGATGCTGCGACGACGCCCGGCTCCAGTCGATATCGGCGCGGGCGATGACGCGCTTGATATTCTCCGCCGCCAGTTCCTGTACCGTCTCCGCCGTCTTCCTGGCGCCGTCGCAGAAGACGATTGCATTGACGTCCATGTGCGACGCGAAATGCTCGGTCAGTTCGGAACGCAGCCCGGTGATGACGTTGACGACGCCCGCCGGAACGTCCGAAGCGTGCAGGACTTCGGCGAAACTCACCGCCGACAACGGCATCGACTCCGAGGCAAGCACGACACAGGTGTTGCCGCCCACGATCGTCGGCGCCACGTTCGATATCAGGCCCAGGAGGCCGCTCTCGTCGGGCGCAATGATCGACACCACGCCGGTGGGCTCGAGTACCGAGAAATTGAAATGCGACGACGCGACGGGATTGACCGCACTGAATACCTGCTGGTACTTGTCCGCCCAGCCCGCGAAGTAGATCAGCCGGTCGATCGCGGTGTCGACCTCCTTCTGGGCCGCTCGTTGTGTCACGCCCTGTAGTTTCAGCTCGGCCATGAACTGCTCGCGGCGGCCCTCCAGCATCTCGGCGATGCGATACAGGATCTGGCCCCGCAAATAGGCGTTGGTGCCCGCCCACCCCGGCTGCGCCTTGCGGGCCGCGACGGTCGCGTTGCGAAAATCCTTGCGGCTGCCGCGGCAGACGTTGGCGATGATCCTGCCTTTGCCGTCCTCGAGCGTGACATACCGTCCCGACTCGGTGCGCGGAAACTTGCCGTCGATGTAGATCTTGTACGTCTTCGCGACCGGCACGCGCGATTGCTGCTGTTTGGCTTTCGTCGCCATGATTACGCCTCCAGCTGCAGGTAGGCGTCGAGCCCGTGCAGCCCGCCCTCGCGGCCGACGCCCGACTCCTTGTAGCCGCCGAACGGCGACGTCGGGTCGAACTTGTTGAACGTGTTCGCCCAGATCACGCCTGCGCGGACGCTTTGCGTCATCCTGAAAATCTTCGCGCCCTTGTCCGTCCATACGCCGCCGGACAGGCCGTATGGCGTGTTGTTGGCCTTCGCAACTGCCTCGTCGAAGGTGCGGAACGTCTGGATCGCGAGCACCGGCCCGAAGATCTCTTCCTGCACGACGCGGTTCGACTGCGAAACGCCGGTAAATATCGTGGGCCGGCACCAGTAGCCCTTGTCGGGCACCGGGCAGGAACTCTGGTGCATGGTGCCGCCTTCTTGCTCGCCGATCTCGAGGTACGATTCGATCTTCGCGAGCTGCGCCTTCGAATTGATCGCGCCGACGTCCGTGTTCTTGTCCAGCGGGTCGCCGACGATCAGCGTCTCCATGCGGTCCTTGAGCTTTCGTATGACCTGCTCCGCGACCGACTCCTGCACGAACAGGCGCGAGCCCGCACAACAGACGTGCCCCTGGTTGAAAAAGATGCCGTTGACGATGCCTTCCACCGCTTCGTCGATGGCCGCATCGGCGAAGATGATGTTGGCCGCCTTGCCGCCCAGTTCGAGCGTGTATTTCTTCTTGCTGCCGGCCAGCGCCTTCTGGATGATGCGGCCGACCTCCGTCGAGCCGGTGAACGCGATCTTGTCGACCCCCGGATGCGAGACGAGGTCCGACCCGGTATCCCCGGCGCCCGTCACGATATTGACGACGCCCTCCGGAAAGCCCGCATCCGCGACGACTTCGGCGAGCTTCAGCGCAGTCAGGGGCGTCGTCTCCGCGGGTTTCAGCACCACGGTGTTGCCGCACGCGAGCGCGGGCGCGACTTTCCACGCCGCCATCAGCAGCGGGAAGTTCCAGGGAATGATCTGGCCGGCAACGCCCATCGACCTCACGCCACGGCCCGGGAACGCGTACTCGAGCTTGTCGGCCCAGCCCGCGTAATAAAAGAAGTGCGCAGCGGCGAGCGGAATGTCCACGTCGCGCGCTTCGCGGATCGGCTTGCCGCCGTCCAGCGATTCGATCGCCGCGAATTCGCGCGCCCGCTCCTGGATGATCCGGGCGATGCGATAGATGTACTTGCCGCGCTCGGCGGGTTTCATCCGCGACCACGGCCCGTTGTACGCCTTGCGGGCCGCCTTGACGGCCTTGTCGACGTCGGCGGCGTTCGCGAGCGCGACGCGCGACAGGCGCTCCTCGGTCGCGGGATTGATGGTGTCGAAGTACTTGCCGGATTCCGGCTTGACGAAATCGCCGCCGATAAACAGCTCGTACTTTTTCTGAACCTTGATGTGGTCGGTGCTCTCGGGGGCCGGCGAATATTCCCAGCCTCCTTCGAACGCGAGTTTGTTTTCGGGTATTGCCATGGTTACCAACCTGTAGGAGCGCGCCTCGGCGCGATCTAATCCTTCGAAAAATAATCGGCCGACTGATAGACGCCGGTTTGCTGCTTTACGATCTGCATCAATACGTCATTTGCGAGCGAGCTCGCGCCGAAACGGAACCATTCGGGGGTCATCCAGGCATTGCCAAGGGTCTCGCGCAGCATCACCAGGTAGTGAATGGCGAGCTTCGCGTTGGAAATGCCGCCGGCGGGCTTCATGCCGACCATGCGGCCGGTCTCGTAGAAGTAGTCGCGTATCGCCTGCAGCATGACGAGCGTAACCTGCATGGTCGCCGCCGGCTGTATCTTGCCCGTCGAAGTCTTGATGAAGTCCGCCCCGGCGTGCATGGCGAGCACGCTCGCACGTCGCACGCGGTCCAGCGTGCCGAGCTCGCCGGTCTCGAGAATGACCTTGAGATGCGCGTCGCCGCAGGCGTCCTTGATGGCCGCGATCTCGTCGAACACGAAACCGTGGTCACCCGCAAGAAACGCGCCCCGCGAAATCACCATGTCGATCTCGTCCGCGCCCTGGTCGACCGCCATGCGGGTATCTTCGAGCTTCACGTTGAGCGGTGCCTGTCCGCTCGGGAATGCCGTCGCGACCGACGCGATATGGATCCCCCGGCCTTCGAGGGCCTCGCGTGCGACGCTGACCATCGTGGGATACACGCACACCGCGGCGACGTGCGGCAACCCCGGCACCGCGTCATGCAGATGCATCGCCTTCTGGCACAGCTGGCGCACCTTTCCGGGCGTGTCCTGGCCTTCGAGCGTCGTCAGGTCGATCATCGACAACACCATCCTGAGGGCTTCGAGCTTCGATTCCTTCTTGATCGACCGGCTCTGGAACCGGGCGACGCGCTCGTTCACACCAACCTCGTCCACGCGTGGCACGCGGTCCAGGTCCGGCAGCTTCTTCTTGGTATCGACGGCAGCAAGGCTCACGATCAGGACTCCGATGTCGCCGTTTCGAGCGCGACCCTGATCATGTCGTCGAACGTCGTCGCCCGGTCCTCGACGGATAATGCGTTACCCGACGGGATGTCATCGCTGACCGTGCAGATCGCCAGCGCCTCGGCACCGAGCTCCGCGGCAATCGGGTAGATACCGGCCGCTTCCATCTCGATGCCGTAGACGTTGTACTTCGCCATCGTCTCGAACATGTCCGGGTCCGGCGTATAAAAGAGGTCTGCGGAAAAGATATTGCCCACGTGGTAACGCACGTCGTGCGCCTCGGCTGCGACCACCGCTTTCCGGACGAGATCGAAGGTCGCGAGCGCCGCGTAATCGTAACCGCCGAAACGCATGCGGTTGACCGCGGAATCCGTCGATGCGCCCTGCGCAATGATAAGGTCGCGCAGCTTCACGTCGGGGTGCGACGTGCCGCAGCTGCCGACGCGGATCACGCGCTTTACGCCGTAATCACTGATCAGTTCCGTGCAGTAGATCGACGCCGACGGTATTCCCATACCGTGTGACATGACGGAAACCGGGGTGCCGCGGTATTGGCCCGTGAATCCCCACATGTTGCGTACGTCGGTAACGCGGCGAGGATTGTCGAGATAGGTCTCCGCAATGTACTGTGCGCGCAACGGATCGCCCGGCATCAGCACCGTATCGGCGAAGTCGCCGGGCGCGGCATTCATATGTTTGGTGGCCATGGATTATTCTGTCTTGCTCCGACCCGAAACAATACCGCGAACCTTGACCGACTACCAACGACACCTGCCCGTCGCCCGTCGCCACCTGGCGCTGGCGTGCGCCGCGTTCGGCCTTGGCGCCTGTTCTTCGCCCGCCGACGATGCGGGCCTGACATCGGCGCCGCGCGCCGAGCTCGTCGTCGCCGGCCAGCTGGCGTCCGACGAGCTCGTCGAAGCCAGCGGCCTCGCGCGCTCCCGGCGCAATCCGGAGCTGCTGTGGTCCATGAACGACAGCGGCGCCGCGCGCCTGTATGCGTTCGACGGCTCCGGTTTCCATCGCGGCCGGATCAAGCTCGACGACGTCAAGAACCGCGACTGGGAGGACCTGTCGTCATTTTCCGTCGACGGCACGGCGTACCTGCTCGTTGCCGACACCGGCGACAACGACGCGAGGCGCGAAGACGTGACGCTGCACGTGGTGCTCGAGCCCGACCTGGCCGAAGACGACAAGGTCAAACTCGATCCCGCGTGGAGCATTGACTTTCGCTACCCGGACGGGCCGCGAGACGTCGAAGCGGCGGTCGTCGACGAGGTCAACGGGCGCGTACTTCTGCTGAGCAAGCGTGACTGGCCGCCCGTGCTGTACGAAGTGCCGCTGTACCCGGCAACGGACAACACGATCATCGCAAAGCGCCTGGGCTCCATCGAGAGCCTGCCGCCCCCGACCCGGCAGGATCGTGAACATGCCATATTCACCAAGGAGTGGCACTGGCAGCCGACCGGGATGGATCTCTCGCCGGACGGCCGCCTCGCGGTGATTCTGACCTACCGCGGCGTCTACCTGTATCACGTCGGGCCAGGCCAGGATCTCTACGAATCGCTGTCCGGGCAGGCTTATCGCTTCGGCCTCGGTAATTTTCGTAACGCCGAGTCGGTCACTTTCAGCGCCGACGGCAAATCGATCTACGTAACGCTGGAGGGGCGCCACGCTCCGTTACTGCGCATCGACATCAATGGAGCGCTGCCCGAATGACTGCCACCGCATCCTCCCTGAAACTGCTGTTCGCGACACTCTGCCTCGCAGCACTCGCCGGCTGCAATCACAGCGCGACCGGGAACGACCGCGCGGCGACGGAACCGGCCGGCGAAGAGTCGGTAACGATCATGGCCTTCAACGTCGAAAACCTGTTCGACAATGTCGACGATCCCGGCAAGGAAGACCGCACCTATCTTGCCTTCGCCGACAAGCAGAGCCGGGAACACAAGGCGGCCTGTAACGAGATCGAGGTGGATCGCTGGCGGGAGCAGTGCCTCGATTGGGACTGGAACGACGCCATCATCGACAGGAAGCTCGGTGCCGTCGCAGGTGTCATCCTGCAGGTGGGCGATGGCCGCGGCCCGGACATCGTCGCACTGCAGGAAGTCGAGAATATCGGCATCCTGGAGCGCCTGCGTACGAAGTATCTCGCCGCCGCCGGCTACCGGCCGGGCATTCTGGTCGAAGGCGACGACCTGCGCGGCATCGACGTAGCATTCCTGACCCGGCTGGAACTCGCGAAGCCGCCGACGCTGCATCGCATCGATTTCACGGGTGTCGGTGAGGATCGCGTGTACGACACCCGGGGCATCCTGGAGGCGACGTTCGTGCGCCCCGACGGCTCGCTGCTGACCGGCTATTCGGTGCACTTCCCCGCGCCGTTCCACCCCACGGAGATGCGCGAAGCCGCATACCGCAAGCTGAATGCCCTGCGCGCCGGATTGCCGCCGGGCCGGGATGCGTTTGCGGCAGGGGACTTCAACACCACCTCGGTCGAGGACCGGGAAAAGGACATGCTGGCCCGCTTTGTCGGGCCGTACTGGACGGTCACGCACGAGGTGGGCTGCGATGGCTGCAAGGGCACATCGTATTACGCGCCGCGCGACGACTGGTCGTTTCTCGACATGATCCTGTGGTCGCCGGGCAGCGATCGTGGTAAAAAAACCACATGGAAATTACGCGCAGATTCGGTCCGCATCGCCAACGCGGCGCCCGGCCAGGTGCGTCCCGACGGCACGCCCTGGCGCTTCGAAATGCCGGGCGGCAGCGGCGTCTCCGACCACTGGCCCATGGTCGTCACAATCGAAACCAAGTAGAAACAAACCCTTGTAACGTGATCGTAACCTGGTTTCGACCCGCTGGTTTCGGCGACCGGCAGAAATCGTCCAGATGCTCCGTTTTTCCGTATAAGCCCTTTATTGAATTAGCTTTTTTACCGGAGTAGATTACCGGGAAGCAACCAGCGGGAGAGGCCGGAAGCGCGAATCCCGGCTCCGATCCAGCTATCTAACCAGCGAAATAAAACGGTCATGTTCGTGGCCTATTATGTCGCCCTTTGTCAAAACCCTCGGGGAATATCAATGTTAAGCAAGCGAACGATTTTTGGCGTGCCGCTCAGCTGGCGTCGGAAGATGACGCAGCTCGTGGCGCTCACCGCTCTCCTGATTACCATTCCTGTTGCGGGATTCGCACAGGACACGACGTCCTCAATCCGCGGCAAGGTCCTCGACCCGTCCGGCAACCCGGTCGCCAATGCGTCGATCGTGGTCGAGGACACGCGCAGCGGTGCGGAGCGCACCGCCACTTCCGGAAGCGACGGTACCTTTTTTGCGACGCGGCTGTTGCCCGGCGGTCCCTACAAGGTGACGGTCAACGGCGTCAAGACCGTCGAAGTGCCGCTGATCAGCGTCGGCGACACCTACAGCCTGACTGTCAACCTGCAGTCCGAAGCGGAGATCGAGGAAATCGTTACGATCGGCCAGTCGGCGGACATCGTCGAAGTGGCTGCCGGCCCTTCGGCCACGTTCTCACTCGGCGACATCGAGAACGCCGTGTCGTTCAGCCGTGACATCTCCGACGTCTACGGTATCGATCCGCGCATGATGATCGACAACGACGAAGATGGCTTCGGCGTCAACTGCGCCGGCAAGCATCCGCGCTTTAATAACGTCACGCTGGACGGTGTCAGCCAGACCGACCGTTTCGGCCTGAACGAAAACGGCTACTCGACAGCCGTAGGCATGCCCTTCCCCTACGACGCGATCGAGCAGATCGCGGTAGAGCTGGCCCCGTTCGACGTCACGTACGGTGGCTTCTCGGCCTGTAACATCAACTCCGTTACGAAGTCCGGCACCAACCAGTGGGAAGCCAAGGCGTTTTACGAGTATTCGAACAACGATTTCCGCGGTGACAGCATCGCCGATGACGATCGCGACTTTTCCCGCGAGTCGTATGACAAGACCTACGTCGGATTCAATTTCGGTGGCCCGATCATCAAGGACAAGCTGTTCATTTTCGCCGCTTACGAAGAGTCGGACGAGCCCCGCTTCCTGAAGCGCGGTTTTGCCGGTTCCGGCAACGGCGAGGAAAGAGACTGGCTGAGCCAGACCGACTACGAGCGTATCGAGTCGATCGCGCAGAACGTCTACAACTACGCGCCGGGCGGCCAGCCGGGCGACGGCAAGCAGGAATCCGAGAAGTATATGTTGCGCCTCGACTGGGACGTCAACGACCAGCATCGCGCATCGCTGATCTACAACTACTTCGACGGCTTCCAGTTGCGCGACTCTGACGGCGATGACGACGAATTCGAATTCGCCAATCACTTCTACACCAAGGGTGCGGAATCCGAGACGTTCACGCTGAAACTGACGTCGCAGTGGTCGGACGCCCTGTCGACCGAGATCTTCTACAGCTCGAGCGAGATGAACGACTCGCAGGTTACCGTCGGTAATCCCGAATTCGCCGATATGCAGATCAGCGTCGGCGGCCGCGACGGCGTCGTTTACGTCGGTGCGGACGATTCGCGCCAGTCGAACAAGCTCGACACGAAGTCGGATTACTTCAAGGTGTCCGCGGATTACTTCGTCGGCAATCACATCATCACCGCGGGTTACGATCGCGAAGAACTCGAGATCTTCAACCTGTTCGTGCAGCACTCGCGCGGTGGCGAATACGATTTCTTCGACGATTCCACGGATAACGATCCGTCATGCGCCCTGCTGACACCGCAGGACCGCGTCGACAACGTCAACGGCTGCGAACCGTCCGGCATAGACCGCTTCGAACTGGGCCGTCCGAGCCGCATTTACTACGGCAGCGGTGGCGGAACCAACGATCCAAACGATGCGGCGGCAAATTTCACCAATACGTTGAACGCGCTGTACATCCAGGACGAGATCTTCTTCGATCGCTACGACCTGACGATCGTGGCCGGTCTGCGCTACGAGTTCTTCGAGTCCAGCGACCGTCCCCGCTTCAACCAGACCTTTACCGATATCTACGGTATACGGAACGACGCCAACATCGACGGCCTGGACCTGCTCATGCCACGTATTGGCGCCACCTGGGGCGTGCGTGATGACCTTACGCTGCGCGGCGGCGTCGGCCTGTATTCCGGCGGCAACCCGAACGTCTGGATCTCCAACGCCTGGAGCAACGACGGCCTGACAAACGCCCAGTTCCAGTTCAATTACTTCGATTCGGCAACCGTTCTGCCCGGCAGCCCGGATTCGCTGGTCCTGTCCGGCGACCAGCAGCCCGGTTTCGACGTACCGCAGGAAATGGTTGATGCAGTACTGGCAGTCACTGAAGCCGATGCAGTCGATTCGAACCTCGTCATCATAGATCCCGACTACGACCAGCCGAGCGAGTGGAAATTCTCCCTCGGCGGCACCTGGGAAATGCCATGGTTGGGTGGCATGACGCTGGACTTCGACTACCTGCACACGCGCGGTAACGATCCGGCGTACTACGTCGACCTGTCGCAGGGTGTCGTCGGCACCACGGCTGCGGGCACACCGATCTATGACTACCTGGACCGCAACAACGACGGCGAGGAGGAAGAAGACAACTTCATGCTGACCAACTCCGGCGAGACGCCCGTCAGCAACGTCATCTCGTTCGTGCTGCAGAAGGAGTTCGACTTCGGCCTTGACGTCCTGCTCGGCTACGCCTGGACGGAAGCCGAAGACGTGAGCCCGATGACGTCGTCGGTCGCAGCGTCGAACTTCGACAACACGGCATTGCTGGACATCAACAACCCGTCTGCGGCCAACTCGAACTATGTCGTACCGCAGCGCATTACCCTGCGTCTCGGCTACGAGCGGGCATTCTTTGGCGACAACCTGACGCAGATCACGTTGTTCGGCTACTTTAACGAAGGCCAGCCACAGAGCTACGCCATGAACAGCGGCGACCTCGAGGGCGACGGCTTCTTCGGCCGCCACCTGCTGTACATCCCGGACGGCCCGACCGACCCGAACGTGGTCTTCGACCCCGGCTTCGACCAGGCGGCGTTCTTCGCCTGGGCCGCCGAACGGGGGCTTGGACCCGGCTTCACGGAGCGTAATGGCTACAACACGGGCTGGAGCTCACGCTTCGACCTGCGTATCAGCCAGGAGATTCCGCTGCCGGCCGACCTCGTTGGACGCCTCTATTTCAAGGTCTACAACCTCGGCAACATGCTCAACGATGACTGGGGCGAGATTGTCGACGCCCAGTTCTTCACACCGGAGATTGTGGGCGCGAGCGTGGACGACCAGGGCCGCTTCGTTTACGAGAGCTTCAGCGATCGCTCGATCGAGCGCACGTACGTGAACCGCAGCTTGTGGGAAGCCCGTCTCGGCTTCGACATCAAGTTCGGCCTGTAAACCAGCACTACATGCACGACAAAGGCGGCCCCCGGGCCGCCTTTTTTTTTGGGTATTTGGGTATTTGAGGTATTTGGGGTCGGACCACTACAAGTCTCTGTTTTGAAACGACAACTTGTCTTAATTGGCCCGAATTTTCGGCCTAATGAGCCAATTTAATGGCCGAAATGACACGTCCCAGCCGAAGCAAAGACGATTCACCACTTTCAGGTCGCTTTTTTCGCTTTGTTTTCCCTTGATTAAGGCCGATTTGACCCAGGAAAGCCACCTGAATCACTTTATAAATAAGGGCTTATGTTGGTCCGACCCCAATCTACTGCCAGCAGTTTTTACCGGGGTTCTCCAGGATGACGATACGGGGGTCGTCGGGGTCGACGGGCTCGCCGATGGCCCGGCCCTCGGCCTGCGCCTCGATGATCGCGTCGAGCACCAGGTAGACCAGTTCGGAGCCCGGGCGCGACGCCTCACGATTCTGCGGGAATGTGTAACCGTCGCCGCCCCGATACAGGAAGTCGGGCACCACGACGCTGTACTCCCGGGCATCCTCGATTTCCTGCCAGCGCTCGCCACGCGGCACCTGCAGGCTCACGATGCGGTCGCCCTCCGGCCGTGCCCGGTCGACGCACACACGAAACCCCGAGACCTGCGGGAAATAGCCCTTGCTCGGCCCCTCCCCCCGATAGCCCGCCTCCAGCACGTCTTGGAACTGCTCGCCCGTCATCGTCATGTGCCGGAGATAGGATGAAAACCCGAACGTCCGGCCGATGTCCTCGAATGCAATGTCGCCGATGATGTAGTCGTCGATACGCAGGGTGCCGCTGTTGATGAATGCGAGATCGGCCTCCGGCTTGCCGAATGCGCCGCGCATCTGGTCGACGATGAAGTTTCCCCAGTTGCTCTCCTCGTTGCGTATCGTCACCTCGCGTGCATCGAGCGGCACCGCCGCCTCGCCGACCCGTGCCGTCAGGAACGGGAATCGATCCAGCAACCGGCCGCGCCATTTGTTCTCGAGCTTCGCATAGGCCGCATCCGGCACAACCGATTCATCGAGATCGATGATCCGTGTGTCGATCGCCGGCGCGCCATCCGCCTCGAACGACACGTCGATACGCCAGACCCTGCGTGCGTTCGATGCGCCCTTCATCACGGCCGCCCTGTCGTCGCGCAGCTCGCTGAATTCGGGTTCGTGCTCGTGACCGCCCGCGATGAACATGAATTGCGGGTACTCGGCGCGGAGCGCGGCAATCTCGACATCCGTCCACAGGTGCAGGTGCGTCAGGCCGATGATCAGATCGGCGCCAGCCGCATCCAGTGCCTCGATGGCGCGCTCCGCGTGCTCGAAGTAGTCGGGTTCGGTGGGCACATAGTCGCGGTCGTTTCCGCCCTCGCGGGCATGCAGCAGCAGCCCGAATACGCCTATCGTCCGGCCACCGGCTTCGAACGTGAATTGTTCATGCAGCGCCCCGTCGACTTCTGCGTCGCCCGTTGCAAACCGGTAATTGTCACCAACCCAGTCAAAGTCGGACGCCTTGACGGCGTCGATGAGATGATCCGGTGTGCGCGGATCGAATTCATGGTTGCCTGCGACGACGTACATCGGCGCCAGCGCATCCATGAAGTTAAACGCGTCGACGATCTGCATGCCGTTCCACAACTGGCTCTCCAGCGACGGATACAGGAAGTCACCCCCGTGCAGGATGCGCACGTCGCGGCCTTCCGCCTGCAGGTTGCGGATCAGGGTCACCACGCGGCCGAAGCCGCCGGCGGTTCCGTCTTCGACAGCCCCGATGCGGTACGTGTCATTCAGGTGGATGAACGTCAGACCGGCTGGCTGTGGCTTTTCCCCGGGGACCGTGCCGCACGCGACAATGAGAAACACGCTGGCTACGGTTACAAAGATATTGCGGATCATTAGGTGCGCCCTGCTTTTCATGTTCGGGGATTCTGCCTAACGGGCGTCACTTTTGCGATTTCGGATTTTACTGGCTGCTACAATTTGCCGATGACTACACGATACGTTTTTCTGACGACTTGCCTCTTCCTGTCTGCCTGCGCAACCGAGCCGCCCGCCCCCGACCCGTACCGCGACGGCGGCCTTCTGTGGGTGAAACACTCCGCCGAGTACCGCGCCATCACCGAGCAGGTCTACGCCGACGCGACACAGGACCTGCCCGGCTTCATCGAAGACACGTCGTGGAGCGTGATCCCGGGCCAGGACGACGCGGCACACCTCCCGGTTGCCGTGATCCTCGACGTCGACGAGACCGTCGTCAACAATATCGACTTCCAGCTGACATTCGAACGGCCGTTCGAGAACTGGAAGCTCGACGCATGGACCCGCAGGACGGTTGCAACGCCCGTGCACGGCGTCAGGGCATTCGTCGAGTCGGCACGCGCCGCCGGCGTTACGGTCTTCTTCGTGACCAATCGCCCCTGCGAACCGATCGAGGGTATGGACGACCCCTGCCCGCAACGGCAATCGACGATCGACGACATCGGCGAGGTCGGTATCGAGACGGACGCAAACCACGTGTTTCTCTCCGACGAGCGCGGCTGGAATCGCGAGAAGTCGGCGCGCCGCAATCACGTCGCCGAAACGCACAGAGTGGTCATGCTGGTCGGCGACGACCTCGGCGACTTTCTTCCCTGCGTACGCCGCAAACCGCATACCCCGTGCACCGACAGCGCGACCGGCGCCGACCGCATGAAGATGGTCGAGGAGAACACGCATCTCTGGGGCAACGGCTGGTACATCCTGCCGAACCCGATGCACGGTTCGTGGACCTCTGCCATCCCCCGCTGACGGTGTTTTTTGCGCCATAAAGGCGTATGCTGTAACGCCATAAAGCCCGGTAACACGTTGAAAAGAAAAAGAACTAACGGTTATAAGCCGCGCCGGGCCGCCACCAGCTAGCGAGGTATCTCATGGCCAAAGTGAAGTGCGGTCTGATCCAGATGAGTCTCAAGGGCGACGGTTCGATGGAGCCTCTCGCGATCCGCGACAACATGATCGAGGCGCATATCCCGTTCATCGAAGATGCCGCGAACCAGGGCGTACAGGTGCTGTGCTTCCAGGAGGTCTTCACGCAACCGTACTTCTGCCCGAGCCAGGACCGGAAATGGTATGCAGCTGCGGAAAAAGTGCCCGACGGCCACACGACCAGGCTCATGCAGGAATACGCAAAAAAGCACGGCATGGTGATCGTCGTCCCGGTCTACGAAGAGCACATGACCGGCGTTTACTACAATACCGCGGCCGTCATCGACGCCGACGGCACGTTTCTCGGCAAGTACCGCAAGACGCACATCCCGCAGGTCGACCCGGGCTTCTACGAGAAATTCTTCTTCAAGCCGGGCGATTCCGGGTATCCCGTATTCGACACGGCCTTCGTCAAGCTCGGCGTGTACATCTGCTACGACCGGCACTTCCCGGAAGGCTGGCGGGCGCTCGCGCTTAACGGCGCGGAGTACATCGTCAACCCGTCGGCGACCGTGGCCGGCCTCAGCAAATACCTGTGGGAACTCGAGCAGCCGGCGTCGGCCGCGGCCAACGGCGTATTTATCGGTGCGATCAACAGGGTCGGCACCGAGGAGCCCTGGGCCACGACGATGAACATGGGCGAATTCTACGGCTCGAGCTACATCGTCAATCCCCGCGGCACCATCGAGGCGCAGGCGAGCTACGACCAGGACGAACTGCTCGTGCACGAGATCGATCTCGACAGGGTAAGGGAGGTCCGCGACCAGTGGCAGTTTTTCCGCGACCGTCGTCCCGAAACATACTGGCCGCTCACCGAAGACTGACAACGAGCAGCCCGGAGGCCACGATGTCCGAACTCCCACCGGTCAGCAAGCTACGCACGGTCGGCGCACACGTCGAACTCGAACTCGGCCAGGACCTCGCCGACAGCCCGCGCTATAACGACGATATCGCCCCCACGCGCGCGTCGCAGCGGACCTGGTCGCGCTGGAACGTCGCGGCGCTCTGGGTCGGCATGGCGATCTGCGTGCCCACCTACACGCTCGGCGGCGTGCTCACGGCGTACTTCGGCCTGTCCGTCAGCGAAGCGCTGTGGACGATTCTCATCGCGAACGTCATCGTACTGATACCGCTGACGCTGAACGCATTCCCCGGCACCCGTTACGGCATTCCCTGCCCGGTGGTGCTGCGCGCATCCTTCGGCATCATCGGCTCGAACGTGCCCTCCCTGATCCGCGCCATCGTGGCCTGCGGCTGGTTCGGCGTGCAGACCCTCTTCGGCGGCATCGCCATCCACCTGCTGCTCGCCGCGATGTTTGACGGCTGGGCGGCACTGGGCGGCACCGGCGAAGTGCTCGGCTTTTTCATGTTCTGGGTCGCGAACGTCGCGGTCGTTATCCGCGGCGCCGAATCGATCAAGCGCCTGGAATCCCTTGCGGCGCCGATGCTCCTGGTTGTCGCCATCGGCCTCATCATCTGGGCGATGCCCAAGGTATCGATGCAGGAGGTGCTGTCGAGGCCTGCCACGCGGCCCGCCGATGCCCCGTTCCTGCCCTACTTCATGGCCGCGCTGACGGCCATGGTCGGTTTCTGGGCGACGCTGTCGCTCAACATCCCCGACTTCAGCCGTTTCGCGCGCTCGCAACGTTCGCAGGTCATCGGCCAGATCATCGGCCTGCCGCTGACCATGTTGCTGTTTGCGGGCCTCGGCGTCGTCCTTACGGCCGCGTCGGCCGAACTGGTCGGCCAGACAATCTCCGACCCGATCAACCTGATCGGCAAAATCGACAACCCGCTGTGGGTGGTACTGTCGATGCTCATGATCATCCTGGCGACCATCTCCACCAACACCGCTGCGAACATCGTCTCGCCGACCAACGTTTTCCAGAATGTCGCCCCGAAGTACATCAACGAGAACAAGGGCGTGATCATCACGGGAATCATCGGCATCGCCCTGATGAGCTGGGAACTCCTGAAGAAGCTCGGCTGGCTCGAAACCGACGTCAGCGTGGAAAGCCTCTACTCGAACTGGCTCATCGGCTACTCGAGCCTGCTCGGCCCCATCGCCGGCATCATGGTCGTCGATTACTTCCTCGTAAAGGACCAGTCCTACGACGTGCTGGCGCTGTACAAGGACAACGCGGGCTACCCGGCCTGGAACAAGCCCGGCTTTATCGCATTCCTGGTCCCGGTCGGCCTCACGCTCGTCGCAATTACCACCGGTGCGTTAAGCTGGTTCTATACTTATGGCTGGTTCACGGGCTCGTTCCTCGGCGGCCTCATTTACTATTTCGCCGCACGTGGCGGCGCGAGGAGTTCCTCATGACAGTTCTGATCAAGGGCGGCACCGTCGTCAATGCCGACAGGACCCGGCAGGCCGACGTCCTGTGCCACGACGGCCTGATCGTGTCCGTAGGCGAAAGCCTGGAGGCGCCACAGGGCGCCACGATCATCGACGCGGGCG
>DATHRM010000094.1:0-1868 GCA_035465295.1 Woeseiaceae bacterium | reverse complement strand
TGACACGCCCCTGCTCGGGGTAACCGTCGGGCAGCTGCTGGACAAGGCAGCTCGCCGCTGGCCTGACAACGATGCGCTTGTCGTCGTCGATCAGGGAGTCCGCTGGAACTGGCGGGAGCTCAGGGAGCGGGCGAGAGATTTCGCCGCCGGACTTGTCGCGCTCGGCCTGCAGCCGGGTGACCGCGTCGGTATGCTCGCGCCCAACCGTGCCGAATGGGTGGTCACCCAGTTCGCAACGGCCTCTGCGGGCCTCGTCCTCGTCAATATCAACCCGGCCTATCGCACGTCGGAACTCGAGTATGCCCTCACGAAGGTGGGCTGCCGCGCGTTGATTTCCGAGTCTTCCTTCAAGACCAGCGACTATATCGCGATGCTGAACGAACTCGCGCCGGAACTGGTGACGTGCGCCCCCGGACACCTGCGCTCGGCGCGCCTGCCCGACCTGCGGCTCGTGGTTCGGCTGGGCCCGGAGCGCTCGGCCGGCATGTTCAATTTCGACGATGTCGTGCAGCAGGCGGGACCGGGAGATGCCGAGGTCGTGGAGACCATCGGCAGACATCTCGATTTCGATGCGCCCATCAATATCCAGTTCACGAGCGGCACGACGGGCTCTCCCAAGGCGGCCACGCTGACGCATCACAACATCGTCAACAACGCCAGCATGTCGGCGAGCGTTATGAAATTCACGGAACGGGACCGTTTGTGCATGCCGGTGCCCATGTACCACTGTTTCGGCATGGTGCTCGGCACGCTGCTCTGCGCGGCCAGCGGCGCGGCGATCGTGCTTCCTGCAGCCGGGTTCGACGCGGCCGCGTGCCTCGCGGCTATCGAGAAAGAGCGGTGCACGGCCGTTCACGGCGTGCCGACGATGTTTATCGCCATGCTCGACGAGCCCGGATTTTCCGCCTGCGACACGACGTCATTACGCACCGGGATCATGGCCGGCGCGCCCTGTCCCGTCGAACTCATGCATCGCGTGATCGGCGAAATGCACCTCGACGAAATCACCATCGGTTACGGCATGACGGAAACCGGGCCCCTGTCCACGCAGACGCTGCCCGATGACCCCATCGAACTCCGTGTCGGCACCGTAGGCCGGCCGCTGCCCAACACCGAGATAAAAATAATCGACGAAGACGGCCGCATCGTCCCGCGCGACGACCCCGGCGAGCTGTGCACTCGCGGCTACAACGTAATGCGCGGTTACTGGGGCGACCCGGAGCGCACGGCCAGGGACATCGACGATGCACACTGGATCAGGACCGGCGACATCGCGACGATGGACGAAAACGGTTACCTGCGAATCGTCGGTCGCAGCAAAGACATGCTGATTCGCGGGGGCGAGAACATCTACCCGCGCGAGATCGAGGAATTTCTTTACACGAACCCCAAGGTCGAGCAGGCCGAAGTCTTCGGCGTGCCCGATCCGAGACTTGGCGAGGAGGTCGCCGCATGGATAAGACTACGCGAAGGACAAACCGCGAGCGAAGCGGAGATTCGGGAGTACTGCAGGGGCAAGCTGGCTCACTTCAAGATTCCAAAATATGTACGCTTCGTCGACGAGTTCCCGATGACCGTCACCGGCAAAGTCCAGAAGTACCTGATTCGAGACAGCATGGCCGGGGAGCTGGGCCTGAAGAGGTCAGCCTGAAGGGCTCCGGCGTGAGCGAAGCCGAATTCCGCTTCTGCGACGATCTCGGCCCGCAGACGGTACTGCATTTGTACCAGCCCACGCTCGGCATGAAGGCAATCGTGGTCGTCGACAATGTCGCCTGCGGGCCTGCGATCGGCGGCACGCGCATGGCGCCTGACGTGTCGTTCGAGGAGTGCTTCAGGCTGGCACGGGCGATGACCCTGAAGAATGCCGC
>DATHRM010000093.1:0-2910 GCA_035465295.1 Woeseiaceae bacterium | reverse complement strand
CGCGATGTCCGAATACAGCTGCCCTGCCTCCTCGACGATAAAGAGCACCGGTGCGAACACGAGTATCGTGGTCAGCGTCGAGGCAAGCACCGCCGGCCAGACATTGCGGACGCCTTCCACGGCAGATTTGAAACGGTCGAGTCCCCGGCGGCGTGCCAGCTCGATGCTCTCGATAACCACGATACTGTTGTCGAGCGTCATGCCGATGGCGAATGCGATGCCGGCAAGCGAAATGACGTTGATCGTGCGACCGGCCGCGAGCAGGCCCAGGAAGGCGGCGATCGTGCAGATGGGTATGCCGATGATGCCGACAGCGGTCGCACGTGCCGAGCGCAGGAACAGGAACATTACCCCGGTAGCCAGGAGAGCGCCGAGACCGAGGTTGAACCACACGTTGCGCACGGACGCCTCGACGTAACCGGCATCCTCGGCAATCAGGCCGATCTCCATTCCGGCGGGCTCGAGGAGTTCCGCGTTGAGCTGTTCAACGGCGTCGAGCATCGCGTACTTGATGTCGATGACGTTGGAGCCCGTCTCGCGGCTGACTGCCAGGAAGATAATCGGGCGGCCGTCAATAAACGACATGCTGTCGATTTCGAAGTGATCGAGTTCGATTTCGGCGAGATCGGCCAGGCGAATAATGGCGTCCCCTCGCCTGTCCACGATCAGGTCGCCGAGCTCGGAAACGTCCGCGAAACGCCCGACCGTGCGCAGCAGGTAACGGCGCTTGCCGGAATCGATTTCACCGCCCGAGACATCCTGGTTGCGGCGCCGGACCGCGTCGCGAACCGCGGTAATCGTCAGGCCGCGATCAGCGAGCCGGGATGGATCCAGCAGGATGCGGATCTGGCGCTCGGCTCCGCCGCGCACCGAGACTTCGGATACGCCCGGTACATTGGACATGCGCGTGCGGACATTGTCCTCCATGAAGTCGCGCATCATATCCATGTCCAGTTCGCGCGGGTTGCCGGCCAGCGGCGCCACGTAGAAATACATGAACGAGTTTGCCGAGAAGGAACTCGCGTAGACCCGCGGTTCGTCCACGTTGATCGGGTATGACGGTACCTGGTTCAGGGCGTTATTGACGCGAATCAGGGTTTCGGTGATATCGACGCCGAACGGGAAATCCAGTTCGATCTCGGCCGAACCGCTGGACGCCGTCGCTTCGAGGCGCTGCAGGTTCGGAATGGTGCGCAGGTATTCCTCCTGCTCGATGAGGATTTCCTTTTCGACGTCCTGCGGCGTCGCGCCGGGCCATGAGGTGCGCACGGAAATCGTGCGCACCTCGAGGTCGGGAATCATCTGCACGGGAATGCGCAGTGCGGCGAGCACGCCCAGCACGGTGAGTATCAGGGCCGCTACGGTCATCAAGAGGCCGTTGCGAACGATGACCTCGAACAGCCCGTTTTCCCGGTTCGTTCCGGTCACTGCGGTACGACGGCCTCACCGTCACGCAGCGCCTCGTTGCCGCGCGTCACGATGTCGATACCGGCCTCCAGGCCGTTCTGGATTTCGACGAGGCCATCGAATTCGAGCCCCGCCTGCACGCGTCTTTCGTGGACGATCGCGTCGCCCTCCTCTCTCTCGACGACCCACACCGTCTTGCGTCCGTCCGGGTACATCAGGACCGCGTCCCTGGGAACCACGACAGCTTCGCGGCCCGTATCGACCCTGATCGACGCACGCGCCGACATGCCGGGCGTTACCGGCAGCCTGTGCTGCGCGTCGCTGACCACGCGCAGGAGAAACGTCCTCGCCCCCGGGTCCTTGACCGGAACGATCGACTGGATGCGTCCGGCGACGATCTCGTCCGGGACGGCATCGAGCATTAGATCGACCCGGGTGTCCCCATCGAGCCGGGCGTAGTAAATCTGCGGCACACGGAAATCGAAACGCAGGCCCTCCGTCGCAACCAGCTCGACGAGCCCGTCGCCGGGATTCACCCATTCGCCGACCTGCGCCAGCCTGCGGCTTATGACCCCGGTAAACGGGGCACGCACTTCGTGGCGACGCACGACGGCATCCTGCTGGCGGGCCGCGGCCGCAGCCGCCTTCAACGCCGCTTCATTGCGGGTTACTTCCGCCCGCAACGACTTGATTTCTGTCTCTGCGATGCCGCGTTGCGGCCCTACGTCTTCGGCTTCTGCAAGCCGTCGGCGGGCGTCCTCGAGCGCGATACGAGCCTGTGTTTCTTCGGCAATCGCGCGCTCCAGCGCCAGCCGCGCGAGTTCGCTGTCCAGCGTGACGAGAATCGAACCTTTCTCGACCCGGTCACCGGCGTCGACACGCGTATCTTCCACCAGCCCGCCGATGGACGGCGACAATATGGCCGACTGCGGCGACGTAACCGTGCCGCTGACGGTGACGACCTGCACGACGGGCTGGTGTTCGGACTTCGAGATCTCAACGGGCGACGCGGCGAACGCGGCGGGAAACGCCAGTGCGAACAGCGAAAGCGCGAGGATTTTCGAAGCACCGATAATAGTATTTCTCCGCAGTGACGATTTTACGGGGATACCAGGCCCTTTGTGCGCGCCGGGCGAAATGCATCGACGACGTACACCGCGGCAACGCCATAGAGCGTCGCCAGCGCGAACATCAGGAGTCGCGACCAGAATGCCACATCGGCGCTGCTGCCGCTCGCGGTATCCATGACCGCGGGCGCGAGGATGACGATCATGGTCAGGTAGGCATACGACCACGTGTCGGCCTCGGCGCGCAGGCCTTTACCCTCGAAAATCCTGGGGCCGAAAATCAGGCCTGCAAGGGTAACGAGAAGCACGTAGATCGACAATGTCGGGGCGATGCTCAGAATATTCCAGCCGATGATGGCACCAATGCCTCCGATGATCGTGGACATGATCAGCGAACGCCCCGCCAGCCGGGCGCCCTCGTTCGTTGCCTGCTGGC
>DATHRM010000092.1:0-5010 GCA_035465295.1 Woeseiaceae bacterium | reverse complement strand
GTGTTCCCAGACGTCGAGCGTCAATAGCGGCGTCGACTTCTCCGACAGCGGTGTCTCCGCATTGCCGGTATTGACGACTTCGAGCGTCCCGCCTTTTTGCACGAGCCAGGTCCAGCCGCTGCCGAACTGACCGAGCGCGGCTGCCTTGAATTTCTCCCGGAAGCCCGCGAGATCGCCGAAGCGAGCATCGATCGCGTCGGCGAGTGCGCCGCCTGGCTCGCCACCGCCCGTCGGCGACATGCTGTGCCACAGGAAAGTGTGATTCCAGGCTTGCGCGGCGTTGTTGAAAACACCCGCATCGGAGACTTCGTGAGAAGCGGCGACGATGTACTCGAGTGTATGACCTTCGTAATCCGTTCTGGCGATCGCCGCATTCAGCTTGTCGACGTAGGCCTTGTGATGTTTGCCGTGGTGAAATTCCAGGGTTGTCGCGGAAATGTGCGGTTCCAGGGCATCGACTGCGTAGGGCAGGTCGGGCAGCTTGATCGTCATGTGAGCCTCCGTTGGGTTACTTGGCACGAGGGTAACGGTCCCGCAGCAAATGTCAGCACCCGGTTACAAACAGTTACGCCTGGCCACGTCGGGTCGCACCCGCGCTCAACGCAGCCGCCGTATGTAACTGCGTGTAACCGGATGTTTCGTCGAGTATCGGGCTATGGCCCGAGCACGTACCGGTCTTTAAGCTGCGTGGCTCTGGTCAAATCAACACAGAGGAAACTTGTTATGAGTCAGCAGACACGCGACTGGTCAGAACTCGCCATCAGCCTGTACGACAGGCTGACAGGGCGCAATGCCGAGATAACCTATGAAGCCGATGACATGGAAGTCTGGGTTCCGAGCGGCGTAGGTGAAGATGCATCGCACGCGAAGTGGAAACTGAACGGTGCAATCAGGATCCGTGCCCGCGATGGCGTCGAGGCCTGACGCATTTCGACCTGTCGAGGCGCACGGAACGTTGCGCCTCGACACGCCCGGCGGCGCTTCGCTCGCACTCGAGGCGCATGGCGGGCAGTTACGCATGGACGTTGCGGGATGGCGGGAAGCGCGTGAACTGATGCCGAAATCGGTTCGGCACCGCGGACGGTCGCTGCGGCTGGTCGCAAACCTGTTGGCCACGCACGGGCTGACCCTCAGCATCGAATCGGCCGGCAAGACGGTCGTCCAGCTCGGCCACAATGTCGTGCCCACGTTGTTGGGGCGACTGCTCGGGCTCGCGCCCGCTCATGTGTCACTGACCGCGTTTGGCTTGTTGCTCAGGCGTTCAGCAACGCGTCGGGCGGGACAAACGAACGATTGATAATGTCGACCATCGCGGTTATCGGTGCCGGTCTTTCCGGTCTCGCCGTGGCGCGCAACCTTGCCCGTTCACACGATGTCGTCGTCTTCGAGAAATCGCGGGGCGTCGGAGGACGAATGGCAACGCGTCGTGCCGGCCCCTTCCAGTTCGACCACGGTGCACAATTCTTCACTGCGCGGTCGCGGACATTTCGCACGTTTCTCGAACCACTGATTGAAGCAGGTGTCGTCGCCGACTGGCCAGCCCGGTTTGCAGAACTGCGGCGCGGTCGGGTCACCGGGATCCGGCAGTGGGACGACGAGCACCCGCACTATGTCGGTGCTCCTGCGATGAACGCGATCAGCAAGGCGTTGGCGTCCGGCCTTGACGTTCGACTGGACACCGCGGTTACTTCGCTGGCGCGTAGAGGTGCACGGTGGCAACTTTCCGGCGACGGCCAGCGTGCGCTCGGCGATTTTGACTGGGTGATTGTCACGGCTCCTGCCGGACAGGCCGCCGAACTCCTCGCCGGGACCAAGATCGCGACCGCTGCAACACGTATTCGGATGCAGGCCTGTTATGCGCTCCTGCTCGGGTTCGACGAAGCCATCGAGTTACCGTGGCAGGCGGCGCTGGTGCACGATGCAGACATCAGCTGGATCTCGGTCAACAACAGCAAGCCCGGGCGGGTGGCACCGCCGTCCCTGGTCGTTCATTCCACCAATGCCTGGGCAGACGCGCATGCGGACGACGACATCGATGCCGTGCGGCGTCACCTAATCGATGAGTTCCGTGCGGTCACGGGCGTCGACACGGCGCCTGCGGCGTTCGTCGACGTGCATCGCTGGCGCTACGCAAACGTCGACCGGCAGGGCGGTGATTTATACGCGCTGGATCCGCATCAGCGGCTGGCTGCCTGCGGCGACTGGTTCGTGCGGGGTCGAGTCGAGGGTGCGTTCGCCAGCGCAGACGCGCTGGCGCAGCGCCTGATGCTCGACTGCACCTGAGCTAGAACGAGTCGGCCGTCTCCCATATCCGGGTCGACTGGCCGCCGGAGCGGCCGCAAATCATCAACGGCCGGTCGAGTTCGTCGCAGGTTTTCATGAAGGCCCCGGCAATCTGCTGCGTCATCGAGCCCGCATCGGCGGGACAATGCGCGAGCGTAATCCCGAACTGCTCCGCAGCCCTGGCGAGATCCGTCGATGACGGCTGTCCTTCCGACTCGTTGTCCGGCCGCGTCATCACGATGCTGCGGACGCCCTGCCTGGCGAGCAGCTGAAAGTCGGACTCGAACAACTGCCCGGAGGCATAGACCTGTGGCGCCAGCTAGAGCACCCGCATCTGCAAGTAATCCTGCTTCACATCTTTATCCTCGCGTTCGAAGCGAATGATACTGCACCCGGCTGCCGATGAACCGGCCACGTTTGCGATGGCGTTCGCCGCAGGACTACACTGGCGATTCCTTCGCCTCTGCCGTTGCCGTTATTGTGACTGACTCACGTGGTCATCCGCGCCACCGAATGATTGCACCGCCGTCCGTAACGCTTGCCAGCCTGTTACGCGGCGGTATCGCGATCAATCCACGTCGCTGATCGAGCTGCAAAGCCGCGCACCCGTCACGATGGTCGAGAAAGAAAGAATTCAGTGCCTGAATGACAAAGCCGTCGACGAAAACGGCAGGTTCGTCGTTTACTGGATGCAACAATCGCAAAGGGAGGCGTTCAACCCGGCGCTGGAGTATGCCGCACGGCAGGCCAACGCACTCGACGTGCCGCTGGTCGCGGCGTTCGGCCTCGACGCCGGATACCCGGACGCAAACGAACGCCATTTTGCGTTCATGCTCGAGGGACTCGCGGAGACGACGGAGGCACTGGCGAAGCGCAACGTGAAGACGATCGCGTCTGCCTGTTCTCCACCGGAAGCGGCCATTCGACTCGCCGGCGATGCCGCGCTGGTCGTCTGCGACCGCGGCTATCTGCGACACCAGCGCCGCTGGCGCACGTACCTTGCCGACAGCATCGACTGCCGCCTGGTGCAGGTCGAAGGCGACGCGATCGTTCCGGTCGAAGTGGCCTCCGGCAAACGCGAATGGGCCGCGAGGACCATCCGCAAGAAGATCAACGGCGCCAGGGACGATTACATCCGCAACCTGGGGGCGACGAAACTGAATCGCTCGTCCCTGCCGCTGCACATCACGAGCGATCTCGATCTGCGCCGGTGGCAGCCGGTGCTCGATAAGCTGGATATCGACCGCAGCGTTCTGCCGGTCAAGCGATTCAAGCCGGGCACGAAGGCCGCCCGCCGCCGGTTGTCCCGATTTCTCAGGGAGAAGTTGCCCGGCTATGCCGACGCTCGCAACGACCCGTCATCGCCGCAGGCATCGGAACTGAGCCCATACCTGCACTTCGGCCAGATCTCGCCTGTCGAGATCGCCATCAAGGTTCAGGGCGCGGGGAGCGCGTCGGACGAAGACAAGGCAGCTTTTCTCGAAGAGCTTGTCGTGCGCCGCGAGCTGGCTATCAACTTTGTGTTCTACGCAGACGACTACGACAAGTACGCGTGTCTGCCGGACTGGGCGCGAAAGACGCTCGCCGATCACCGGGACGACGACCGGCCGCACCGCTACACCCGGCGGGAGCTCGAGAACGCGTATACCCATGACCGGTACTGGAATGCAGCCATGAACGAGATGCTGGCGACCGGGTACATGCACAATTACATGCGGATGTACTGGGGCAAGAAGATTCTCGAATGGAGCAATACGCCGGAGTACGCGTACAGAACGGCGCTGTACCTGAACAACAAGTATTTTCTCGATGGCCGGGACGCCAGCTCGTACGCCGGCGTCGCGTGGCTTTTCGGGCTCCACGACCAGGCGTGGGCCGAACGGGAGATCTTCGGCAAGGTCCGGTACATGAGCGCCGGCGGCCTCGAGTCGAAGTTCGATATCGACGAGTACGTGCGCCGGGTGGACGCGCTCGCAAGGCGCTGAAAGACGCTCCGACTCTGTTTCAAACCGTAACATCGCCGGCGGCGGCAGAAAGAATCCATAATATGGTTTCGTCGGGCGTGGATCGCGTCTTTCTCATCCCCGTCGCGGGGGCCGCTATTTCGTTCGACGCAGTGTAACCAGTTGTCCCGGGAGGTCGTTCACAGTGCCCTTACCTTTCCGAAAAGTCGTCAAACGCCGGGGTGTCCGGCGCTTTTTCCTGCCGTTCACAGCCGCGCTCCTGGTCGTCGGCTTTATCGCATTCGGGTTCATGGCCGGCTGATGCGGGAGCAGTCCGGTGGCTGAGTCTGTCCCGCCCCCGAGCGGCGTGTATCGGCTGACGTCGATTGCGCGACCGGTGGACCCGCACTATCCGACCAACCGCGCACTTCTCGCGGTGCTGGCACTGATCGCTGTGGCAAGTGCCGGCCTGTCGGGCCTTCTCGGGCTGGACGGCGGGCTGCTACGCATTGCCCTGACCAGCATGCTGGTCGGCTTTGCGGCGTGGGCGGTAACCCGGGAACTCGCGCCTGACGACAACGCCGCGGCGTTTCTCGCGCTGGCGCTCGCCTGGCTGGCCTTCCTGTTCTGCGGCGCAGATTCGGTACTGTTGGCCTTCGTCGTACTCGTCCTGGTGCGTGTAGTAAACCGCTCCACGGGGCTTCCGGCGCGGCCGCTGGATACCCTGGCGGTCGTCGGCCTGAGCGCCTGGGCGGCGGTCAGCCTGGAGCAACACCTCGTCCTT
>DATHRM010000091.1:0-6298 GCA_035465295.1 Woeseiaceae bacterium | reverse complement strand
GCCGCATTCTCGGCGGGCATGCCGAACGCATCCCAGCCCATCGGCTGCAGCACGTGCTTGCCCTGCATGCGCTGATAACGGGCGATCACGTCGCTGATCGTAAACACCCGTACGTGTCCCATGTGCAGCTTGCCGCTCGGGTACGGGAACATCGTCAGGCAGTAGAACTTTTCCTTGTCGGCGTCCTCGAGGACCTCGAAGCAGCGCGAATCCTGCCAGTAGTCCTGGGCGGTCTTCTCAATGATGTCGGGGTTGTAGGACGTGCTCATTGCCGGGCTGTTCCGTGCTGTCACCAAGACCGGGAAGCGTACAGCAACGCGCCGGCGTTCGCAGCAGCCGGCGCCGCGGATACGCGCCCCCGGGCTCGCTTACAGGCTGGCGCGGCTCCGCAGCCAGAGCCCGGCCATTACCAGGAAACAAAACCCGACGATCGGCAGATTGCCGGTACGGGCGTGCGGCGGGCTGCCCCGCCTGGGCTGCACATCCATGGTCATGGTCACGGGTTCGAACTGTGGGCCGGTCTCGAGGAGCTTCCCGGTGTGTGAAATGAATGCGCTGATCCCGGTATTCGTCGCCCGGATGGCGGCGCGACCGACTTCCAGGGACCGCATGCGGGCGATCTCGAGATGCTGGTGGGGCGCGATCGAATCCCCGAACCATGCGTCATTGCTGACGTTGACCAGGATGGACGCGTCGGGCAGCGCGTAAAGCTGCTCCGCGCCGTAGGCGTCTTCGTAACAGATTGCGACCGCCAGCTTTTCGCCGTTTGCGGCCTCCAGCAGGGGCTGCACGTCGTCGCCGGCGGCGAGGTCGTTGTGCGGCAGGCTCATCATGCGCATCCACTCGCGGACGCCGGGCGGTACCGGGAAATACTCCCCGAACGGGACCAGGTGCCGCTTGCGGTAGGACTGCCGGCGGTCGCCGGACACCAGCATCACGCTGTTGTAGATCTTCGCCTCGCCACGGCTCTCCTCGCGCTCGAGGATGCCGAAGACGATGCTTCGCCCGGTGTTGCGGGTATCCGCCTGCAGCGCCTGTAGGAAAGGTTCGACCCGGTCGTCGACCGCCGGTACGGCCACCTCCGGCCACACGACGAGTTCGCTGTCGGCCGCCCGGGCGGTTGCATCCCGGTAGAATTCGAGCGTCGGCCGCAGGCGTTCGGGCAGCCACTTTTCCGACTGCGAGACGCCGGCCTGCAGGATAGTGCTTTTCACCGCAGCACCGTCAGGCTCGGTCCAGTCGATTGCCTTCAGAATGCCGCCGCTCAACAGCGGCAACACGACGAGCGCCAGCGCGACCCCGCGCTGCCGGCCATCGGCCATGATCGCGACGAGGATGGCGGTCGTGGCCAGCATGGCCATGAACGACACGCCGTAGACGCCGATAACCGGCGCCCATCCCGCGAGCACCGAGTCGGCCTGGCTGTAGCCGACCGCGAGCCAGGGAAACCCGGTCAGCACCCAGCCGCGCAGCCATTCCAGGAAGACCCAGGTTGCGGGCGCGACCACCAGCAGCAGCCATGGCTCGCCCTGGGCAAAACGGCTGATCAGCCAGCCGGCCGCGAAAAAATACGCCGACATGATGAGCACCAGGCCGAGCATCAGGATCAGCGCGATCCACGGCGGCGCTTCGCCGAAGATGACGACCGAGATGTAAATCCAGTAGGTGCCGGACAGGAACAGCCCGAACCCGAAGCAGAAACTCAGCCAGCCCGCGTCGCGCGGCGACACGCTCAGGTAGACATACAACAGCGGCAGCAACAGCACGGGCACGAGCAGCGACAGCCCGAACGGCGCAAATGCCGTCGTCATCAGGCAACCCAGCACGAACAGGATCCCCCGGCTGGCCCACGGCCGGTCAGCCGGCCACTGAAAGACAGACCCGCGAAGCTCCACGGATGTCAGGCTTCGTGTCGCTGCACGCGGAGCGCGCCGATGCGGCGTTTGTCCGCTTTGGTCACCGAAAATTCGAAGCCGCCGAATTCGACGCTTTCCCCGCGACGCGGCAGGCGGCCGAGTTCGTGCATCACGAGGCCACCGACCGTATCGTATTCCTCGTCACTCAGTTCGCACTCGAAGAACTCGTTGAAGTCCTCGATGCGGGTCAGTGCGCGGACGGCAAAACTGGGTTTGCCGTTGCGATCGCCCTCCGCGCGGATGTACGCGTCCTCTTCCGGATCGTGTTCATCGTCGATGTCACCGACGATTTCCTCGAGCACGTCCTCGATCGTCAGCAGGCCGGAAACGCCGCCGTACTCATCGACGACGATCGCCATGTGGTTGTGGCTGGCACGGAATTCGTTCAACAGCGCGTTCAGGCGCTTGGATTCGGGTATCACCGCCGCGGGTCGCAGCAGCTTGCGGACGGGCACATCCTGGCCGGCCTTGCGCCCGAAATAACGCAGCAGGTCTTTTGCCAGCAGCACGCCGAGCACCTCGTCGCGATCCTCGCCCATGACCGGGAACCGGGAGTGCCCGGACTCGACGATGACCCTGATCATCTCGTCGATATCGTCGTCGATGTCGATAACGACCATCTGCGAGCGCGGGATCATGACGTCACGCACCTGGGTTTCCGATACCTCGAGCACGCCGGCGAGCATGCTCTTCTCCTCCGCGTCGATATCGGTCTCGGATTTCTGGATGATGTCCTGGATTTCTTCCCGGCTCCAGGGCTCGCCCTTGATGGCACGCTTCAGGCGTGCGATCAGCGAGGTGCTCCCTGTGCCGCTCGTACTTGGCGGTTTGTCGTTCATCAGGCTGTTGCAGTATTGACCGGTTGGCGGAACCCCTTTTCCGGGCGCATCATTGTATCAGTTTCCCGCGTAAGGATCGGCGATACCGAGGCTCTCGAGAATGCGCCGTTCGAGCGCCTCCATCGCCTGCGCCTGGGGATCGGTTACATGGTCGTGGCCCAGCAGGTGCAGGGTGCCGTGCACGAGCATATGGCCCCAGTGGTGCTCGAGCGGCTTGCCCTGTTCGTCCGCCTCCCGGGCCACGACGCCGGCGCAGACGACGATGTCGCCGAGCAGCGGTGTCTCTCCCGGTGGCACGAAGCCGGCGTCGCCTGCCGGAAACGCGAGCACGTTGGTCGGCTTGTCGCGGTCCCGGTAGTCCCTGTTCAGGGCGCGCATCTCCTGTTCGTCGACAATGCGCACCGACACGTCGACGTCCCGATCCGGGTCCGTCGCGTGGACGGCGCGCTCTATCCAGTCCCGAATGTGGTCGCCGGCGGGAATGCCGGCCGCATCGCTGGCCACCTGCACGTCGACGTTCATCGCACGACGTGCGACGAGTCAGGCGACGTCACCGTCGCCGGCCTCGTACGCGGCAACGATACGCTGTACCAGCGGATGCCGGACGACGTCCTTCTTGGAAAAGAACGTGAAGCTGATGCCGTCGACGTCTTCGAGGACGCGCACGGCGTTGTTGAGGCCCGACACCTGCCCGGTCGGCAGGTCGATCTGCGTGACATCGCCCGTCACCACGGCGCGGGACCCGAAACCGATACGCGTCAGGAACATCTTCATCTGTTCGACGCTGGTGTTCTGTGCTTCGTCCAGGATGACGAACGACTCGTTCAGCGAGCGGCCGCGCATGAACGCGAGCGGCGCAATTTCTATGACGTTGCGCTCGATGAGCCGCGTGACGCGGTCCGCACCGAGCATGTCGTACAGCGCGTCGTACATGGGCCGCAAATACGGGTCCACCTTCTGCGACATGTCCCCGGGCAAAAAGCCCAGGCGCTCGCCGGCCTCGACGGCCGGCCTCACGAGTACGATGCGCCGGACCTGCTCGTGTTCCAGCGCGTCCACGGCCGCCGCGATCGCGAGATAGGTCTTGCCGGTGCCTGCCGGCCCGATTCCGAACGCGAGGTCCACGGCACGCATGTTGCGCAGGTAGGCCGTCTGGTTGGCGCCGCGCGGCCTGATGCGTTTCAGGCGCGTCTGGATGGCGAGATGCTCGTCGTTGTCGCCGGCATCCGGCGGCGTATCGGGGCCTGCTTCGCCTTCTTTCATGACCGACTCCTGCAGCAGGATGTGCACGCGCTCGGGATCGAGACGCTCGTTGTCCGTCATCCTGAAAAGCTTGTAAAGCACATCGCTGCCGAGCTGCGTTGCGCCCGGCTGCCCGGTGACGCGAAAGTGGTTGCCACGACTGGCGATTTCCACATCGAGGCGGCGTTCGATCTGCCTCAGATGTTCGTCGAACTGGCCACAGAGATTGGCCAGGCGACTGTTGTCGGCGGGCTCGAGAACGACATCCCGAGATATCTGGACTGCATTCAAGATCGGTGCTTCAGACCTCTGTCGATGGTTTGGGTCAGACTACCGCGAAGCGGGCGCATTTTGAAGTGCGTGCACGGCGGTTCATGTTACGCCGCGCGGCTCTCGCGGCGCCTGCCACGCAATGAATTCGGCAGCGCCTCGGTGATGTCGACGTCGACGAAGCGGCCGATGAGGGAGGCATCGCCGTCGAAATTGACCCAGCGATTGTTCTCGGTTCGGCCGCTGACCTGGCGCGCGCTCTTCTTCGAGATCTTTTCCACGAGCACGCGTTGTGTCGAGCCGACCATCGCATCGCTGATCGCCTGTGCCTGCTGGTTGATTCGCGCCTGCAGGAGCTGCAGGCGTTCTTTCTTCACCGCCATCGGCGTGTCGTCAGCCAGGTTCGCCGCCGGCGTCCCCGGGCGCGCGCTGTAAATGAAACTGAACGACTGGTCGAAACCGACGTCGGCGATCAGCTGCATCGTGGCCTCGAAATCCCTGTCGGTTTCGCCGGGAAAGCCGACGATGAAATCCGACGACAGGGAAATATCGGGACGCACCTCGCGCAACCTGCGGATCTTCTGCTTGTATTCGAGCGCCGTATGACCGCGCTTCATCAACGCGAGAATCCGGTCCGAACCGTGCTGCACCGGCAGGTGGAGGAAGTTGGCGAGTTTCGGCACTTCCGCGTACGCCTGCACCAGGCTGTCGGTGAACTCCACCGGGTGCGAGGTCGTAAAGCGGATGCGATCGATGCCGTCCACGGCCGCCACGTAATAAATGAGCGTCGCAAGGTCGGCGATCGAGCCATCGTGCATCGGTCCCTGGTACGCGTTGACGTTCTGGCCCAGCAGGTTGACCTCACGTACGCCCTGTTCCGCGAGCCGCACGACCTCGGCAACCACGTCGTCGAGCGGCCGGCTGATTTCCTCGCCGCGCGTATACGGCACCACGCAGAAACTGCAGTACTTGCTGCAGCCTTCCATGCAGGACACGAACGCGGTCGGGCCCTCGGCACGAGGTTCGGGAAGCCGGTCGAACTTCTCGATCTCGGGAAAGGACACGTCGACGACCGAGGCGCGGCGGCTGCCCGCGCTTTCGATGAGCTGCGGCAGCCGGTGCAGGGTCTGCGGACCGAACACCACGTCCACGAACGGCGCGCGGCGCGTGATGCCGTCGCCTTCCTGGCTCGCAACACAGCCGCCGACACCGATCATGACGCCGTCGCGATTCTCCTTGATCGTCCGCCAGCGGCCGAGCTCCGAAAACACCTTCTCCTGGGCTTTTTCCCGTATCGAACAGGTGTTAACAAGCAGCAGGTCGGCTTCGTCCGGGACGTCGGTGAGTTCGAAGCCGTGCGATTCACGCAATACGTCCGCCATCTTGTCCGAGTCGTACTCGTTCATCTGGCAGCCGAACGTCTTGATGTAGAGCTTTTTCGCCATGGACCGATTCTACACGCCCCGACCGACGACCCCGAAATCGTCAGCCGGGACGGTTACTGTTCAACCGAAGTAAAGCGCAGCGCAGCGAGCCATGAGGGCGAACAGTAACCGGCCCGGCTGGCTCACCTCATGAACCCCATGCTCTCCAGCTTCAGCATGATGCGGTGCGCGGCGAGGTCGGGCGAAATCTCCGCCGTATCGATCACCATTTCCGGATTCTCGGGCACCTCGTACGGATCGCTGATACCGGTGAATTCCTTGAGGATCCCGGCCCTTGCCTTCGCATAGAGTCCCTTGCGGTCACGGTCTTCGCAGACCTCGAGCGACGTGGCAACGTGGATCTCGACGAATCCGCCCAGCGGGCTGATCATGTCGCGCACGGTACGGCGGGTCGAGGCATACGGTGCGATCGGAGCACAGATCGCGATGCCGCCGTTCTTCGTGATCTCGCTCGCGACGTAGCCGATGCGGCGGATATTCAGGTCGCGATGCTCCTTCGAGAATCCCAGCTCGCTCGACAGGTTCTTGCGCACGATGTCGCCATCGAGCAGGCTGATGGCCCGGCCCCCGGCTTCCATCAGCTTCA
>DATHRM010000090.1:0-2281 GCA_035465295.1 Woeseiaceae bacterium | reverse complement strand
CAGCAGCAGGTTGCCGCGCAGGCTGTCAGCAAGCTCCTGTACCGCCGCACGCTCCAGCAAGACCTCCTGACGGTCCCCGGTAAACGCCCGAATGTCACCGCTGACCTGCGTCAAGGCTTGTAGCGCAGCGCGTGCCTGTGCCGATGGCAAAGCGGCCATCACGCTTGCGGCGATGGAAGATTGTAAGAAAAGTCGTCTGTCCATGATTACCCCCTCTTTCTTCTGGTCGATACAGGGTATCGAATTTCAGCCACCATTGCCGCTCACTCGACGCGCCGCGCTTTGCAGGCCGGCGTTTGACAAGCTCGTTGAGAGGGTGTCATTGTCGCCCGCGTATGAACGGCCCGCTCACCAGCAAGCTGCCTGACGTCGGCACGACGATCTTCGCGGTCATGAGCCAACTGGCCATCGACTGCAAAGCGATCAATTTGTCCCAAGGATTCCCCGGGTTCGAGCCGCCCGCCGAGCTCATCGACCGCATCGATCATTACCTGAGAAGCGGCGCCAACCAGTATGCGCCGATGCCGGGCGTACCGACCCTGCGACGCGCGATTGCCGGGAAGGTCGCGCGCATGCAGGGGCGCACGCTCGATACGGAATCCGAAATCACGGTGTGCACGGGCGCGACCGAAGGCCTGTTCAGCGCGATCCAGGCTATCGTCCGCAGCGGCGACGAGGTGATCGTATTCGACCCTGCTTATGACTCGTACGAGCCTGCGGTTGCGCTCGCCGGCGGACGCACCGTCCATGTGCCGCTGGCGATCAGCGACGACGGCTTCGATTTTTCCATCGACTGGCAGCGACTCGCGGACGCGCTCAGCGACAAGACGCGGCTGGTCATCATAAATTTTCCCCACAATCCGACGGGCGCGATCCTGTCCGGGGCGGATCTCCGTCAACTCGCGGAGGTGATGCGCGATTCGGCCGCGTACCTGTTGTCGGACGAAGTCTACGAGCACATCGTGTTCGACGGCGAACCGCACGTCAGCGCCGTGTCGATCGACGAATTGTGGCAGCGGAGTTTCGTGGTGTCGTCGTTCGGCAAGACCTACCATGCAACCGGGTGGAAGGTGGGCTATTGCATGGCGCCCGCAGAACTCACCGCCGAGTTTCGCAAGGTACACCAGTTCACGACGTTCGCCGTGAACACGCCGGTGCAGCATGCTCTCGCCGATTTCCTGCAGAGCAACCCTGCCTTTCACGAGAGACTGCCCGAGTTTTACCAGGAAAAACGCGACTTCTTCTGCAGCCTGCTCGACGACTCGCGCTTCCGGCTGCAACCTGCGCGCAGCACGTTTTTCCAGATCGTGGACTATGGCGACATCAGCGAAGAAAACGATGTAACGCTTGCGAAACGCTGGACCGAAGAGATCGGCGTCGCATCCATTCCGCTATCGGTGTTTTGCGAACGGCCGTTCACCGGCACTCGCCTGCGCTTTTGCTTTGCAAAAGACGACGACACGCTCGCGGCGGCGTGTGAGAAACTCACCCGCCTGTGATCGAAAGCTCGCGTCCGGCCCCGCGATGCGGAACCGGGCGCGTCACTGAACAGCGTTAGTCCGCGATTCGAATGACCCCGCAAGCGTCGCGGGATCCGCCTGCGCAGCCTTTCTTCAGTTCCGACTCTTCATCGCAATAGGTGTCGGGATTGGTGTGGATAATGAACGCGCTGCCGTCTTCGTCCATGATGCTCAGGCGCCCCGGCGACAGGGTGACGCGATTGGTCGTGTGCATCATCTCGCCTTTGCCGTTCTTGACCTCGATGTTGATCAGGTCGCCCATGTGATAGGGATGATTGATGTCCGGAGCCGGCACTTCGTCGCCAGCGCTATCGGGCCGCGTCTGCCCGAACGGACCCGGGTCGTGATGACCTTTGGCCGCACCACACGGCTCGCAGGCGCCGGTCTCGTGAATATGGACCGCGTGCTTGCCGTCGCTGAGGCCCTCCACCATCATTTTCACGGTCACTTCCTTGATGCCCTCGGGACTCGTCTTCTCGATGAGCTTCGCCTTGCCGGAAATGTTCGGGTCCGTACAGCCCTTGATATCGGCTGTCGCTTTCATCGCGTGACTGTCGGCGCCGGCCAGTGCAGGCAGGCAAAAAAGCGCGGCAGCGGCCGTGCCAAGCAATGCGCGTTTATGGTCTGTGTTCATTTGATTTCCCCTCTCGTGTTGCCCGTTTGTTCCGGACCGCCGCCCGGGCTCGGCGTGGCGGTCCGGTATGCAACAAGCCTAGTCGCCGCCAGCACGAGACTCAAGCGACGGGCCCTGGGTATCAGGT
>DATHRM010000089.1:0-7656 GCA_035465295.1 Woeseiaceae bacterium | reverse complement strand
GTTAGTGGCATGTGGCGGTTGAAACAAAAGAACGCGAGGGACAGGCCGACGATGGCGTAGATGCCCCAGGCGTGCAGGCCCCAATGGTAGATCGCTGCCGACATGCCGGCTGCTCGTGCTGCCTCGACGTCGACGGGATCGATGCCCAGCGGCGGATTGAGCGTATGCGTTACGGGTTCCAGCACGCCGAAAAACATGAGGCCGATGCCGACGCCCGCCGCGAACAACATCGCCAGCCAGCCCGAATAGCCGTAGCGCGGTTTGGCGTCAGGGCCGCCCAGGCGTACGCGGCCGAGTTTCGATACGGCAAGTCCCAGTCCGAACAGAACGAAAATGTTGGCGGCGATCATGAAAAACCAGTCGAACGCGTACGTTATCCACGTTCTGAGATCACCGAAGATCACGGCTGCCTGCTTTTGAAAAAGCATCGTCATCACGACCAATGCGATCGCCAGGAAGGCCGAGATTGCAAATACGGGATTGTGGATATCGAGGCCGGCTACCTCGATGTTGTGCTCGCCGATCTCGTGGCCGATGTCTTCGGCGTCGGTATCGGTTACGTGGTCGTCTTCCAACTTCAGTTCCTCGTGCTCGCGGACGGCCCGGAGATCGGGTAGCGCTCCAGTACGTTCCCCAGCGCCGATTTGAGCGGCTCGAGCCAGGGTTCGAAATTACGCCATTGTTCGAGTCCGCTCGTAAAGATGGGTTGCCGCACCTGCTCGGAGCTCGGCGTCCGCACGGAGCGCCTGGTCTCGTAGAAATTCACGCACGCATCCTCGTAGGGCAGGCCGCAGTGGTCCAGGATGCGACGCACCTGCGCTTCGGTGTCGGCAACGACGTCTTCGTATTGTACGCGCAGCACCTTCCCGGGCAGCACGGCGTCCCAGTGATCCATCAGTTCGACGTAATCCCGGTAGTAAAGCCCTGCATCGGTCAGGTCGTAGGTAAATTCCTGGCCCTCGGCGAACAGCTGTTTGAAACCGCTGAAGCAGCACGCCATGGGGTGCCGGCGCGCGTCGATGATCTTCGCGTTGGGAAGGATGAGATGGATCAGCCCGATGTGCCGGAAATTGTTCGGCATCTTGTCGATGAAGTACGGCGCACCCTGGCGATGAATGCGGGTATCGTCGATGTATTCCTTGCCGAACGCGTCGAGTTCGTCATCGGACAATTCGGCCAGAATGCCGGGGTATTCCGTTGCGCCATCCTGTCGCGCCCTGCGCCGCAGCCGTTGCGACAACGACAGGATATTCGGCAGTTCCAGCGTGCCGTCGACCTGCGAGTGCGACGACAGGATCTGCTCGAGCAACGTCGACCCGGCGCGTGGCAGACCGACGATGAAGACCGGGTCCGGGGCCGCATGGCCGCAGCCCTCGCGCCGCTCGAAAAGTTCCCTGGTGCAGACGTCGCGTTGCGCCTCGAGATCCCGGGACATCTGCTCGGCTTTGTAGGTTGTCTGTGACTTCTTCAGGCGGTTGCCCTGCGCGTAATAGCGGAACGACGTCGCGTAGTCCGCCTTATCCTCGTAGGCCTTGCCGAGGGCAAAGCTGAGGTGAACGCGGTCCATGTGCGACAGGTTGCTGTTGTGCTCCTGCGCAAGCATCTGCCCGATTTCCTCGTCGCTAAAGGAAAAGACCTTCAGGTTGGCCAACGAGTAGTACGCTTCGCCATGGTGGGGGGCGTTTCTGATCGCCGCCCGGTAGGCCTCGACGGCATCCTCGTAATCGCCACAGGTCTTGTGCGCATGTCCCTTGGAAGTCCACGTTACGGGGTCGCCCGGCAGCTGTTCGAGGATCTCGTCGAACGTCGACAGCGCCGTATCGTAATCGCCGGTTTGCATGCTCTCGATCGCAAACAGCGACCTGAACTGTGGGTTCTCCGGGGCGGCCTCGAGCAGCAACTTCGCCTGTTCCAGGGCGTCCCCGAATTTCTGCCGTTTGCGAAGAGCCTGGATGTAATCGATACGCACGCGCGTGTTGTCGGGCTCGAACTTCAGCGCACTTTCCAGGAGGAACTCGGCGTCGTCGAGGACACCGAGACGAACGCCGATGTCGGCGAGGAGCCGCATTCCCTCGACGTGATGGGGCACCTTTTGCAGGAATTTGCGGCAGACGTCTTCAGCCTGCAGCAGTTTGCGCTGCCCAATCAGGTCGAGAACGGCGAGCAGCGGCTGCGGCAGTTGCTGCAGGCTCTCGAGCTGGGCGCTGACCTGCTCTGCCTGTCGCTCGAGGCCCTTGCGCGTCAGTATGTCGAGCTGTCCCCGCCAGCTTGCCACCAGGGCGGCATTGAAGCGGCAGGCCCGCGCATACGCCAGCAATGCCTCGTCGGGTTTTCCCATGTCCCGGTAGGTGTGGCCTTCTTCCTGGTGGGCGCGGCCGTGCTCCGGCCAGATTTCCTTCAGGTGCCCGATTAGCTGGAGGGCCGTGCCGAAATCTCCCGTATAGCGCCGGCATACGGCGCTCATGTAGAGCGCATCGGGGTTGTCCGGTTCCGCCTGCAGAACGTCGCCGAGTTCCGCGAGCGCCTCGTCGAATCGTTTCGCAACGATCTTTTCCTGGATCGAGCGAATAACCGGAACCGGACGGTCTGCTTCCACGCGTTGTTCCATCATGAGCAAAGGCGCCCCCGTAAAGGAGGCGCCATTTCGCATCGACTGACTGCCAGGGATCTGATCAGAAGTTCAGACTTGCCCTGACGCCGATCGTCCGCGGCGGAGCGTAGGTCACCCGATGCCGGTCGAACACGAAGTTGCGCGCCACCTCGGCGCGTTCGTCCGAGAGGTTATTGCCGAACAATTCGAACGACCATTTTTCATTGGCCACGCCCGCCGTCAGGCCCCACATCGTCCAGCTGTCGATTTCGGCCCGATTGATCAGGATTATGTCGCTGAACGATTCAGACGACCAGGACACCATCGGCATGACGTGAGCAGCCCAGCCGGAGGCGAGATTCCATTCGTAACGCGCGCGCAGCGTGCCCTGGAAATCCGGCGCGAAGGCCAGCTCGTCGCCCGAGCGGACATCGTTCGTCGGCGTAATCACGTTGGTGATTTCGCTGTCCAGGAACGAGAAGGAACCCGACACCGTGAGCCGGTCCGAAAACGCCGGCAGCCAGCTGAAATCGCCTTCGAAACCTTTCACCTCTGCGTCGGCGGCGTTATCCGAGAAGAAGAGATTGGTGATGCTCGGATCGAAGATCGTCGTCTGCAGACGCTCGATGTCGACGAAGAACAGCGCGGCATTCAAGCGGAACGAGCCGTCGAAGAAGTCGGACTTAAGTCCCACCTCGATGTTCGTCACGTCGTCCGTGTCGAGTTCGAACGGCACCGTGAAGTTGTTCGGCCCGGCCGCACCGCCCGGTCGGTTCAGCAGGCCCGGCCTGAATCCCTCCGACCAGGTCAGGTAGTACATGTGCGCGGGAATCGGGCGCCAGTCCACGGTGGCCTTGAAGATCGTGCCGTCGGCTACCGCCTTGTCGGGCGCGCCGACGTCGTTGTCCGGCCGGTACTGGGCTGAGATGTTGGTGCCGAAGGCCTGCGCATCGTCGTCCACCCCCTTGTTAAAGAAGGACGAATTCGCGCTGCCCTCGAAGTCGACCTCGATATCGTACCAGCGGCCGCCGAGCGTCACCGACCAGCGCTCGTTGATGTCGTAGCTGAATTCGCCGAACACGCCGAGCTGCTCGTCGGTGCGTAAAACGTCGTTGCGGAAGATCACGCCCTCGGGGAACGGCCCCGGATCCGAGTAGTAGCCCGGGAACGCGTTATTGATGATCCCCGTAACCTCGACGTTGGTCAGCGGGTAGTTGGGCGCAAACCCGGTCTGCGTCCCGAAACCCACGGCGTCGATCGAGCCGGGATAGGTGAAGTCATTGCGCTCCTTCAACTCGAGGTCGCTGAAGAACGCGCCCGCTGTGACGCGCCAGCGCTTGGACTGGTCGGTCGTGATGCGGAATTCGTGGGTCTGGACCTCCGTCTTGGTGCGGCTGTCGACCAACAGGTCGGGCGGCTGGCAGGTGCCGGTCGGCACGGTCGCAGGGTAGGTCACATAGCCGTCGCAGATATAGTAGGGCAGGTACTGGCCGACGAACAGGTAGTCCGTGTAGTCGGTGATCTGGTCCGTCTCGCGGTCTGTGAATGCACCCGTATAGATGGCCTCGAGTTCGCCGAACAACGCCGTTGCCGTCCAGCTGAAGTTGTCGAAGCTGTCTTCGATCGTATCCGGTGAAAAGCGCTGTACTTCGAGGTCGCCGAGGTCCGGATCGGCGAAAAACACGCCGTCCGATTCGATGTCCTGCGTCGCGTAAGCGACATCGAAGCGCCAGTTGTCGTTCATGTCCCAGCGCGCCGCGATCCGGCCGCCGGTGTAGGTCGTTTCGTTGAAGTCTTCTTCGACCAGGTCGCTGTTGTCAGCCGGCAGGAACGTGACGCCGCTCAGGTCAGCGGTCGACTGGAAGCCGGCGCGCTGTGCGCTGACGGGTACGCCGTTGTCGCGCACCGTGCCCTCGGGACGGAAACGGGCGCTCTCGCTGGCATCGATCGTGCCGGCAACGTTGTCGATCCAGCCGCCTTTCTTGTCGTAGTAGACCACGCCTCGCAGCCCGAAATTCATGCCGACCGGCAGGTTGAGCATGGCTTCGACGTTGCTGTTCCCCTCGCCCTCGGCCACTGCGCCCGCACCGACGCTCACCCTGCCGAAGGTGCCGCTAAGGTCCGGCTTGTTGGTGATCAGTCGTACGTTGCCCGCCTGCGAGCTGGCCCCGAAGAGCGTGCCCTGCGGGCCGGACAGTACCTCGATGCGCTGCAGGTCGGCTGCGTAGACGTCGAGGTTACGGCCGGGCTGCGACAGCGGCTGGTCGTCCAGGTAGAAAGCCACGTTCGGCGCGAGTCCCGCGACGCCCGCCGTCGTGAGGTTCGGCGTCGTCGAGGCGATGCCGCGGATGTAGATCGTGTTCTGCCCGGGGCCGCTTCCGCCCGCCGTGACGGAGGGCAGCTGCAGGACGTAGTCGGAGAAATTGGTGATCCCGAGTTCCTTGATGTCGTCGCCGCCGAGCGCCGAGACCGCAATCGGCACGTCCTGCAATGATTCTTCCACTCTCGTGGCGGTAACGGTGATTTCTTCCAGAGCGCGCTTCTTCTTCGGCTGCTGGGCGTGTGCCGGCACACTGATGAGCGCGGCAGCAACTGCAGCGGAAATAGCAGTTCGTTTCGGTTGCGGACCGAGTGACATGGTTTTCCCCTTCTTCTTTCGGTTTGTACCTAGACAGCGAGGCATCATACCACCCATCGCCTCGGATATTGACTGCCTGCGACAATTATTTGTCCAAAACCGACTTTCGGGGGCCGCGCGGGGCACGCTTTTTTCATTTTTGTCGTGACAAAACAACAACACGGGCCGGGCGCCGCGCGTTGCAGTCCCACGGCTCGGTTCGCAGACGTGTCGCGTATGGTCAGATCGGGGTCGCACCGAGTCATGCAGCGCAACCGATTCTCCATCACACTCGCGGTCCTGACCCGATGTAATTTCAACGGGTTAGCAGTCCATCCACGATCCCTCGACTGAGGTGCGCATGAGCAGCAGACCGCGACGAAAACGGGGCGCTGGCCGGGAGGCCAAGCGCGCGGCGCGGCAGCAGCCGAGCGCGGAGGTGGCCGCCTGGATCGACCGCCGGATTCCCTACTTCGAGGTCCTCGACGAAGAAGCGCTCGAACTGATCGAGCACAATGCGGACACGGTGCTCGAAGAGATCGGTATCGAGTTCCGCGACTTTCCGCGCGCGCTGGCGTTGTGGCGGGAGGCGGGCGCCGACGTCGACGGCGAGCGGGTGCGTTTTCCGCGCGGCCTCTGCCGGTCGATCATCCAGGCCTCGGCGCCGCGTGAATTCACGCAGCATGCGCGCAATCCTGCCCGCAGTGTCAGGATCGGCGGCGACCGGACGGTCCTCGTGCCGGCGTACGGCTCGCCGTTCGTTCGCGATCTCGACCGGGGCAGGCGCTACGCGAAGATCGAGGACTTCCGCAACTTCGTGAAGCTCGCCTACATGAGCCCGGGCCTGCACCATTCCGGCGGCACGGTCTGCGAACCCGTGGACCTGCCGGTCAACAAGCGTCACTTCGACATGGTTTACAGCCATATCAAGTACAGCGACAAGCCGTTCATGGGATCGGTAACGCACCCCGAGCGCGCCCGCGACACGATCGAAATGGCCAGGCTCGTGTTCGGCGACGAGTTCGTCGACGAGAACACCGTGATCACGAGTCTCATCAACGCGAACTCGCCGCTGACCTTCGACGAGACCATGCTCGGCTCGGCGACCGTGTACGCGGAGCACAACCAGGCCACCGTTATCTCTCCGTTCTTGCTCGCCGGGGCGATGTCGCCCGTTACTGTCGCCGGTACGGTCACGCAGATCCTCGCGGAGGCGCTCGCGGGCATGGCCTACGTGCAGCTCGTGAAGCCCGGGGCACCCGTCGTGTTCGGGACCTTTGCGGCGGCCGTGTCCATGCAGTCGGGCGCGCCGACGTTCGGCACGCCGGAGCCGAGCCTGATCCTGTACGCCGCGGCGGCGCTCGCGCGGCGGCTCGGTGTCCCGTTCCGCAGCGGCGGCGGCTTGTGTGCATCGAAAATTCCGGACGCCCAGGCGGCGTACGAGGCTGCGAATACCCTGCAGACGTCCGCGCTCGCCGGCGTGAACTTCATGCTGCATACCGCCGGCTGGCTCGAAGGCGGCCTGTCGATGAGCTACGAAAAATTCATCATGGATGCCGACCAGGCCAGCATCATCGGCGTGATGCTGCGGGGCATCGACCTGTCGGAAAACGGCCAGGCGCTGGATGCGCTCCGCGAGGTCGGGCCGGGCGCCCATTTCCTGGGCGCTGCCCATACGCAGGCGAACTTCGAGCGGGCTTTTTACCGTTCGATCGTCGCGGACAACAACAGCTTCGAACAATGGGAGCAGGACGGCTCGCTGGACGCGGCGCAGAGGGCGAACGCGATCTGGAAGCGCATGCTGAACGAGTACGAGGCGCCCGCGCTCGATCCCGCGGTGGACGAGGCGCTCCTCCACTACATGGCGCGACGCAAGTCGGAATTCGAAGACCGCGATTACTAGGATAGCCCCATGACTGACGACGACCTGAACGATGAAACAGGCGGCGAGGACGAGGAGGATATCGTCCTCGCCGATCTCCCGGACGACGAACTCGTAGAGCAAATGCACGACGATCTCTACGATGGCCTGAAGGAGGAGGTCGTCGAGGGCACGGAGATCCTGCTCGATCGGGGCTGGTCCGCCGAAAAGGTTCTCAACGAGGCACTCGTCGAAGGGATGCGTATCGTCGGGGTCGATTTCCGCGACGGCATCCTGTTCGTCCCCGAGGTCCTGCTCGCCGCCAACTCGATGAAGGGCGGGATGGAGCTGCTGCGGCCGCTACTCGCCGAAACCGGCGTCAAGCCGATCGGAAAGATGGTGATCGGCACGGTCAAGGGCGATATTCACGACATCGGCAAGAACCTGGTCGCGATGATGATGGAGGGCGCCGGTTTCGAAGTCGTGGACATCGGCATCAACAACGACGTCGATGCCTACCTGGCGGCGCTCGACGAACACAAACCCGACATTCTCGGCATGTCGGCGTTGCTCACGACGACGATGCCG
>DATHRM010000088.1:0-6482 GCA_035465295.1 Woeseiaceae bacterium | reverse complement strand
ATGAGGTGGCGGGCGCGCTGCAGGTCGACCATCGCGAGCGAGGCGTAACGCGGCGGCGTGATCGGGTCGGCGTCGCCGGACAGCAGCAGAGCCGGGATGGCGGTATCGAGCGGTTCGCGAAAGTCGGCATCGACCGGGCCCGCCGGCCACAACGAGCACATCGTCTCGATGGCGTCGAGCTGCACGATGCCGATGTAGCTGGCTTCCAGCGCGTCTCGGTCGGTCGCTTCGATGTCGTAGAACGGCGCGTCTTCGGAGCACATGACCGCGTTGTGCATGCCGAGGGCGAGGGCGTCGGACATCTGCGCGGATATCATCTGGAACTGCGCCGCCAGCGGCTCGAAATCGCCGCCGCCGGCCGCATCGATCAACAGGGGCAGGATCGCGATCGAGTTCGCGTGATAGGCGAGGAGCCGCACGGCGCCCGCGAGTTCCGAGGCGCCGAAGTCGACGACCTCCCGGCGGCCGGTCAGGGGATCCGGGATTTCAACGCGAACGGGCTGTTCGTCGAGTTCGACGCGGACCTTCGTGAAGGCCTGCGCCAAGTCCGGGAAGCGCTCGCTGCAGTGCTCGTCTGCCGCACAGCGGGCGAAGATGTCGTCGAGCGCCTTCTGCGCCTCGGTGGCGATCTCCGGGCCGAGCACGACCTGCGGCGGCACGACGCCGTCGAGGACGATCGACCGCGTCGAGCCCGGGTAGCGCTTCGCGAAATGCTGCGCCACCCGCGAACCGTAGGAGACGCCGTAGAGGTTCAGCGGACCGTAGCCCAGGGCTTCGCGCACCGCCTCCAGGTCCGTGACGGCGACGCTGGTCGTAAAAAAGCGCGGGTCGTGGGGCAGTTCGTCCAGGCATTCCCGGGTGGCTTCGAGTACCCGCTCCTCGCTGAACGCGCCCTCGATGATGTCGTCGTCGACGTCGCAGTCCATGCGCGCGGACGCGCCCGTGCCGCGCTGGTCGAGGAGCAGGATGTCACGGTGGCGGCGGACCGGCTCGAACGCGCCCGCGTACGCCGAGTAGAACTCGATAGCGCTGGCGCCCGGCCCGCCTGCCAGCGGCACGAACGGGTCCGGCTCGGGCTTGAGGTCGAGCGCCGGCACCACGGCAACCGCCAGCTCGATCACCGGTGAGCCGGGATCGTCAGGATTCTCCGGCCGCAGCAACGTGCCGCAGCGCGCCTTGATCCCGGGGAACGCCGGGCCGGCGCTGACGCGGCAGTCCTCGAGCTCCAGCGCTGCGGCCGCGGGCGCCAGGCCGAGGAGTACTGCGGCAGTCAAAAACACGCTGATGCTGCGAAACATGGAGGTCCGGGGGTCGTGAAAGCCGCGCTATCTTGGCGATACGGCTTCCTCGTGTAAAGAAAGGTCGCTAAAATGCGCCGCCCTGTGTTGCTCATTTTTTGATCAGTATCACCCATGCGCAATCGGTTCGACGTAATAGTGATCGGCGGCGGTCACGCCGGGACGGAGGCCTCCATGGCCGCCGCGCGCGCGGGTGCCCGTACGCTCCTGATTACGCAAAAACGCGCGGCGCTGGGCCAGATGAGCTGCAATCCCGCGATTGGCGGCATCGGCAAGGGACATCTCACCCGCGAAATCGACGCGCTCGGCGGCGTCATGGCGACGGCGATCGACCGGGCCGGAATCCAGTTCCGCACGCTGAATGCGAGCAAGGGCCCGGCCGTGCGCGCCACTCGCGCGCAGGCCGACAGGGAGCTCTACAAACGCGCGGTCCGGGCGCTGCTCGAAAACCAGCCGGGACTGGCGATCGCCGAAGCGAGCGTCGACGACCTCGTCGTGCAGGGCGGCCGGGTAGCCGGCGTCGTGACCGACGCGGGAGAATCGTTTTTCGCCCCGTCGGTCGTCCTGACCGTCGGCACGTTTCTCGGCGGACGCATCCTGACGGGCAGCAGCGAGCGGCCCGGCGGGCGCGCGGGCGACCCGCCATCGATCCGGCTCGCAGAACGCCTGCGCGAAATGCCGTTCCGGGTGGCCAGGCTCAAGACCGGCACGCCGCCGCGGCTCGACGGCCGGACACTGAACTTCGAGCTGATGCAGGAACAGCCCGGCGACCTGCCCGCGCCGGTTTTCTCATTCATCGGCGTGCGCGCCGAACATCCACGGCAGGTGTCGTGCCACATCACAAAGACCCGCGAGGAGACCCACGACATCATCCGCGCGTCCCTGCACGAGTCGCCGATGTACTCCGGCAAGATCGACGGCATCGGGCCGCGCTACTGCCCCTCGGTGGAAGACAAGATCGTGCGCTTCGCGGACAAGTCGTCGCACCAGATATTCGTCGAACCCGAGGGGCTGACGACACATCTCGTGTATCCCAACGGCATCTCGACGAGCCTGCCCGCAAAAACACAGGAGCGTTTCGTGCGCACGATCGTCGGTTTCGAGAACGCGCGCATCACGCAGCCGGGATACGCGATCGAGTACGACTATTTCGATCCGCGCGACCTGCGCCCGACGCTGGAGACGAAGCACGTGGCGGGCCTGTGGTTTGCGGGCCAGATCAACGGCACGACCGGTTACGAGGAGGCGGGCGCACAGGGCATTCTCGCGGGCATCAACGCCGCACGTGCGGCCCGCGGCCGGGAAGGCTGGTTCCCGCGCCGCGACGAAGCGTACATCGGCGTGCTGGTCGACGACCTGATCACTCGCGGCGTCAGCGAGCCCTACCGGATGTTCACGAGCCGCGCCGAGTACCGGCTGACGCTGCGCGAAGACAATGCCGACGAGCGACTGACGCCCGTGGGGCGCGAACTCGGCGTGGTCGACGATCGTCGCTGGGCGTTGTTCGAAATCAAGCGGGAGGCTATCGCCCGGGAGCAGCAGCGGCTCGACGGCATCCTCGTGAGGCCCGCCGACATCACGGCTGCCGATCGCGACCTGCTCGGAAGGGAGCTGCAGCGCGAGGGCACGGCCGCGGAACTGCTACGCAGGCCGGAGCTCTGCTACCGGGCCGTGACCGGGCTGAAGCGCGTCGGACCGATGGACCGGCGGATGTTCGAGCAAGACGAACAGGCGGAGCAGGTCGAGCTCGCCATCGAAGTGCGCGCGAAGTACGCCGGGTATATAGACCGGCAGCATCGCGAAATTGCGAAACATGCGAAGCAGGAACGGCTCAGGCTGCCCGAGGACCTCGATTACGCGCGGGTCGACGGCCTCTCCAACGAGGCCCGGCAGCGGCTGGAATCGGCACGGCCGGCCACGCTCGGCCAGGCGTCGCGCCTTGAAGGCATGACCCCTTCCGCCGTATCGTTGCTGCTGATTCATCTCAAGAAACGCCAGCTCGCGAAAACAGCCTGACCCGGGAAAACCCATGAAGACAATTCGACTGCTGCCGGTGGTCCTCGCGACGCTGGCAGGCGCCGCCGTCATGCTGAACGCCTGCAGCAATGGCGGCACGGATCGCGAGTCATCGCCCACCGGAACGCCGGTGCTGAATCGTGCGTTATCGACCGAGCCCGAGTCCCTGGATCCGCAAAAGAGCCGCAGCGTCCAGGCGGCGGACGTGCTGCGGGACATCGGCGAGGGCCTCGTCACCTACACTGCCGCGGGCGACCTGGTTCCCGGCACGGCGGACAGCTGGGAGATCGCGGAGGACGGCCTGAGCTATACGTTCCGCATTCGCGCGGACGCGCACTGGTCGAACGGCGACCCCGTCACCGCGGCGAATTTCGTGCACGGGCTGCGGCGGCTCGTCGATCCCGCGACGGCCGCCTTTTATGCCGCCGAACTCGGCAACGTCGTCAACGCCGAGGCCATCGTTGCGGGAGAAATGGATCCGGCGGAACTCGGCGTTGCTGCGACCGACGAGCGCACGCTCGTCATTTCGCTCGTGAGGCCCACGCCGTACCTGCTGAGCCTCCTGACTCACCCGAGCACGTTTCCCGTGCATCGCGGTTCGTTCGAGCAGCACGGCGCGCAGTTCGCCCGCGCCGGCAAGCTCTTGTCGAACGGTGCCTACGTGCTGGCGGATTGGGAGCCCGGGGCAATCATCGAGTTGCACAGGAACACGCACTACTGGAACGATGCCGAAACGTCGATCGACGTCGTACGGCATCACGTGGTGACCCAGGAGATGGCGGAATTCAATCGCTACCGCGCCGATGAGCTTCACGTGACCAGCACCGTGCCTCCCGAGAATTTCGAACAGATTCGCGCTGAATACGGGGACCAGCTGCATGTCGCACCCACGCTCGGCGTCTACTATTACGGCTTCAATGTGACACGGCCGCCGTTCGCCGATAACCCGGAGCTGCGCCAGGCCCTGTCGATGGCCATCGACCGCGAAGTCCTCGTCGAGGCCATCACCGGCCGCGGCGAAGCGCCGGCGTACAGCTGGGTACCGCCGGGCATCCACAATTACGATCCGGTGCAGCTGCCGTATGCCGGCCTGAGCCAGACGGAGCGCAACGCGATTGCACAGAGCCTTTACAAAAAGGCCGGTTACGGCAGGGACAACCCGCTGCGCTTCGAGTTGCGTTACAACACCTCGGACACGCAGCAGAGGATCGCGTTGGCGGTGCAGGCGATGTGGCGCAAGGTGCTGGGCGCGGAAGCGATGGCCGTCAACGTGGAATTCCAGGTGCTGCTCGACCAGATGCGCAACCGCGAGGTCACCGAGGTGTTTCGCTCCAGCTGGTTCGGCGACTACAACGACGCGAATACGTTTCTCGCCATCATGGAGAGCGACAGCGTGGCGAACATGCCGGGCTATTCGAACCCGGAGTACGACGCGCTGATGCAGTCGGCGGGCGAGCAGCTCGACCTCGACCGGCGCAGGCTCTATCTCGAGGAGGCGGAACGCGTATTGCTGGCCGACCACGCCGTCATACCGCTGTATTTCTACGTGAGCAAGCACCTCGTGAAACCCGAAGTCGAGGGTTGGCAAGACAACATCCTCAATTACCATTACAGTCAGCACCTGAGCCTCGGCGCCGCCGAACGGGACGGGCGCCCATAAGGGAACCACGCTTTGCTGCGATACACGCTGCGCAGATTGCTGGGGGCGATCCCGACATTATTCCTGGTCATCGTTCTCGCATTCCTACTGGTGCATGCAGCGCCGGGCGGGCCGTTTGACGACGAGCGGGCGCTGCCGCCCGAAATCGAGGCGAATATTGCGGCCGCCTATCACCTCGACGAACCGCTGCCCGTGCAGTTCCTTCGCTACCTCGGCGGCGTGGTGCAGGGGGATTTCGGGCCGTCGTACAGTTACCGCGATTACACGGTGAGCGAACTCATCGGCCGCTCGTTCCCCGTCTCGGTCCAGCTCGGCATCCTCGCGATGCTGCTGGCCGCGGTGAGCGGCGTCAGCCTCGGCGTCGTTGCGGCGCTGAACCGGAATTCCCCGCTCGACCGGATCGTGATGGGTTTCGCGATGACGGGAATCTCGATTCCGGTGTTCGTCATAGCGCCGGTTCTGGTGTTGTTCCTGGCCGTGAAGCTGCAGTGGTTGCCGGCCAGCTGGACGGGGAGCGAGGGCGCATCGAGGCTGCTGCTGCCGGTCGTGTCGCTGGCCCTGCCGCAGATTGCCTACGTCGCGCGGCTAACGCGCGCGAGCCTCATCGACGTGTTGTCGAGCGATTTCATTCGCACGGCCCGGGCCCAGGGCCTCGGCACCGCCGCGATCGTGCGCTACCACGCGCTGAAGCCGGCGATGTTGCCGGTGCTGTCGTACATGGGCCCCGCTGTGGCCGCCGTGCTCACGGGTTCCGTCGTCGTCGAGGAGATCTTCGGCATACCGGGGCTGGGGCAGCTGTTCGTGCGCGGTTCGCTCAACCGCGATTACACGCTGGTGCTCGGTGTCGTGATTTTCTATGCCACGTTGATCGTGTTGCTGAACCTTGTCGTCGACCTGCTGTACGGCGCGATAGACCCGAGGATTCGCCGGCGATGAGTGCGGTCGCGAGAATCTGGGCGCACATGCGCGGCAGCAGGACCGTGATGGTCAGCGGCGGCATTCTCTCTGCGATCGCGCTGCTCGCGGTGACCGGGCCCTGGATCAGCCCGAACGAGTACGTCACGGCCGATTTCGGCAACATCCTGCGCGCGCCCACGCTCGGCGGCGGACACGTGTTCGGCACCGACGACCTCGGCCGCGACCTGTTCGTCCGCACGATGATGGGCGTGCAGGTGACGTTCGCGGTCGCGATTGTCGCGAGCGTCGTGAGCCTGCTGATCGGTGTGCTCTACGGTGCGACTGCCGGGTTCGTGGGCGGCCGCGTCGACGCGGTGATGATGCGGCTGGTGGATACGCTTTATGCCACCCCGTTCATTTTTTTCGTCATCCTGCTGCTCGTCGTCTTCGAGCGCAACTTCCTGCTCATCTTCGTCGCGATCGGCGCGATCAACTGGCTGGACATGGCGCGCATCGTCCGCGGCCAGACGCTGAGCCTGCGCGAGCGCGAATTCGTGCAGGCGGCCCAGCTCATCGGCGTGTCCACGCCGCGGATCATCCTGCGGCACATC
>DATHRM010000087.1:0-1666 GCA_035465295.1 Woeseiaceae bacterium | reverse complement strand
GACTTCATCCACGCGCGCAGCCGGTCCCCGTACTCGCTGAGCCGGAAAAAGTAGTGCTCCGACTCCCGCGTCACCGGTTTCGTGCCGGATATCACGGAGACGGGGTCGATGAGGTCCGCCGGCGTGTAGGTCTTGCTGCAGTTTTCACAGGCGTCGCCGTACTGGTCCGGTGCCTTGCAGAACGGGCAGGTGCCGCGCACGAAGCGGTCCGGCAGGAACATGCCTTCCTGCTCGTCGTAGGCCTGCTCGATCGTTTTCGTGTAGATGTCGCCGGCGGCGCGCAATGCCTCGAACATCTCGACGGTCAGGGCCTCGTTTTCAGGCGAGTGCGTCGTGTGGTAGTTGTCGAAATCCACCCCGAACGCCGCAAAGTCCCGGACAAATTCCTTGCTGACCCGGGTCGTAAGCTCCTCCGGTGTCACGCCGAGTTCGCGCGCCTTGATCATGATCGGCGTGCCGTGGGCGTCGCTGGCGCAGACGTAGGTGCATTTATGCCCGCGGAGCTTCTGGAAGCGCACCCAGATGTCGGTCTGGATGTATTCGACGAGATGCCCCATGTGAATGGAGCCGTTGGCGTACGGCAGGGCGCTCGTAACGAGGATCTTTCGGGGGGCGTCGGTCATGACGCGCGATTATGCCACGTGAAAGGGACGGTAGGAGCGGTTCAATCCTCATCCCGCATGCGCTGGAACTTGGACTTGTCGTTGGCCTGCTGGTACGCCTCCTTCCCGGAGACCAGGCCCTGGCGCACGAGCTCCATGAGCGCCGTGTCCATCGTCTGCATGCCCACGTTGCCGCCGGACTGCATGGCCGTCTCGAGCTGGTCGAGCTTGCCCTGGCGGATGAGGTTCGCAACCGCGGGCGTATTCACGAGTATCTCGAGGGCCGCGATACGGCCGGCGTGCTGCTTGGTCGGCAGCAGCTGCTGGGAAATGACGCCACGCAACGACGTCGAGATCATCGTGCGGATATGGCTCTGCTTGTCGGCGGGAAAGGAATTCACGATGCGGTCCACGGTCTGGCCGGCACCGTTCGTGTGCAACGTGCCCATGACGAGAATACCCATTTCCGCCGCGGTGACGGCGATGCTGATGGTCTCCAGGTCGCGCATTTCGCCGACGAGCACGACGTCGGGATCTTCACGCAAAGCCGAGTGCAGGGCCTCCGCAAACGACGGGCTGTGCACGCCGATCTCGCGTTGGCTGATCAGGCAGCCCTGCGCTTTGTGGACGAATTCCACGGGGTCCTCGATCGTCAGGATGTGTCCTTTCAGGCGCTTGTTCATGGCGTCGATCATCGCCGCGAGCGTCGTCGATTTGCCGGAACCGGTCTTTCCGGTGACGAGGATCATGCCCTGCGTGTGGCGGCAAAGCTCGTGCACGACCTTCGGCATGCGGAGATCGGCGAGCGTCAGCGCCTGCGACGGGATGGCGCGAAAGATCGCGCCGATGCCGTTCAGGTGGCGAAACGCGTTGACGCGGAAGCGAGAGACGTCCGGGATCTCGTAAGCGAAGTCCGCGGCATCGTCACGCTCGAAGTCGCGTTGCGTCGCGCCATCCATGATTTCGAGCATGCATTCCCGCACGGTGTCGATCGACAGCTGGTCCCGGTCCATGACCTGCAGGTTGCCGTGGATTCGCGCGCGCACCGGATCGCCTGACACGAA
>DATHRM010000086.1:0-4773 GCA_035465295.1 Woeseiaceae bacterium | reverse complement strand
CTCGCTCATGCGGAAGTCCTGCTGGCCGCCGACCCACACCTGGCCTTCGATGTCCGCCGAACCGCGGTACGCCACCGAGGTGCCGCCCAGCGCGAACTTGTGGATGCGCGTGAAAACGTCCGGCAGCTGGAAGCCGAGTATCTGCGGGAAGTAGATCGCGTTCTCCGACACGTACACGCCGTATACCTCGTCGTTGTAGCAGGTGTTGACGAAGCCTTCGGGGTTATCGATCGGCACCGCGGTGATGCTCGTGATCACCGGGTAGTCCGGAACGCGTTCGTCGTTGCTGACGTAGCAATTCTCCGGGTCGACCAGCGTCTGCTCGACGCCATTGATCGTGATCTTCGGCAGCAGGTCGTCGAGCGCCAGGTTGGCCAGCAACGCCTGGTTGTGAGCCTGCTCCGTTGCAGTCCGGGGGCTGTAGAACAGGCCTTCGACATTCGGTGCGTAGCGGCTGAGGATGTACACGACGTTGCCGATACGGCGGCTGTCGACGAATACGCCGTCGATGCTCACGTCGACCTCCTGCACGGGTGCGGCCTTGTCGGTGACGTCGTAGATATGGAAGCCGAGTTTCTCCGGCGCCCAGATCGCGAGGCTCGACCAGTTCTGGCCGTACGTGCCGTAGAACAATTCGGCCGTCAGCGCGAACAGGCGGTTGCCGTCGACATACATGCCCTGCACCGAGACGCCCTCGTCGAGCGGGATCGTGCCGGCGAGCGTCGCGGACGCGCTTGTCGGATCGGTCTCGAGCATGCGGATCGACGCGACGGCGGGGCTGCCGGTATTGACGGCACCATCGGCCGGCACCTCCATCGCGACGAAGCAACACTGGTAGAAGCGCCGCGGCGCGACGTACAGGTGCTCGCCGTCGTAGCGCACGACATCGAACTCGTCGACGTTCTGCTCCTGGGTATACGTGCCCGTGAAATTGCCCGGGGCCGGAGCCGGTTCTGCCGCCCCGCCGGCCGAGGCCAGCACGTCGAGCGACGGCGCGTTGATGGTGGTCAGCGCGCTCTTGAGCGACGCTTCGAGTTCCGCCGGCGCCGACACCTTTTTCAGCAGGCCCGCGACGGGTTCGTCCGGGCCGGGTGACGAGGACGAGCTGCCGCCACAGCCGGCGAGCGCCAGCAGCGCTGCCAGCGGCAGCAACATACGAAGGGTATAAGCTCTCGGGGATTCGTTCATGGCCAGTTCTCCGGCAGGTTGCTGAGGATTACTCTATCCCTGCTGCTGCCGCCGGTCTGTGCAGAATGTTGCACTACTTTGTGAAAATTTGTCGAAGACCGGTACGACACTTTTTGACAATTTTGATACAGCTTTGTGCAGGGCCCGGGGCGCACTGCTGCGACAATGGGGAAGCATCTTGAAGACCCACCGAGGACTGCTGCACATGAGACGACTCCTCCCCTGCCTGCTGTTGCTGCTGCCCGCGATCGCTGTCGCCGAGTCACCCTGGCGCCTCGGGGTCGCGATGGGCTACGGCGAACGCAGCAATCCCCTGCTCAATTCCGATGACCTGCCGATCGTGCTGGACCTCGATATCGCGTATTTCGGCGAGCACTTCTTCTTCGACAACGGCGACCTCGGCCTGACCTTCGCCGACAACGAGCTGGTCACGGCCAGCGTGATGGCGCGCGCACGCAGCGACCGCGTGTTTTTCGGCCGCACCAATACCCGCTTCGTCAACATCGGCACCACCGGGCAGGTGCTCGAGGCGCCCGTGGAGGTCAAGGTGCCAGACCGTGACTATGCCGCCGAAGCCGGCGTGGAGTTGCTGAGCGACGGGCGCTGGGGCCTGCTGCAGGTCAACGCGTTCCACGACGTCAGCGGCACGCACAACGGCTACGAGCTCGATGTCGATTACGGCATCGGCTTCCGGGCTGGCAGCTGGTACCTGCGACCCTCGATCGGCATGAGTTACAAGAGTGCCGAACTGAACGACTACTACTGGGGCGTGCGCCCGTCCGAAGCCAACGAGGCCCTGCCCGCCTACGAAGCCGGCGCCGGCGTGAACGTGCGTGCGCGCCTGAGCGCAAACTACTACTTCTCGCGCAGCTGGATGCTCACGCTGTCGGCCGAGTACGAGCGGCTGAACGACGAGGCGGCCGCCAGCCCGATCGTCACGGACCAGGCGGTACTCGGATATTTTGCGGGCGTCGGCTACAGGTTCTGACATGAGGCGCTGGCTGGCACCGTTGTTGTTAGTGCTGCCGCTCACGGGAGCGGCCGAAAACAGCGACGACGGCGAGGCCAGCCTGGCCGTGAAGCCGCTGCTGTGCATCGTCGACCAGCGCACGCCGAGCTGCGACATGCGCTTCCTGATTACCTGGCAGGGCCGCGAGACGGGGTATTATTGCGTCAACACCGAGCTCGAAAACGCCGCGCTGCGTTGCTGGGACGACGCGCGATCGGGCCGGCACGAGGACGACCGCGAGGTTACCGAGACGTTTCGTTACTGGCTCGATCGCGGCGCCGGCGAGCCGGAACTCGCCTCCGCGACGGTCGAGGTACTCCGCAAGGACAGCGAGGACCGGCGACGGCGGCGGCGCACCAAGTACGTGTGGGACCTGCTTTGACGACGACCGTCGACATACTGCTCATCGAGGACGATCGGCGCCTCGCCGAGCTGACGGCCGAGTATTTTCGCCAGAACGGCTTGTCCGTCGCCATCGAGGAGCGCGGCGATCGCGCGATGGCCCGCTTCCATGACACGCACCCGCGCGTCGTGTTGCTCGACCTGATGCTGCCCGGTGCCAGCGGCCTCGACCTGTGCCGCGAGCTGCGGCACGTATTCGAAGGCCCGATACTGATCTTTACCGCGCGCGACTCCGACATCGACCAGGTGATCGGCCTCGAGGCCGGCGCCGACGATTACGTCGCCAAGCCGGTCGACCCGATGGTGCTGCTGGCGCGCACCCGGGCGCTGTTGCGGCGCGTCGAGCACCAGCATGCGGCACCGGACAACGGCGGCGACATCGACCTTGGCACGCTGCGCATCAGCCACTCGGCACAGCAGGCGTGGCTCGACGGCGAACCCGTCGAACTCACGACGCAGGAATTCGAACTGCTGTCGCTGCTCGCGCGGAACGCCGGCCGCATCCTGAGCCGCGAGGACATCTTCCGTGCGACCCGCGGCATCGAGTACGACGGGCTCGATCGCTCCATCGACGGCCGCATTTCCCGGCTGCGGCGCAAGCTGGGCGACAGCGCAACGACGCCGACGCGCATCAAGACCGTCTGGGGCAAGGGCTACCTGCTGGTTCCCGACGCCTGGGGCAACGCGTGAGCGCATCGCTGTTCGGCGGCAATCGCCGCCTGCTGTTTCGCAGCTACCTGCTGCTCGTGGCGGGACTGCTCGCGGTCGCCTTCGGCCTGCAGCTCGCGTACGACGCGCTGCTGTCCGCCGATGCGTCGCAGCGAGACCCGTGGCTGCGATCGACCCTGGACATCGTGGCGAAGGAACTCGAGGCGGCTGCGCCGGAGGACCGCGTCCGGGTCGCCGCCACCCTGTCCGGCACCCTGGGAATGAACGTGCAGTTGCTGCAGAAAGACGAGATCGCCGCCACCACGGACGTGGACCTCGAGGCGCTGGTCAACGAGGACGGCGAGACCTTCTACCTGTACGCGCCGCCGGGTCTCGACGCGCTGGTTTACGTCGGCCCCGTGCCGGTCACCGGCGAGAACTGGCTGGTACGCGCCGGGCCGCCGCTTTTCTACCTGTCCATCGTCGTGCTCGTCGGGCTGTGGCTGCGCCCCATCCTCAGGGACATCAATCGCATGACGGGTGCCGCGCAGCGCTTTGCGGCGGATTACCGCACGCCGCTCAACACGGCGCAGACGACAACCGAGCTGACGACCCTGGCGGAGAATCTCGACGACATGTCGCTGCGGCTCAGCAGCCTGATCCAGAACCAGAAGGAACTCATCGCCGCGCTCTCGCACGAGATGCGCACGCCGCTGGCGCGTATACGCTTTGCGCTGGCCGTGATCGGCAACGAGGCGAGCGACGATGTCCGCCGGCAGCTCGGCCTGATCAACGATGATGTGCAGGAAATCGACAATCTCATCGCGACGATGCTGAACTACGCGCGGCTGGATCATCCCGACCTGCAGATGGACTGGCAGCGCGTGCCCCTCGAGCCCTGGCTTGTGCAGACCACGGAAAAGTACCGCGACGCGGACAAGACCCTGGTCACCGAACGCGAGCCCGGGCTCGATTACGCGGTGATGGATGCACGGCTCATGGCGCTCGCGGCGAGCAACCTGCTCAGCAACGCCCGGCGTCATGCGTCGTCGACCTGCCGGCTGCAGATCGGCCGGTGTGGCGATGGTTTCGAGATGTCGGTCGATGATGACGGCAAGGGCGTGCCGGAAGCGGCCCGGGACTCGGTCTTCAAGGCCTTCACGCGGCTCGACGACAGCCGCAGTCGCGACACGGGCGGTTACGGGCTGGGCCTCGCCATCGTTGCCCGCATCGCCGCCCTGCACGGTGGCGAGGCCAGCGTCGATACGTCCGCCGATCTCGGGGGCGCATCGTTCCGGGTGCGCTGGCGACCGCCCGCCCCGTAGGAGCGGGCCCGGGCCCGCGACCCTCACCTACATATCAAACGTCTCGGCGATCTCGATCGAGCCGTTCGCCTGCCGGATCGGGCAGCCCTTCGCTTTCGCGATGGCGTCCTCGAGGCTCGCGGCCTCGATCAGGCTGTAGCCGCTCGCCGGGTTCGAACCCCCGTCGTCCGTGACCGAGCCGTCCGGGTGGACCGTGCTCGA
>DATHRM010000085.1:0-11023 GCA_035465295.1 Woeseiaceae bacterium | reverse complement strand
TTACCGCTTCGGTCGCCTCGGCTTCGGTCGTCTCGGGTGCCGTGTCGATCGTGTCGGACACTGCCGTGTCGGGCACCTCCGGAAGGAACTCTGTTGCCGGGATCTGCCTGCGCGCATCGGGCTCCAGCGCCTCGGCACCCTGGTACGCGCTGGCGCCATCCGGCGTTTCGCTGACGGCAGCGACCGCGTCCTGCGGTTTTGCGGCCGGAATAACGGCAGCAACGCCAGCGGCAAACGACGGGATGTCGAGCCAGCTGCCGGCCTTCAGGAGATCGGGGTCGCCATTGATGAATGCGCCGGGATTCGTGTCGAGTATTGCAGCCATTGCGCTGCTGCTCGAGACCCCGGGATTATCGAGGCGTCGCACGATGCCCGACAGGGAATCGCCGGGCTGCACCTGGTATCGCGAGCCCTGAGCAACGGGTGTCCTCGCCGGCACCGGCCGCGGGGCAGGCAACGTACGCGTCGCGGACGGCGTTGCCGCGGTGACCGTCGCGGGGCCCGACTGTCGCGCTACGGTCATCGGCCTTTCCGGCGGATCGATGAACAACAGGTAGTTGCGGCTTACGTGTGCGGAATAGGGGCAGTCGACCACGATATTGGCCGACAACATCGGCTCCATGACCGGTGCGGCCCCGGTGATCGATATTACGCCCTTCGATACGCGAACGCGCGCGTCTTGCAGGCCCGGCAGGTCGCGGCCGGCCCGGCCGATCGCTACGCAGCGATCGTCGATGATTTCATTCGGGCTGAGTGCATAGGCAATGCTCGCGCGGAGTGGCTGGCCGAGGGTCGATTGCACCTGGATTTCACCGAGCTCGAGCGCGGCTGCAGAACCGAAGGCGAGGCCGCCTCCCGCAGCAACGAGAGCAGGCAACGCCGCCATGCTCCTCTTCGACCGGTGCTTGCCTGCCGCCTTGTGCGAAGTCTTTCGTATTTTCACTGCCCTGTACCTCGGTACTTTCGTGCGGCATTCAGGTTACGAACACCTTGTCGTCCCGTCTACGCGCCGATTCCACGTTTTTTGTAAAAAAGACCCGCAACCGACGGTTTCAATTCGAATATGTGAAAGCGGTCACACTCCCCGTCAGCCCGTCAACCCGCGTTGGCAGCAGACAGCTCCTCGAGCGTCCTCTTTTTGACGCTGTCGGTCTTGTCCTGCAGCACGACCTCTGGCTCGTGCACATAGTGTCCCTGCATGTAATCCAGGCCGAGCTGGAACAGCACGGCCATGGCGTTGGCGTTCTCGACGCGTTCCGCGATTGATTTGATATCGCGCTCGGCGGCGGCAGCCACGATGCGCTGTACGGCTTCCTGCATACCGGTGTCGGTCATCAGCGTATGCATCAGTTCGCCGTCGATCTTGATGTAATCCGGTTTGAGGATATCGAGAATCTGGAAGCGCGCCTGGTCGATGCCGTAGTGCTCGAGCGCGAAGCCGACGCCGAGCTTCTTGAGCTTGGCTACCGTGTCACGTGTTTGCTTGATGTGGCGTGCCGCATCCCGCTCCGGCAGCTGGGTGACGAGCCGCGAGCAATCGAATTTGCGCTCGTCGAACTCCCGCTGCATCCAGCCGATGGTGCCCTTGTCGACGATGGACTGCCGCGACAGCCTGACGAAGACGCGGTCGACGCTGCTGTGTTCGCAGAAATCGATCGCCGCCTTGATCATCCAGCGGTCGATGTTTTTCATCATGTTGTTGCGTTCGGCCGCCGGTATGAACTCCGACGGCAGCACGGGGTTTCCCTGTTCGTCCACCATGCGAACCAGCAGGTCGTACATCTCGATGGAATCGCGCCGTAATCCCGCTATAGGCAGTTGCGCGAGCATGAAGCGGTCGTCCATGAGCGCCGATTTCAGGCGCTTCACCCAGATCGCATCGAACTCCTTCTGCTTCGTATCCTCGTGCGCGGACTCGTTCAGGAAACAGGTGTTGCCGCCGGCTGCCTTGCCCAGCCGGTAGGCGTCCACCGTCGCCGCCACCAGTTCTTCCAGGTTGCCGAACACGTCGCTGACGGCGCAGACGCCGACCGTGCAGGTAATCTGCGTCGAATTTTCGCCGACGTCGAAAGTGGTCGCGCTGATGTGCTTCGCGAGCTGCCTGCCCCATACCTGTCCATCGCGGGCATTGCCGCGCTCGAGGAGCACCATCAGCGACGTGCCCTCGAAGCGGCCGGCCACGTCACGCGGGTGCATGCGCTTGCGCATTTCCTCGGCAAACTGAGCGAGCACTTCTTCGGACTCGATGATCCCGATTTTCTTCTGCACCTCGGCAAACTTGTCGATCTTCACGTACGCGAGCACGTGCAGTCCGGATTTCGGTTTGCGTTGCAGGCGCTTGCCGAGCCGCTCGATGAATTGTGCGCGGTGGTAGAAGAGGGTCGTCGGATCGCGCTTCAGGGCGTCGTGTACGAGCGCCGTCGGTTCCTGCTTCGAAGGATCCGGCGGCGCGATGCGCACGTGCGCGCACGGCACGCTGTCAAAGTCCATCCGCTGGAACTCCAGCTCGAGCTCGCTGCGATGGCCGATGTCGAGATGCGGCCTGACCCTGAGTTTCTCGTTCCTGGCCCATTTGCCCTTTATGGCGGCATTGAGCGCGCCCTTGAGTGCTGCATGGCTCTGTGAATCGAAGCTGTCCATCAGCGGCAGCCCCTTGACCTCGTCGACGCTCGCGTACTTGAACAGCTTGAGCCACGCGTCGTTCGCCTCGAGAACAATACCTTCGTGGGCGAGCGCGATGGCGGATGACGACGACTGCATATAGTCGCGGATCTGGCGCTTGTATTCGCTGGCGGAGGCAATCGTCGAATTCAGCGCACGCTCGGCGCGCAGCGCTCGCAGCTCGCGGGTGACTACCGACTGCAGGCGGTTCCTGAGCCCGATCGAAACGAGGTCGCAGGCGCCGTCGCGCATGGCCTCCTGGATGCTGTTTTCGTCGGCTTCCTGGCGCAGGGCGATCACGGGGACTTCCGGGTTGAAGCGGTCTTTCTGCTTGATGACGCGGCGGATGCCCTCGGGGTAGCGGTCGCAATTGACGATGATGAGCTCGACCTGGTCGGCCGCGAGCGTGTCATCGAGCCTGGAGGGCCGATCGATCCAGTGGCAGTGCGCCGCATGACCGCCATCGCGGAGCGTACCGTTGATGAGCGCCACGTCGTCCTGGTTCTGGGACAACACGGCGATGGAGATGCTGTGGCGGTCGTTCAATGCGCGGTCCTTGCCTGCTTCCGAGCCTCGTTCCGGGTATCCATATTTTGTTAAAAATGCCGGATCAGGCGTTCCTGCCAGACTATCTGCCAGCCATTTACCATACTGTGACCCGGTTCTAGGTTCGGCCCCTCCCGAACCAAACCTCCCGATCCAGGATCGCGGCGGCAGACGGACAGGCGCTCGGGTCATTTGTCTCCCTCATGGCTCGCTGCGCTTCGCTTGCTGCGCTTTACTTCGGTCGACAAACGCCCCGAGCGCCCGTACCGGGCTACGGGAGCGAGGCGCCGACGAGGTGGATTGGACGGGCAGATATTCTTCGAAGGAAGTAAAGCGCAGCGAAGCGAGCCATGACTGAGAGGAATATCTGCCCGTCCACATCGCAGCCGGTATTTTTCTGTAGAATAGCGCCTCGCCGAAAACCCCGGATACCCCAATGGCAAGCTACAGCACCAACGAATTTCGATCGGGCCTCAAGATCCTGATCGACAACGATCCCTGCATCATTGTCGAGAACGAATTCGTCAAGCCCGGCAAGGGCCAGGCCTTCAACCGCGCCAGGATCAAGAATCTCAAGACCGGCAAGGTCGTCGACAAGACCTTCAAGTCCGGCGAAAGCGTCGACGCCGCGGATGTCATGGACACGGAAATGCAGTTTCTATACGCAGACGGCGAGTTCTGGCACTTCATGGTGCCCGATACGTTCGAACAGTACGCCGCGGATGCGAATGCCGTCGGTGACGCGAAAGACTGGCTGAGTGACGGCGACATGTGCCAGATCACGCTCTGGAACAATTCGCCGTTAATCGTCGAGCCGCCGAACTTCGTCGAGCTCGAAATCGTCGAAACGGATCCGGGCGTCAAGGGCGATACGGCGAGCGGCGGCGTCAAGCCGGCCAAGCTGTCGACGGGCGCCGTCGTGCGCGTGCCGCTGTTCGTCGACCAGGGCGAGGTCGTCAAGGTCGACACGCGGTCGAAGGAGTACGTCAGCCGCGTCAAGTAGGCCCGGTGGACCCTAGAGGGAGCCCTCGCGGCCCGATTGCAGCTCACAATACGTCGCGCACAGCCGCTCGATGCCCGCCTGGTCGTCTTCGCTGAAACGGTCGAGCGACGGGCTGTCGATGTCCAGAACGCCAACCAGCGCGCCGTCGACAACGAGCGGCACCACGATCTCGGAACGCGACGCTGCGTCGCAGGCGATGTGCCCCGGAAACGCGTGCACGTCGGCGACACGCTGCGTCTCCAGCGTGGCCGCCGCGGTCCCGCAGACGCCGTTGCCGACCGGTATGTGGACGCACGCCGGTTGCCCCTGGAACGGACCGAGCACGAGTTCGTCACCGCGCAGCACGTAAATGCCGAGCCAGTTCACGTCGTCGAGCCCGTTATACAGGAGCGCGACGAAATTGGCGGCGTTCGCGAGCGCGTCCGGTTCATCCCGCAGCAGCGCCTCGGCCTGTGAATCGAGCAGCTTGTAATCGGTCATAGTCATTCAGTTGCCTGTGTCGTCGAATGCGAAAGTCATGACGTCGCGGATATCGTCTGCGCCGCTTGCCAGCATCAGCAGCCGCTCGAAACCGACCGCAACGCCCGCGCAGCGGGGGAGCCCGGAATCGAGCGCTGCGAGCAGCGGCTCGTCCAGCGGCACCGGCTGGCGTCCCGTCGCGCGGCGCTTCTCGAGATCCGCCAGCATGCGCCGCCGCTGCTCGTCGGGGTCACGGAGCTCGACGAATCCGTTGGCCAGTTCCATCTCGCCGTAAAAAATCTCGAAACGGTCAGCCACGTTGCCGTCCACGGGGCAGACCCGTGCGAGCGCGGCCTGGCTTGCGGGAAAATGTCGCAGCACCGTGAGCCTGCCCGTGGCGAAGCCGGCGGCGACGCGCGTGCAGAGGAGCAGGTCCAGCCAGGCATCCCGATCGTCGCCGAGACTTTCGCGCAGGCCTGCGTCGGCAGATGCGACCTCCGCGAGTTCGTCGGTCGATGCCGCGACGGGGTCGATGCCGGCGAACAGCCGGAACGCGTCCCGGTACTCGAGCGAATCGGCCTCGCCCACGTCCGGCCGGTCGAGGAGGTCGGCAATGAATGCGACGGTCTCATCGATCATGGCGTCCAGCCTGAAATCCCGCCGGTACCATTCCACCATCGTGAATTCGGGCTGATGCAGCCGGCCTGCCTCGCCGCCACGGAATACGTGGCCCAGGGCATAGATATCGGGATAGCCGCCGGCGAGCAGCCGCTTCATGAAGGATTCGGGCGACGTCTGCAGATACAGCGTGGTGCCACCGGGGCCTGCAACGCGCAGGCTGTCGATATTGGGGTCGCTCGCGGCGTGACGGCCGAGCGCCGGGGTGTCGACTTCGAGAACGTCTCGCGCGCGGAAAAAAGCCCGCGCCCGCTCGAGCATATCGGCGCGCTGCCGCGCCAGGGCAACGCCGGCGGACGCCTTCCAGGTCACAGGATGGGCGCCCAGAGCGTGCCGATCGCTTCGCCCATGACCGTCGTAACGCCGGCTTCGAAATCGTCGCGCCAGTCGCAGCGGCCCGGCGGCAGCAGGATGATGACCGTCGATCCCATGTTGAACCAGCCCAGCAGGTCGCCCTTGCCGACGCTTCGCGGCGCGCCGGACAGGCCGACAGTCTCGACCACGCCGGACTTGCGCGGCCGGATTTCGCCGCTCCACGGCGTCGAGATGCTGCCGACGTTCAATGCGCCGACAAGCGACACGAGCATCGGCCCGAAGGCGGTTCTGAAATGCAGGTTCAGGCGCTCGTTGCGGCTGAACAGGCCCGGCACGTGCGCGGCCGTCTTGCTGTTGACGCTGAACAGGTCGCCGGGCACGTAATGTGCCGTGACGAGTTCGCCGGCGACGGGCGCGTGTACCCGGTGATAGTTGTAGGGTGCGAGGTAGATCGTCGCGAAAGCGCCGCCGATGAATTCCTGCGCGGTTTCGAGATCGGCGGCGAGCAGGTCCTCGAGCGAGTAATCGATGCCCTTGGCCTGCAGGATGCGGTTGCCGCGCAGCGTCCCGGCCTGGCTCAGGGTCCCGTCGACGGGCGATACGATCGAATTCGCATCCGCATCGACCGGGCGCGCGCCGTCTTCCAGTTCGCGAATGAAGAACTCGTTGAACGAGCTGAAATCGTCCGGCACCCGGCCGCGAACCTCGTCGAGCTTCACACCGAATACTTTCACGAAGCCCCGGATCAGCAGGTTCTTGACGGCCGGCTGGCGCACACGAGCCAGCCGGTACACGAGCGCCGTGAGCCAGAGCCTCGGCAGCAGGTACTGCATAATGACGAAGAGTCGTGACAGCATGGGCGTACCGAGGGGCTCCCTAGTCCATCGTGGCCGTGAATTCCGCGCTGACGGTAAGCAGCAAAACGTCATCGGAATAGAAATTCAGTGTAATCGTCCCGGGGGTGCCGGCAGGCTGCATGAGCATCAGGTGCCTGCCCCCGCGCTCGAACGTGATCGTCTCGCCATCGGCGATTTCGAGCACGGGAATCGAGCGCATCCTGGCAATGCCGTCTTCGACGATCGTCTCGTGCATCTCGACCGTAGCGTAGTCCGGGCTCGAGACGCGCGTGATGCGAATGTCCGAGCCGGATTGATTCGTGATCTCGAGATAGCCCGCGGCCATCGGCATCCCGGCACCCGGCGCAGTCACCACGACGTTGTCAGCCACGACGGGCGGGCCTTCCGGGCTGTCGCAGCCAGCGGCCGCCGCAACCAGGGCAAACAGGACCAGCAGGCGCCGCATCATTCGCCCGCCATGATCAACGGCAGGTCGTGAACGAAGTTCGCGACCTCGTGCGGCGCGGTGAAGAGGGCCTTCAGACGCGCCTGCGGATCGATGACCAGCACGGCGGTGGAGTGATCCACGGCGTATGCGCCATCGCCGGTTTCGGCTTTCTGGAAGAATATGCCCAGCGCGTCCGTCAGCTTGCGCAGTTCCTCGAGCTCACCCGTCAGGCCGAGATTGCCGTCTCCGAAATAGGCGACGTAGCGGGCCATGGCCTCCGGTGTGTCGCGTTCGGGATCGACGCTCACCAGCACCACCCGTGGCAGCGGGTCGCTGCCACGCGCTTCGAGTTCGCGCTTCGCCTGTCCCAGCAACGTCATCGTCGCCGGGCAGATATCCGGGCAGTTGGTGAAGCCGAAGAACACCACGTCCCACCGGCCCTCGAATACGGATCGGTCCGCCGGTGCGCCGTCCTGGTCGAGCAGCGTAAACTCCGGCAGTTCGTTGCCGGCAGGGAGTATCGTCGCGGCTACGGGGGCAGCGGGTTCGCCGGCATTGCGCAATGCGAGCGCGAGGCCCGCGGCGACGGCGGTGCCCAGTACGAGGCCGGCTATGACGTTTCGGGTTTGCATGGCTTCCGGGAAAGACGGGTTCAGAGGACGCGATTCTACAGCAGCCGTGTGAGATTATGAGGTGGGTCCCGTATCCAGGGTTGCAAGCGCAAAGACTACAGTGAACGTCGAGCAGCTGATCAGGCAGACGGCCGGGCGTTTCGAGGCCGCAGCGCTCAGTTACGGCCACGGCACGGACAATCCCGTCGACGAGGCGGCGTGGCTCGTATTCGCGCACCTCGGCCTGTCGCACGACGAGGCGCCCGGGGCCTATGCCCGTACGGTTACTGCGCGCGAGCTGGCCGAATTCGAAACGTTCGTCGAGCGACGTATACGTGAGCACGTGCCGGTTGCCTATCTCGTCAACGAGGCCTGGTTCGCGGGCCTGCGCTTCTACGTCGACGAGCGCGTGCTCATACCGCGATCGCCCATCGCGGAACTGATTCACGCGCGCTTCAAGCCGTGGCTGGACCCGGACGGCGTGACCTCGATCGCCGATCTCGGCACCGGCAGCGGCTGCATCGCGATTGCGCTCGCCAGGGCGTTTCCCGACGCCACGGTGGACGCCGTGGACGTCTCGCCCGAGGCACTCGAGGTGGCTGCCATCAACGTGGCGGCGCACGATGTCGCCGATCGCGTCCGCCTGGTGCGGTCGGATTTCTTCGCGGCGATCGAAGGGCGCCGCTACGACCTGATCGTGAGCAACCCGCCCTACGTCGATCGCGATGACCTGGAGACCATGCCCGACGAGTTTCGACACGAGCCGCGGCTCGGTCTCGCGGCGGGCGACGACGGTCTGGATTCCGTCAAACTCATCCTGCATGATGCATCGCGATTCCTGTCCGACACGGGAATACTCGTTTGCGAAGTCGGCAACAGCCAGCAGGCGCTCGAAGCCGCCTATCCGGATGTTGCATTTATCTGGCTTACGTTCGAGCATGGCGGACAGGGCGTCTTTTTGCTGACCGCCGGGGAATTGCAGGGTGTCGGGTAACAGTTTCGGAACGCTGTTCGTTGTGACGACGTTTGGTGAGAGCCACGGTCGTGCGCTCGGCTGTGTCGTCGACGGCTGTCCGCCGGGGATGCCCCTCGAAGAGGCGGATATCCAGGCGGATCTCGATCGCCGCCGGCCCGGCCGCTCTCGCCACACCACGCAGCGCAACGAGCCGGACCAGGTGCAGATTCTCTCGGGCGTATTCGAGGGCCGCACCACCGGCACGCCGATCGGGCTGCTGATCGAGAACCAGGACCAGCGCTCCAGAGACTACGGCGATATCAAGGACAAGTTCCGGCCGGGGCACGCCGACTATACCTATCAACAGAAATACGGCATTCGCGACTACCGTGGTGGCGGTCGTTCGTCCGCACGGGAGACGACAATGCGGGTCGCCGCCGGGGCGATCGCCCGCAAGTATCTTCGCGAGCGCCTGGGCGTGCAGGTACGCGGCTACCTGTCACAGCTCGGTCCCATCGAGCTCGGTGCGAGCGATCTCGACGGGGTCGATGACAACCCGTTTTTTTGCGCCGATCCATCGCGCATCGAGGAACTCGAGGCCTTCATGGACGAGCTGCGCGAGCAGGGCGATTCGATTGGCGCGAAAATCAGCGTCCTGGCGAGCAACATGCCGGTCGGGCTCGGCGAGCCCGTGTTCGACAAGCTCGAGGCGGACCTCGCGCGGGGACTGATGAGCATTAATGCCGTCAAGGGCGTCGAGGTCGGCGCCGGGTTCGCGGCGGTGGTGCAGCGTGGCAGCCAGCACCGCGACGAGATGTCGGGGACCGGCTTCAGCAAGAACGACGCCGGCGGGACGCTCGGCGGCATTTCGTCCGGCCAGGACCTGCTCGCAAGCATCGCGCTGAAACCGACGTCGAGCATCTCCGTGCCGGGCAAGACGATCGACAGGAGCGGCAAGGAGACCGAAATCGTCACGAAAGGCCGCCACGATCCCTGCGTGGGTTTGCGCGCGACGCCGATCGCCGAGGCGATGGTCGCGCTCGTCATCATGGACCATTATCTGCGCAATCGCGCACAGAACGCCGACGTGCAGTCGGGAACGCCAGCCATAACGTAGACAGGACAATGACAGGACGATTTGATGTAGCCGTCGTCGGCGCCACGGGCGCCGTCGGCGAAGCCATGCTCGAGATACTCGCGGAACGCAAGTTCCCGGTCGGCAAGGTGTACGCGCTCGCGAGCGAGCGCTCCGTCGGCAAGAAGGTCGCGTTCGGAAATCGCGAGCTGACCGTCGAGGACCTTGCCGGTTTCGATTTTTCCAGGGTGCAGATCGGCCTCTTCTCGGCCGGCGGATCGATCTCGGCGGAATACGCGCCGAGGGCCGCCGAAGCCGGTTGCGTCGTCGTCGACAACACCTCGCACTTTCGCTACGACGACGACATCCCGCTCGTGGTGCCCGAGGTGAATCCCGAGGCGATCGACGATTACCGGAGCCGCGGCATCATTGCCAACCCGAACTGCTCCACGATCCAGATGGTCGTGGCGCTGAAACCGATTTACGACGCGGTCGGCATCGAGCGCATCAACGTGGCGACCTACCAGGCCGTGTCCGGTGCCGGCCGCAGCGCCATCGAGGAACTGGTCCGGCAGGCAACCCTGCTGCTGAACGGGCGCCCGCTGGAGATCGAGGGGCCTGCAAAGCAGATCGCGTTCAATGCACTGCCGCACATCGATACCTTCCAGGAGAACCGCTACACGAAGGAAGAGATGAAGATGGTCTGGGAAACGCGCAAGATTTTCGGCGACGCCGATATCCTCGTGAATCCCACGGCGGTCAGAATTCCAGCGTTTTACGGCCATTCCGAAGCGGTGCACATAGAGACGCGCGACAAGATCTCGGCCGCGGAGGTTTGCGAGCTGATGCGAAATGCGCCCGGCGTGGAACTCGTCAACGGCGTCGAGACCGGCGCATACCCGACGGCGGTGACGGAAGCCTCCGGACGCGACCCCGTTTTCGTCGGCCGTGTGCGTGAAGACATTTCTCATCCACGCGGGATCGATCTCTGGGTGGTCGCCGACAACATACGTAAGGGCGCGGCTCTAAATAGCGTCCAAATTGCTGAAATTTTGGCGAAAAACTATTTATAGGCTATAGTTCGCAGGCAGTTGGAGAGGCAGCACTGCCTGCCATGCGACTGTCTCTGCGCGGCGTCTGCAGAGGCACTTGGGGAGTTGGAGACCATCATTATGCCGCGACGAAGCAATCGAATTTCGCTTGCGCTCGTTTTATTGCTGTCGGGTAACGCCTGGGCCCTTGGCCTCGGCGAGATCCATCTGGATTCAGCGCTGAATGCGCCCATGCGCGCGCAGATCGAATTGCTGTCGGCGACGCCCGAGGAGCTCGAGAACCTCGAGGTCGGGCTCGCATCGCAGGAGACCTTCGAGCGATACGGTCTCGACCGGCCGTACTACCTGCAGGATCTGCGCTTCGAGATCGTGAGGTCGGGTTCG
>DATHRM010000084.1:0-19470 GCA_035465295.1 Woeseiaceae bacterium | reverse complement strand
GCCTCCTTCTCCTTGGCCTTCTCCTCGGCCACGGCGACAGCCATCGGCGACGCTTCCGTGATGGCCTTCTTGCGGTTCAATACGAGGTGGCGCAGCACCGCATCGTTGAAGCGAAACGCACCACGGATCTCTTCGATCACGTCGTCGTCGCATTCGACGTTGAGAAGCACGTAGTGCGCCTTGTGAATCTTGTTGATGGGATGGGCCAGCTGCCGGCGACCCCAGTCTTCGGTGCGGTGGACCGCACCGCCCGAACCGGTCACCATGCCCTGGTAACGTTCGACCATGGCAGGCACCTGCTCGCTCTGGTCCGGGTGGACCAGGAATACGATTTCGTAATGTCTCATTGTCGTCCCTTCTGGATGAAATCCGCGCGGGTGTCCCGGCGGATTACAGCCACCCGGCTTCCCGGTGTGGCAAGAGGTTACGGCGCACAGCGCCGCCCCGCCCTTTGACGGGGACGCGAATCCTACCCAAGGCGCCCCCGTGACGCAAGCAGAACAGCCCTCGAATCAGGCGGCTAGCGCCGCTGGCGGAGCACCTCGTAAAGACAGATCCCGGTGGCGACCGACACGTTCAGGCTGGCAACGCTGCCCGCCATGGGCAAACTCACGAGCTGGTCGCAGCGCGCGGCCGCGGCCTTGCCGAGCCCGGTTTCTTCCCGGCCCATCACGAGCGCCAGGTGGCCGTCCAGGGCGGCGTCGTACAGGCTCGAATCGGCGCGGTCGCTGGTACCGATGCGAGTGATTCCGTAGTCCGCCAGCCAGTCCAGCACCCGGCCGATATTGGCGACCGTGGCGAACGGCAGGGTTTCGGCCGCCCCGGCGGCCACCTTGCTGACGGCCGGCCCGAGACCGGCGGCGCCGTGGCGCGGTGCGATCACGGCGTCGACGCCTGCGGCGTCCGCCGTTCGCAGGCAGGCGCCGAGGTTGTGCGGGTCCTGGATGCCGTCCAGCACCAGCAGCAACAGCGCCCGGCCGCCCTCGGCGAGCCTCGCCTCGACCAGCGTGCGCAGGCCCGCCTCGTCGAGCTGGGTGCTGCGGCGAACTTCCGCGACGACGCCCTGGTGGCGGACCTCGCCGCTCATCTGCTTCAGGCGCGCCCGGTTCGCTTCCTGGACGTCGATTCCCTTTTCCCGGGCCGTCGAGACCAGCGTCGCCACGCGCGGGTTTGCGCTGCGGTATTCGACGCAGATCCGCCGCACCTCGGCAACGTCCCCGGCAAGCAGCTGTTCCACCGCGCGCAGGCCGGTCACGTAACTCGACCGGCTCACCGCCCGCGTCCGTGCCGCCGCGTCTCGGCCTGGTCCTCGAACGGCCGGAAGTCGATGCGCCGGGTGTCCATGTCGACACGTTGCACCTGTATGTGCATCGGCTCACCGAGGCCGAAACGCCGGCCGGTTCGCTCACCGACCAGCTGCTGCCGGCTCGCATCGAACTTGTAGTAGTCGTTCTGCAGGCTGGTGACGTGCACGAGCCCGTCGATCTGTAATTCCGGTATCTGCACGAACAGGCCGAAATTGGTTACGCCCGTGATGACGCCAGCGTAATCCTCGCCGACGCGATCGAGCATGTACTGGCACTTGAGCCACGCCTCGACCTCGCGCGTCGCGTCCTCGGCGCGCCGCTCGTGCGCGGACGTGATCGCGCCGAGCCGCTCCATCCTGCCCTTGTCGTACGGGAATGCGCCCGGTTTGCCGCCGCGAACGATATGGCGTATCGCGCGGTGCACGAGGAGGTCCGGGTAACGGCGGATCGGCGACGTGAAATGCGCGTAGGCGTCCAGCGCGAGACCGAAATGGCCGATGTTGTTCGGCGTGTATTCGGCGTGTGTCAGCGAGCGCAGCATGGCCATCGAGATGGCGGCGCTGTCGGCGCGACCGGCGACCTGCTCGAGCAGCTTGTTGAACTGCATGGGCTCGACGTGCTCGGAATGCGGCACCTTGAGGCCGAGCGAGACGAGGTACTGCCGCAGCTCGTCGAAGCGCTCCGGATCCGGCCGTGCGTGAACCCGGTACAGCGACGCAATCCGGTGCTTGCGCAGGAACTTCGCGGCCTGCACGTTCGCCGCGATCATGCATTCCTCGATCAGCCGGTGCGCGTCGTTGCGAGGCGCCGTCACGATGCGCGCTATTTCGCCGTCCTCGTTGAGCTCGAACTTCGTCATCGGCAGGTCGAGTTCGATCGCACCGCGCCGGGAGCGATTCAGCGCGAAGGCCCCGTAAAGCTCGTGCAGGTCGTTCAGGCGCTTGTGGAGGAAGCGGGGCACCGCCTTCACGGCCTTGCCGGTCAGAAAGTCGTTGACCTGCCCATAGGTCAGCCGTGCCTTCGAGCGCATGACGCCTTCCACGAACGTCGAGCGGGAGACCTTGCCGGTCTTGCCGACGCGCATGTCGCACACCAGGCACAGGCGGTCCACCTTCGGGTTCAGTGAGCACAGGCCGTTCGACAATTCTTCGGGCAGCATCGGCACGACCCGGTCCGGGAAATAGACCGACGTACCGCGCACCGTCGCCTGCTTGTCGAGGGGCGAATCGATGTCGACGTAATGGGCGACGTCGGCGATGGCCACGAGCAGCCGCCAGCCCTCGCCCGCGCGTTCGCAGTAGACGGCGTCGTCGAAATCGCGCGCATCGGCACCGTCGATCGTAACGAGGTCGAGGTCCCGCAGGTCCACGCGGCCTTTCTTCGCCGCGGTGGGCACCGTCGTGCCGAATTTCGTCACCTGCTTGCGCACGGCCCTCGGCCACTCGGTCGGGATGCCGTTCGAGTGTATGGCGATGTCCGTCGCGATACCCTTCTGGTCCGGCGCGCCGATGACTTTGACGATGCGCCCCGTCGCCTGCTCGATGTGGGTCGGATAATCCAGTATCTCGGCCACGACCATCTGGCCGTGTTTCGCCCCGCCGGTTTCGCCCTTGGCAATCAGCACCCGGTGCGCGATCTTCGGGTTGTCCGGAATGACGAGGCCGATGCCGCGTTCCCGTATGAACTGCCCGGCGACCTCCCGCGCCGCGCGTTCCAGCACCTCGACGAGTTTGCCTTCCGGCTTGCCGCGCCGGTCCTGGCCGACGACCCTGATGAGGACCCGGTCGCCGTCGAACAGGGAACGCATCGACCGCGCCGAGAGATAGACGTCGTCGCCGTCACCGTCCTCGCGGGCAACGAAGCCGAAGCCGTCCGGGTGGCCGCTCACGGTGCCCGTGACGAGATCCAGCTTCGCCGTCAGGCAGTATTCGCGGCGTCGGTTCTCGATGATCTGGCCGGCACGGTGCATCGACTCGAGGCGCTCCTCGAGCAGCGTCCGCATGCGCTCTCCCCTGAGGTCGAAACCCTCTATAATCTCTTTTACTTTCAGTGGCCTACCGGCCTTTTCAAGAAAGTCTATGAGTTCGTTTCGGCTGGGTATGGGATGTTTGTAGGTCGTTTTCTTTGACCGGGAAGGTTTCTTTTTCTTTCTCGACGGCAAGTGCTCGTGCTCCGTGGATCGTTTTCAATTGACAGGCTGTGACCGCTTTGAGTACAGTGCGCCACCCTGCTCACCGCGCAATTGTACGCGGTAATGCATGGCCCAGGTGGCGGAATTGGTAGACGCGCTAGCTTCAGGTGCTAGTGGGGGTAACCCCGTGGAGGTTCAAGTCCTCTCCTGGGCACCAAAGGTTTACGGGAGTGAATAGACGATCCGGCCGCCGACGATCGTCTTCAGCACTTTCGCGTCGCGGATGGTGTCCGGCGGTATCGCCGTCAGGTCGCGATCGATCAAGGCCATGTCGGCCAGCATTCCGACCCTGATCATGCCCTTGCGGTCTTCCTCGAACGACGCGTAAGCGCCTTCGTACGTGTAAGCCCGGAGCGCCTGCTCGACGGTAATTTTCTGTTGCGGCACCCAGCCCTCCGGGTTCCCGCCGCCCAGCGTGCGCCGGGTCACTGCCGCGTAGATGCCCGCGATAGGATCGGCGGGCGCGACATACCAGTCACTGCCGAACGCCAGGCGCGCCCCGCTGTCGATGAGGGACTCGAACGCATAGGTCGTTTGCGCCCGCTCCGAACCAATCACGTCTTCCGCCCAGCGGCCGTCATCGATTGCGTGATAAGGCTGCATGCTGGCGATCACGTCCTGGACCGCGAACCGCGCGATGTCGTCAGGATGGATGTGCTGCGCATGCTCCATCCGGAAGCGTCGGTCGCGCTCGCCGTTCTCCTCGGCGACCGCGTGAAATAGTTCGAGCAAGTCCCGTATCGCCTTGTCGCCGATCGCGTGGATGCAGAGCTGCAGGCCGGCCGCATCGGCCGCCGTCATCATCGCGCGCAGGTTGTGCAGCGAATCGAGCAAAAAGCCGCTCTCGTCCGGCGTATCCGTAAAGGGCTCCAGCATGGCTGCCGTGTGCGAGCCGAGCGAGCCGTCCATGAAGCCCTTGACGCCGCCCGTCTTCAGCCACTCGTTGCCGCGGCCGTTGCGGTCGATATCGTCGGCGAGCTTCTGCCACTCGCCGAGCGGCGTGACGGCATAGATACGCGTGATCAGGTCGCCGCGCGCCTCCGCCCTGCGATAGGTCTCGAGACCCGCCCAGCCGTTGCCGACGTTGTCGAACATGTCGTGGATAGTGGTTACGCCGTGCGCGGCTACGTACTGCATCGCGGCATCGAGAAAGGCATCCAGCTGCCGTTCCGTCGGCGCCGGAATCGCCTCCTGGACCAGAAGCATGGCGTTGTCCTTGAGGATTCCGGTCGGCCGGCCTTCCCCGTCACGCACGATCTCGCCACCGACGACATCCGGCGTATCGGCGTCGACCCCCGCTTGCGTCAATGCGAGCGAATTGGCCAGTGCCATGTGCCCGTCCAGCCGCGACACCCAGACGGGATTGTCCGGCGTAACCGCGTCAATCCAGTCGCGCCGCGGCAGCTTGCCGCCCCAGTTGGTGTGGTCCCAGGCGCCGTCCGTAATCCACTCGCCCGGCGCGGCTTTTGCAGCAAACGCCCCGATCCGGCGCACGAACTCGTCGGGCGTCCGGGCGTCACGCAGCTGCACCGACGCAATCGAACTGCCGCCCGCCAGAAAATGCACGTGCGCATCGATGAAGCCCGGCACGAGCATGCCGCCGTCTGCAACCATCACCTCGGTTCCCTCGCCGATCAACGCAGCAATGTCCTGCGCCGATCCCACACCGATGATCTCGTCGCCGGCCACCGCGACCGCCTCGGCCCACGGCATCGCGGGATTTCCGGTCCAGACGCGCGCACCGGTCACGACGAGCGATGCAGTCGGCGGCTGCGGCGGGGAGCAGGCGGCCGCGCACGCCAGCAGTGCCGCGAACAGGAATTTACGGTTGCAGCGTAAGAATAAAGAGGCCATTGATACTGTCGCTTACGATGATGTTTGCCGAAGGCAGGTAGGGATAGACGCTCCACGCCCCGTCGAATGCCCCGACGCTGGCCGCCGGCACGGTATCGAAAAAGGCGATCTCCGAAATTTCCGCGCTGGCGAGGTCGCCGAATTCGAGCACGCGCAGGCCGGCGCTGTAATTGGCCTGGAATACACGGTTGCTGAGGACAAAGAGGTTGTGATCGATCGACGACGTCGTTGCCTCGTAGGCATACAGGTACTGCGGATTGGTCAAATCGGACACATCGAAAACGTGGGTACGCGTCGGCACCCCGAAGTTGGGCTCGTCCAGTTCGTCGCCGACGAACAGGAAACGATGATCCTCGGTCAGCCACGCCTGGTGCACGAACCCGAGCTGGGGATACGTTGACTTCGACAGGTTGACCGGATCCGGTTTGTTCGAAACGTCGGCAATGCCGACATGATTCTCGTTGGAATTGACGCAGATCTCGCGGCCCGCGAAATTCGTGTCCGGGCCCTCGTAAATCACACACTGCGCGTCGTGCGTGTCCGGCGTCACGACGTGGCATCCCGCAAACATCGGGTTGCCGGGATCCGCGAGATCGATCATGTGCAGGCCGCCGCCGCAGGTGTCCGTGCCGACGGCATAGGCAAATCCGCTGGCCTCGTTGATCGCGAGGTTGTGGGCGTTGCGGAAGTCGCCGTACACGAGATCGGGCAGCCATGCCTGTGCGGTCGTGACACCGCGCAGGCGCGTAAGATCGAAGACCTGCATGCCGTGCGCGCCCGCCGCGTCCGCCACGATATAGGCATGGTCCCGGCAGACCTTGATGTCGCGCCAGACCGACGACGTCGTTTGTGTCGGCAAACGCCCCAGGAAAACAGGGTTCTCCGGATCGGTGACATCGACGAACGCCGTACCGTTCTGCAGGCCCATCAGGGCATATTCACGGCTCGTCCGGGCATCGAACCAGCCCCAGATGTCGTTGCCTCCGACGCCGTCCATTGCGCTGACAGGCAGGCGCGACCGCAGATCCACGCCGGAACAGGAAAATCCGCCCGCGTCGCCGTCGGTGCACACCTCGGGCCCGGTGCTCAGTGCTGGTGGCGGCGGAGGTGGGGGTGGCTGCGGCCCCGTAGTGATGCCGCCGCCACTGCCACCGCCGCAGCCCGGCAGCGACAGTACCAGCCAGGCAAGCCCGGCCATCATCGTGAATCTCGTCACCCGGCTAGCTCGATCCGGCGGACGACTGCCTTCGAAGCGCAATTTGCCGCTGAACTTCGTTGAACAGGTCTTCGCGCAACCCGAGCAGCTTGAACAGTTCGACCACCGTGAAGAACGGTGCCGCCAGGTTCGCCTGGACCGGGTGCTTCACGAGCACCGGCATCGACCGCTCGATGGCGTGTCCGATGAACTGCGCCGCGTAGCCACCGAAAAACATCGCGGCCGCGACGGCCGCCGAGGTGCCGAGCGACAAATCGGCAATCATCGCTGCAACAACCGTCAGCCCGAAACCGAAGACGAGGAAGACGAGCGCGAACAGCACGTCGAGCGTCAGGTAAAACAGGAAAAACCCGAAGACGACCAGGTGGGCAAGGCTGAACGAAACTCCCCGCACGTCGATGGTGATCCAGCTCAATGGAATAAGAACACCGAGCATGATCGTGGGAATCCCGATCATATGGACAAAAATATTCACCGGGTGCTGGTGCGAGGCCGCATACCCCGTCAACATGTCCATCAGTTTACCGTCGGTCTTCATGCACTGCCCTCGGTTGAACGATGACGAGATAGTACATGATTTCGTGAATCCGCCCGAGCGCCGGCAAACCGGTATAATCGCCCGGACCAACAGGCCAGGGGTGGCATTAATGTCTCTACTCATAGCGGGATTGCTGATTTTCACGATCGTTCACCTGCTGCCGGCGGCGGCGCCCGACGTCCGCACCCGGCTGGTCGGGCAAATGGGCGAAAACGCCTATCGCGGTGTGTTTTCCATCGTAATCGTCGCCTCCCTCGTCATTCTGGTCTTCGGCTGGAAAGCGGCCGTGCCAACGGGTGTCTATTCCCCGCCCGTCGCCGGCGGTCCGGTCATCTCGGCGCTCGTATTTTTCGCGTTCGTCCTGTTCGTCGCCTCCAAAGCGCGGACCAATTACAAGCGCTTTATTCGCCATCCGCAGATGGTCGCCGTCATCCTGTGGTCCGTCGCTCACCTCCTCGTCAACGGTGACTCGCGGTCGCTCGTCCTTTTCGGCGGGCTCGGCATCTGGGCGGTCCTGGAGATCGTGCTGTGCAACCGGCGCGATGGTGAAAGAGAAAAACCGGACGTGGTGCCGTTTTCTGCCGACATGATCGTCGCGATCATTGCCGGCGCGGCCTTTTTCGCCATATTCTATCTTCACAAGGCGCTGTTCGGCGTCCTGCCCTACTAGCCGCGGTCGAGCCAGCCATGAAGGACAGCCACCTGCGCGAATTTGTCGAGATCGTCGGCGTAATCAGCATCGTTGCGGCGTTGCTGCTCGTTGCCTGGGAGATTCACCAGGCGAACCGCATCGCGGTCGCGGAGATCGAATTGCGGCTCGGCCGCGGATCCGACGAGTTGCACCTGCGCCGTGCCACAACGCCCGACTTTGCAAAGCTCTATCCCAAAATGAGTGCACCGGGAAACCACCTGGTTACGGCAACCGAGGAGTCGCAGATCCGGGGTCTCGCCCAGCACCTGGTAAACGTCTATTACTCGGCGCAGGTCGCCCACGACAACGACCTGCTCGACGCAGAGGAACTGGATTCGTATCGCCAGGACCTGGCGCAGACCCTCGAGAGCCTGCCCGGGCTCGCCCCGGCCTTGCTGAAAATCCACGACTCGGCGCCCGATATGCGCGCCATGCCGGTATTTCAGCCGCTGCGCGATTTCGAGGCTCGCCGCGCGCCGGTAACGCCGGACGCCCCCCCGCCCGCGGATTAAGACCACGTTACGATATTCGGGGTCGATCCCGCAGCCAATTAAAGTAAACTTGTCCCATATCGGGTTAGCCTGGGAGGCTGGTATGAGGACCGTGCTGTTGCTGCTCGTCGTCGGCCTGCTGATTGCGTGGTATTTCTATCGGCAGGGGCTCGACAAGCCGGAAGAGCGCAATGACCGGCGTGTCTCGCCCACCCTCAAGAACAGCTCGAAATATCATGCCGTGTCGATCAAGCCCGGCACCTATGCCTGTTCCGCGGCGAACGACCTCGCGGGCGAGCGATTTCTCGCGTCAGAGGCGCCGAGCCTGCCCCTCCCCGGCTGCGACGCAACCGAATGTGACTGCCACTTTACCCACCACAAGGACCGGCGCACCGGAAAGGACCGCCGCAGCCCGTTCACATCGGGGGGCATAGCCGCGGCGACCGGCACGTTTGCCGGCGAGCGTCGCCAGGGCGAGGATCGCCGCGACGATTTGGACGAATACTAGGCGCGTTGGTGCCCGATCAGTATCCGAAAGCCGCTACTGTCTGTTCGTAATCCCGGAGCTCGTATTCGTAACGGGCCTTGTCGGCGACCAGTTCCTCGATTTCCGCTTCCAGTTCGCCGGTCCGCTCGGACAGGTCCTCGAGATCGGCCAGCAACATGACGCGATCCTGGGTGCTCACGTCGTCGCTGATGAGTTCAGCCTGCTTGGCGCGAATTTTTTCCCGGGTGCGTTTGAGTTCGGCTTCCTTCGAGTAAATTCTTGAATTCGCGTTATTCACGTTGGAACGCAACGTGTGCAGCTGCGAGCCGACCCGGTATGCGTCGAGAAATTCCTCTTCCATGGCAACGTCGCAGACGCCGTAGTAGGTGCCACCGCTCGCGCCGAGGTTGTAGCCGCGACTCGGCTGACAGAATTCCACCAGACCTTCTTCACGGCCTTCCTGGTACGCCTTGAAGTCGGCCGTGATGCCGTGCTTCGCGCAGGCCTTGCGGCGGCTGCCGAACTTGTCGGTGGTATAGCCCCTGGAACCGTCTTCGTAGCCGATAGCCGCCCAGTCGCTGTTGACGCATTCTTCGCTGCTCATGGACGCACAGCCGCTGAGTACAGCGATCGCGAGTACCATTGCCGCGCTTAACAATGTCCTGTTCATGACGCACCCCGCTCTCATGTGAACCGATAGTACCGACGCTAACAGCCGGATCACGCTTACTGCCGTGATGACATTCACAAATACCCTGATATCGCTGAACGGAAGCTGAAAAATGCGCGCTGGTCGGCGCTCGACTGCGAGCTACGTGATGTGCATCACAGAGTACCTCGACGCCGCCGGGATACTCTTGGCGGATCTGTCCATAAGAGGTGCGGCATGAATATCGAGGCGGTCAGCGGCGCGGCAACGGTAGCAATCGCCTGCACCTTCGTGTTCTTGCTGGCCGCGAAATCCTGGCACCTCGTCGCGCGCTCGATGAGCGCTCATCCGAACTTCCCGGACGCGATCATGCGCGAGGCCGCACAGCGTTTCCGCGACGAACTGGAAGCGCTGTCGCGAAAGCAGTCCGCGTACCTCGGTGCCGGCCTGATGTTCGTATTCATATTCGCGGTCGCGCACACTTTCGAGGCGCACCAGCTGTTCGAAGGCTACCCGGCCTGGCAGCTGTATCTGCTGCTCGGGACCCTGATTGCAGCCGCCGGTTTTGCCCTCTACAGCCTGGTGTGCACTGTTCGCCAGTGGCGCCAGGTTCGTTTCCTGCGCGACGCGAATATCGCCGTCGGCCATTCACTGCAGCGCATCGCCGTCGGTCACGGCCGGGTCTTTCACGATGTCGTCACGCCCGCAGGCGTCGTCGATCACATCATCCTGGGGCCGGGTGGAATTTACGCGGTCAACGTCGTGGCGTACCGGGCCCTGCGCCGGGAGAGCGTCCGGCTCGCCGACGGCGAACTTCGCTTCAAGCCCGATGGCAAGTGCATTTCAATTGCGGACATCGCCTCCAAGACCACGCGGCTGGAGCAGGAGTTTCGTGACCTGCTCAGAAATTCCGTTCGCGTCCGTTCGGTCATCGCGGTGCCAGGCTGGCACGCAGAAAGCCAGACGGGCAACGGTCACCTCGTCGTCAACGAGCGAACCTTGCCCATGCTGCGCGGCTGGAGGGACGAGGCCGACTATCTCATGGACGAAGACGTCGAGACCCTGCAACAACACCTGACGAAAACCTGCAAGCGGTCTCCGGCCGCGCGCCGCAAGAAGCCCAGGTAGGCGGCTTTACTTTCTCGCCGCTTCGTTCAGCTGCCGCTGGGCGTCCGCGAACTGCTGTTCGGCCCTTCCCAGGTAACGAAGCGCCTCCGCATCGTAGCCGTCGGCGGACGACGACCAGACGCGATTGATGTAGCGCTCGCCCGCCGCAAAGTGGCTCATGATGTCCGCATAGGTCTGCAGGCCAAAGAGGTGGACCATGCTTGCGCGCGCCTCGGCGAAGCGGGTCAGGTCGGGGCGGAGTTTCGTGTCGATACGGTCGCGAAGCGCCGCACCGTGCAAACTGCCGCTGGTGGCGATATCGCGCAGGTCCCTGACCACGTTTTCGATGGACTCACGCAACTCGGTGCGATTCGTTTCCAGCACCGCATCGGACTGCGCGACCGACCGCGCGTATCGCTTCAATGCAAATACGCCCGCGACCGCCGCGATGGCCGAAAGCGAAAACAGTCCCCAGCTCACAGCCTCGACATCGAGGGCCGTAGCGTAGGCGGCGCTGATGAAACCGGCACAAAGTAGGAAATAGCCCAGCTGCTTCATCGTTCCACCTCCTAGGTCGTCGTCAGCACGGCCAGGATGGCGTCACCGACGCCAACCAGGGCCTCTCCGACAATGAACCCGGCTGCAATCGGGATACCGACCTGCTCCGCCCAGGTCTTGCCCTTCAGTCGATCGGCCAGTTCGCGGCTCAGGGTTCCGAGCGAATACGTCAGGACGATATTGAACGGCAGGTAGAAGCCGAGGCCCACCGTGATTCCGAGACCGCCCATGACCGTCGAGAGGATGCCGCCGAGGATCGCGCCCGCCGCGTATTTCTGCGCGGGTACGTCGCCGCCCATGATCCCGTCGATCGTGCTGGCCAGCGCCTGTGCCTGCGGCGCCGGCAGTCGTTCACTGCCCAGCGTGTAGGCTTCGTTCAGCGCGAAGATGACAAAAATCACGACGATGGGCCCCAGCCACGCGCCGGCAAACTGGCCGATCTGCTGCATCCTCGGCGTCGCGCCGACGAGGTAGCCCGTTTTCAGGTCCAGCATCAGGTCAGTAGCCTGCGACATTGCGACGCACATGGCTGCTCCCACCATGATTGCGGCAATGATCGAATCGGCGCGATCCATCCCGAACGCCTGCGTCACGATGATCAACAGGGTAATGCCGACCAGCGTCATGCCGGACAACGGCGACCAGTTGGTGCGGCCGATCGCCTCGGAAAGAATAATGCCCGCCATCCAGATCCAGAGCGTGCCGAGGAGCGCCATCGAGATGCCGCCCAGCAACGTCATCGAGTCCACGGCGGTCACCGCCATGATGCACAGCAGGACGGCCGCGCCGATAACCGCGATGTACAGCAGCTTGATCGGCATCTCCTCGGTTGCGGCGCTCGTCTCGACGGCCGCCGCTTTCTGCATGGACTTGATGGCGCTCAGAATGAGCGGCGCGGCGAGAATGACACCCATGACCGCGCCGCCGATCAGCATGCCGATACCCAGCGGACGGTACAGCAGCAAGCGGAGATCGCCGGGCGTATTGATCAGCGCACCCGCTTCGTTCAGCGGGAACGTGCCGGTGACCGACAACAAGGGCGACACGAACCAGTAGGCGACGAAACCGCCGATGATGAACGCAATACCGCCGCGACCCGCAATAAAGCCGACGCCTATCGTCATGAGCGACAGGTACCAGATGCCGTTCATGTATTCCGGCAAACCGATCAACGCGCCGAGATTCCAGTTCGACACGCCGGTCTTCAGCGTAATGACGTGCACGATTGCGCTGATGAGCGCCGCGGCGACGAGTATGATTGCCTTGCGGACGCCGGCGCCCGGCGACTTGAGGATCGTAGCTACCGCCACTCCCCCGGGGTAGGTCAGCCGCTCGTAATCGATCATGTGTTTCCTCAGCGGAATGATGAAGGCGATGCCGAGGAATGCGCCGGCGATGCAGCCGAACGTCAGGATGACCGGATCGAAGCGGTCGCCATAGCCGAGAAGGAAGATTGCAGGCACCGAGAACATCATGCCGGACGACGCACCGTTCACGCCGCTGGCAACGGTCTGCACGATATTGTTTTCGATGATGCTGCGCCGGCGCAGAATGCCACGCAGTATGCCGAACCCGAGTATCGCGGCCAGTTCCGAACCTTCGATGGAAAACCCGAGTATCAGCGCTGCGTAGCCGATCGACACGGCGATGATGACGCCGAGGAACCAGCCGACGCCAACGGCAATCCAGGTCAGTTCGGGATAAGGCTTGTCCGCGTGCGCTGCGATGGTCGAGTCAGCCAATACGACTCTCCTCTGTCGTTCTTATTTTGCGGCAAAGACTATCACAGCGGCTCGAGCCGTGCCGCCAGTTGATTCTTCGCCAGCACCTCGTGGAATTCGTCCGCGAGTTCGTCGCACATGTCGACCGTGTCGCGCCATGCGCGCACTCGCTCTGCCGGTTCGAAGTTGACGAAGTCGCGCCGGTCCGGAATCTTTGCGTGCGGCAACCGCGACACGAATTCCCTGGATGGGCTGACGAGAATCGTCCTGTCGACGTGCGAAGGATGAGGTTTTCGCCACGACAATTTCTTGTCGAACCAGCCCGGCACGATGCGGTCGATGAAATGCAGGTACAACGTCAGCCTGTCGGGAGCGCTCTGTGGCAGGTCGAGGTGGTAATCGATGACGCCGCCGTCCCGGTAGATACCGCGCGGCGCCCCGGCGATATCGCGCACGCCCGACAGCACCATCGGTATCGAACCGGTTGCCACGATTGCGTCTTTGAGATTCGCCTCGGTCAGCTCCACCCGGCTCAGCGGGAACCCGCGCGCATCGAAGAACGGCGGCAGGTCTCGCGCGTCGTAAAAAAGCACCCGGTCGAAAAAAGCGCCCAGCGAGCGCCGCGTCACCGCGTTGAGCGCAGCAGCCGCCAGCAAACCGGGCACCAGCAAAGCCGGCTGTTCGCTTGCCGTGACATGCCGGCTGCGCACGGTCATCACGTTCGTCCGGAATACCGGATGCGACAGGATCTGCGCCGTTCCGGACTCGGCGAGCACGTAGTCGAGAATCTCGCGGCTCTTCGCGGTGATCTCGTCGCGATCCGGATCGTCGGAGTAGGTCTGGCCGAGATAGGCTTCTTCGAAACGCGCGATCGCCTCGAGCGGCCTGTCCTGAGCGTAGCAGGCGAAGCGCCACGCCCCGATCGACGAGCCGATGAGGTATACGGGGCCGCGCAGCCCGGGAATAATGGTGTCCGCGACGACCCGGTCCAGCTTGCTCAGCACCAGCCACTTGGCCCCGCCCGACGCGCCGGCCATGGTCCCCACCATCTCGGGGGAAAAACCGTGTTTCCTGATCGCCTGCAGTGCGCCGGGGCCCGCCCGGAAACTCAGTGACCCGGTTTGCGTCACTCGAATGGATGCCGCTTGACGATGGTCTGCTCGCGATCCGGCCCGGTCGAGATGATGTCGACGGGGATCCCCGCCAGTTCCTCGATGCGTTGCAGGTAATCGCGCGCGTTTGCCGGCAGGTCTTCGTAACGGGTAATTCCCACTGTCGACACCTGCCAGCCCGGCAGCTCTTCGTAGACCGGCCGGCAATCCGCAAAGCGGTCCACCACGATCGGCAGCCCGGCAATTTCTTCCCCGTCGATCGTATAGCCGATGCAGATGCGGATCGTCTCGAGCTCGTCCAGGACGTCGAGCTTCGTCACGCAGAGCCCCGATACGCTGCTGTTGATGATCGAGCGCTTGAGCGCGACGGCGTCGAACCATCCTACCCTGCGCGGGCGCCCGGTGGTGGCGCCGAACTCGGCGCCGACCTCCGCAATGTGCGAGCCGAGATCGTCGAACAGCTCCGTGGGAAACGGGCCCGCCCCCACCCGCGTCGTATACGCCTTGACGATACCGAGAATGTAGTCGAGATCGCGCGGACCGACCCCCGTGCCGGTGCTGGCGGCCGCAGCCACGGTATTCGACGACGTGACGAACGGATAGGTGCCGTGATCGATGTCGAGGAAAGTACCCTGTGCGCCTTCGAACAGGATGCTCTCGCCGTTCCGCGACAGGTCATGCAGGATCTGCGTGACGTCCGCCGTCACCGGCGCGATTTGCTCGGCCGATTTCAATGCGCCCTCGAGGGTCTTGTCGAAATCGACCGGCTCCGCGCGGAAATAGTTCTTCAACAGGAAATTATGGTAGTCGAGGATCTCGCCGAGCTTGGCTGCGAATTTCTCGCGCAGGAACAGGTCCGACACCCGCAACGCACGCCGCGCGACCTTGTCTTCGTACGCCGGACCGATGCCGCGGCCGGTGGTTCCGATGGCGCCGGAACCCCGCGCTTTTTCGCGGGCCACGTCGAGTGCCACGTGCGACGGCAGTATCAGGGGACAACCGGGGCTCACCTTCAGGCGCTCGAAAACCGGAACGCCGTTTGCGGACAGCGCATTGGCTTCCTCCACGAGCGCGTCGAGCGACAACACGACCCCGTTGCCGATCAGGCACCTCACGCCCTCGCGCAGGATGCCGGAGGGGATCAGGTGCAGGACCGTTTTCTTGCCACCAATCACCAGCGTGTGCCCGGCGTTGTGGCCGCCCTGGAAACGCACGACCGCCGTCGCGCGATCGGTGAGCAGGTCGACGATCTTCCCCTTGCCCTCATCACCCCACTGGGTGCCAATGACGACGACGTTCTTACCCATGACGGTCTGCTCTCTTTTTGTTGGTTTAGAAGCCGCGCACGGCGAACAGCAGTACCACGCCGGCAATCATCACGACCAGTCCCACCGTGCGCAGGTGATTGTCACTTAGCATGGCCATCTGCGCCACTATCTGCCGGTACCTGCGTGGACCGACGAACGGCACCATGCCCTCGATGATGAGCACGAGCGCAAGCGCCGTGAGGATCTCGGTCCAGGGCATGCCAGCCGGATTACTCGCCGCTCGACTGGTTCAGGTAGCGGAAAAACTCGTTGTTGGGATCGAGCACGAGCAGGTCGTTGGACTTGCCCATGGAGGTCTTGTAGGCATTGATGCTGCGGTAGAACGCATAGAACTCCGGATCTTTTTGGTAGGCACTGGCATAGATCTCCGCAGCCTCCGCATCGCCTTCGCCGCGGATTCTCTCACTTTCGCGGTTGGCATCGGCGAGGATGATCGTGCGCTCGAGGTCGGCTTCGGCCCGGATGCGCTCCGCCTCGGCGCGGCCTTCTGCACGAAGCTCCGCCGCCGCCCGTGCGCGCTCCTCGTTCATCTGCGCGTACACAGCGTTCTTGACCTCATCCATGAGCTCGACCTGCTTGACGCGGAAATCGATGAGTTCGACGCCCAGGTCCTCCGCCGTCGTCGTGGCTGTCACCAGCATGTCACGCATCAATTCGGCGCGTTCCGCAGCAATGGCCTCGCGTACGGAACGCTTGCCGAATTCGGTGACCACCGCGTTCTTGATGATCTCGCCCAGGCGGTCGTCGGCAGCAACCAGGCTGCCGCCCGTCGATGTATAGAAACGCACGGGATCCACGATGCGCCACTTGACGAAAAAGTCGACTTTGAGTGCCTTCTTTTCCGCCGTGAAGACGCGGTCCGGACTGTCCTGGATCGTCAGGATCCGACGCGGAAACTTGCGGACGTTCTGCACGACCGGGATCTTGAAGTGCAGCCCCGGTTCGTAACCGGACTCGACGACCTTACCGAGCTGCAACTTGATAGCGAGCTCGCGTTCATTGACTGTAAACAGTGACAGGCCAACCGCAACGGCAATCAGGCCGATAACGACAAACACACGGAACATTGCGTTGCTCATTGCCGCGTCCTCCTTTCCCGACTTTCCATCTCCAGGCGTTGCTCCGGAGACGTCGTGCGCGATTGCTCAGTGAGACGATCGAGGTCCTGGGCCGAACGCCGCGGGTTGGCGCCCTCGATCAGCTTGTCGATCGGCAGGTAAAGCAGGTTGCCGCTGCCCTCGGTATCGAGAAGCACCTTGTTGGTGTTGCCGTAGACCTGCTCGACCGCCTCGATATAGAGACGATCGCGCGTTACCCGCGGGGCCTTTTGATATTCGGCAAGCAACGCCTCGAAACGCGAGGCATTACCGTCGGCGTCGCGAGTGACGCGATCCTTGTACGCCTGAGCGTCGAGGATGATGCGCTGGGCATCACCGCGAGCCCGCGGGATGATGTCCCTCGCATATTTCTCGGCTTCCAGCTTGAAGCGGGCGCTGTCGTTGGTCGCTTTTTGCGTGTCGTTGACCGCAGCCTGCACGTCCTGGGGATAATCGAGATTGATGATCGAGACCGAGGTAATGCTGATGCCTGCCTCGTACTGGTCGAGCGTCGCCTGCAAGGTCTCCAGCGTACGCTGCGCGATCCGGTCGCGCTCGCCGGTCACGAGCGTTTCCAGTTCGCTCGTGCCGATCACTTCGCGAAGCGCGCTTTCGGTCACGTCCTGGACGGTCGCTTCCGGGTCGACCACTTCGAAGCTGTACTTCACGGGGTCCGTACGCCGGTACTGTACGACCATCTGGATGAAGACGTACTGCTCGTCCGCGGTCAGTATCTCGGTACGAAACGGGAAGTTCTGTACCGCGTTGGTGTTGACGATGTCGACGGACTCGATCGGGAACGGCAGGTGCCAGTGCAGGCCCGGCATCGTCGTGTCGGTGTACGCGCCGAAACGCTGGACAACCCCGCGCTCGGCTTCGTCGACCCGGTAGACGCCGGTAGCGGCCCATGCGACCACCAACAGTACAATCAGTATGTAGCCGCCCGCACCGCCGGGCGCGCGGCCGCTGCTGTCGCCTCCGCCGGCACCTCCGAGCAGGCCCCGCAGGCGTCGCTGCAGGTTCTGCACGATCTGATCCAGATCGTTCGGTTCCTTATCGCCCCTGTTCCAGGGGTCCTTGCCGTTTCCAGGTTCGTTCCAGGCCATAGGTTTACAACTTAGTCTTTGTCGGTGAGATTATTTCAGATTTGCCGTTGCTGCCGGTTTGATGACCGGCAGCGGCTCAAGTAGTTCCGGGTCGACGTTCTCGCGCTTCACGAAGCGCTTGAGGTCCTGCTCCGCCATTTCCAGTTCCAGCGTCCACCCGCCGTCTTCCTCGATCTGCTCGTTCAGGACCGCGCCGAGCTCGAACAGCCTCGACCGAAGCCGGCCCTGCGATGGTTGCAGGTGGATGAGGCGATGCAGGGTCTTGCGGCGCAACCGATCGCTGATCGCGTCCAGTAACAACGGGATCCCTTCGCCGGTCGCGGCCGACAGCCAGACCGCCCGCCCCTCGCCTTCGCGATTGCTCGTCAGGCGCGGAGCCCGGTCCAGCAGGTCGATCTTATTGTACACGCGTATTTGCGGCACGCGATCCGCGTCCAGCTGCTTCAGCACCGAATTGACCTGCCGCACACGCTGCCAGCGATTCGGATCGCTCGCGTCGATCAGGTGCAGGATCAGGTCGGCTTCGCGCGCCTCCTGCAGCGTCGAGCGGAACGCGGCGATCAATTCGTGTGGCAGATCGCGCACGAAACCGACGGTGTCGGCCAGCACGATGTCGGTGCCGTCCGGCAACTCGAGGCGCCGGACCGTGGGGTCGAGCGTCGCAAACAGCTGGTCCTGCACGTACACGCCAGCGTTCGTCAGCGCATTGAACAGCGTCGATTTGCCGGCATTCGTGTAGCCGACCAATGCCACCGTCGGCACTTCGGCGCGCACCCGGTTGCGGCGATTCATGGTGCGGCGCGCGTCGACCTGCTCGAGGCGGGTATTCAGCTGCCGGATGCGGCGCCCGAGCAGGCGGCGGTCCGTCTCCAGCTGGGTTTCGCCGGGCCCGCGCAGCCCGATACCGCCTTTTTGCCGCTCGAGATGCGTCCAGCCGCGAATCAGCCGGGTCGACAGGTGCCGGAGCTGGGCGAGTTCCACTTGCAGCTTGCCTTCGAAACTGCGCGCTCGCTGCGCGAAGATGTCGAGGATCAGGCCGGCCCGGTCGAGCACCCGGCACTGGAGTTGCCGCTCGAGGTTGCGTTCCTGGCTCGGTGACAGGGGCGCACCGAAAATGACGAGTTCGGCAGCGTTGGCCTCGACACTCACCCGCAGTTCCTCGACCTTGCCTTTACCGATGAAGTAGCGGGGTTCCGGACGCTTGCGGGCGCTTACGATCTCGTCGACGATAATCGCGCCGGCCGAGCGCGCGAGTTCCGCGAACTCCGAACGCTCGGAGTCGTCAGGTGCGCCGTCGGGGCCCGCGTGGACGAGGATTGCACGTTCGCCGCTTTGCGGTCTTTCAAACAAATGCGCCCTCCTGCAGAGAGGGTCGCGGTCTGCGGTTAATCGTCACCGTCTCCTGCGTCATCTGGCAAAGGCAGACGCACGTTGCGCGATGGCACCACGGTCGAAATGGCGTGCTTGTAGACCATCTGGTTCACGCTGTTCTTCAGGAGCACGACGAACTGGTCGAACGAATCGACCTGTCCCTGCAACTTGATGCCGTTTACCAGGTAAATGGAAACCGGAACTTTTTCCTTGCGTAAAATATTCAGGAACGGATCTTGCAATGTCTGCCCTTTAGCCATTTCGGGGTCTCCTTATTGTTGATTGTTATTTGAACCCGCATACCGGTGGCGCCGGCGTTGCCCTTGTGCGAAGTTCAGCCTAAGCGTCGAAAAAGTCTATCACAGGCGGGCCGGAACAAGGCCAAAAATCAGCCCTGGCGTGCCCCCAGAAACCTCGATATAGCATCTGCCGCGCCGGAATCAAGGGCGTCGAAGGATTCGAGGCCGGTTTCGGAACGCAGCCACGTAATCTGCCGCTTCGCGAGTTGCCGCGTCGCAGCCAGCGCCCTGGCTCGCGCCTCCTCGAAAGAACACTCCCCGGCGAGGTGTGCCCAGAACTGCCGATAACCGACCGCGCGCATCGCCGCGCTCTCCCGGCGCAGCCCCGGGCGCCGCATCAGGCGCCG
>DATHRM010000083.1:0-2086 GCA_035465295.1 Woeseiaceae bacterium | reverse complement strand
GCCGACGAGGGGCTGACGCGGGCCGTTTCCCGGTTGCGTCGTGCATTGCGGGAGGCCGGCGGCGCCAATGACGACATCGAGACCGTGCCGAAGCGTGGTTACCGGCTGGTGGCCGCCGTTTCGCCGATTAATGAGGACGAGGCCGGGACAGGCGCGGGTCTGTCGACGCGAGGGCCGGGCAGGCACAAGGTGCTGATCGTCGTGGCGGCGGTGATCATTGCCGTGATCGTCGTGGGATTCGCGATGCGCGATTCGTTCGTGACAGGTCCAACAGGCGCCAATGACCGGGAACAGATCGTCCTGGCGGTTCTGCCGTTCGATAGCCAGAGCGCGAACGCGACCGACAACCACATTGCCGCCGCGCGTGCCGACGAGATCCAGTTTTCCCTGGCCAAAAACAATTCGGTGTCGGTCATCGCCGGCGGATCCGCTTTCCGGTTCCGTGATCGGACGCAGGACCTCAAGGCCGTCACCGAAGCACTTCAAGCAACGCACATTGTTGACGGTGCGCTGCGGCGGAGCGACGACAAAATCCGCGTGGGTGTCAACCTGATTGAAGCGACGAGCGAGCAGATCATCTGGTCCGCGATTGTCGAGCATGCGGACGAGGACATTTTCGCGATCCGCGACGAGGTTGCGATGGCGATCCTTGCCGAGCTGGGAATAGATAACTCGCACGAGTGCGAACGCGGTGCGGGACCATCCTACGTCCCTGACCCGCAAGCCTATGCAACCTATCTGCAGGGGCGGGCGCTGTACCGTGACGGAACGAGTGATAACCTGGAGCGTGCCATTACCTATCTCGACAGTGCGACGAAAACCGATCCGCTCTTCGTCGACGCCTGGGCAACCCTTGCCATGGCCGAGCTCAACAAGGTCCAGTACGACTTCGTGGACCCGCTCGAACCCGTGCCTGCCGCCCGCCGTGCTGCACGGCGCGCCCTGGAACTCAGTCCGTGCTCGGTCGATGCGAGACTGGCAATGGCAATTGCCGACTGGCGGGAGAGATCAAAGCCGGTTGCCGAGAGCGTCGCCGAGTTCAAGGGTATTCTGGCCGACGCGCCGAATAGCCCGACCGTGCTTGCCCGCATGGGCATGCTCTACCACGAGGTAGGGCAGCTGGATGATGCCGTGCGCATGTTTGCGAAGGGCTATCGGCTCGATCCTTTGTCGGCCAATACTGCAGCTTTCTATGTCTGGATGTTGCACATGGCCGGTAAACGGGACCAGGCGCTGGCGCTTGCGTCGGCGAACCAGGAGCGATGGCCATGGGTGAAGAACATGTACGAGGTGCAGGAGCTTCCCAGGCTGCTGGCGGAGGGGCACTATGACGCGGCTCGCGAGTGGATCCACGAATTCGCCCGCCAGGAGGGGCCGCGACCAACGCGGATCTTCGAAATACGATCGCTGATCACCGAATTCGTCGATGCTGCCGAGAGCGGCAATGAAATCGAGTACCGGGACGTGCTGGCCCGAATGCTGGCGGCTGCGGCCGAGAACCGGATCACCTACAATTTTCTGTTCGAACTGTTGGCCGTCGCCGGGTATCACGACGATGCGATGCAACTCGCGAGAGAGCGAATTGCTGCCGACGACTTCTGGTTCCGAGGCACTTTTTTCCGCCCGGCACTCACGGAATTCCGCAGCGACCCGGCAGTCTTCGAGCTGTTTGCAATGAACGGGCTACTGGAATACTGGCTAACGAGCGACGAATGGCCGGATTTTTGTGAAGACCCGGGTCTGCCTTATGACTGTCGCAGCGTTGCGGTGGATCGCCAGGCCCAATGAGGGTCCGCGTGTCGGTGGTCGATGGATGCTGGCCGTTCCTGACCACAAAAAGCAACTAAAAAGCCCCTTAGTCAGGGGCCTTTTAGGTTGATATCGGGCCAATCAACCTGCCAGATTCGCGACAGCAACTAGAGCGTGTCTCTCGCCCTTCGCCGAATGTAGTGCTGCAGTGATTCGAGCTGCGCATCGGTGATTCCCGGGGTGGCGGGCATTCCACGCCCAACCAGGGCGCCGTCACGAACGACGGCGGCAAAGCCCTTCGAATCCAAAGGTATCGGTGATGCTCTCAGGTCGGGCG
>DATHRM010000082.1:0-2694 GCA_035465295.1 Woeseiaceae bacterium | reverse complement strand
CCGGGGAACGTGTGGATGGGTATGCCGGCCATCACGTCGAACCGGTCCGCCGTTCCGGCGATCGCTTCGGCGATGACCTTGCCCGCGAAACTCGCGGTCGAAATGCCGTGGCCCGAGTAGCCCTGCGCGAAATACACGTTCGGTTTCAGGCGGCCGAAATGCGGCATGCGGTTGACCGTTACCGACAGCGTGCCGCCCCAGTCGTATTCGATGGCCGCGTCCTCGAGCTGCGGAAAGATACGCAGCATGTACGGCCGCACGAACTTCTCGATATCGCGCGGAAAACCGGGCCGATAGTTTTCGCCGCCGCCGAACAGCAGCCTGTGATCGTCGGACAGCCGAAAGTAGTTGACGACGAAACGCGTGTCGTGAACGCCGAAGCGGCCGCTGATCAACTCCGCGCATCGTTCCTGCCCGAGAGGTTCCGTCGCGATCATGAAGTTGTTGATCGGCATGATCTTGCCGGCGACGCGCCTTTCGAGTCCGCCGAGATAACCGTTGCAGGCCAGCACGATGAACGACGCCTTTACGGTACCGCCCGGCGTTTTTATCTCGGCCGGATCCCTGCGCGAGTAATGCGACACCCGCGTGTTTTCGTAAATCCGGACGCCAGCCTCACCGGCGGCGCGCGCGAGCCCGAGCACATAGTTGAGGGGATGCAGCACCAGCGCCTCCGCATCCCACAGGCCGCCGAGAAACGTCGGCGTTGCCACCATCTCCCGGGCTTCGGCCGCATCCAGTGCGCGACAGTGCGGATAATCGTAGCGTTCGGCGAGAGCGTCGGCGAGTTCGACCGGCCAGTCGCGGTAACTCCGCTTGTGAACACCGACGAGCTGGCCTTTCTGCAGGCCGCACCGGATATCGTGCTTTTCCACGCGGCTGCGAATCTCTTCCTTCGCGGCCTCCGCGAAATCCCACAGCACGCGCGAGCGCTCCAGCCCGTAGAGCTGCTCCATTTCGAGCACGTCCTTGCGCTGGCCGCTGCCGATAAGCCCGCCGCAACGGCCCGATGCGCCGAATCCCAGGCGCTCGGCCTCGAGCAGGACCACGTCGAGGCCTTTTTCGGCGAGGTTCAGTGCCGCCGATACGCCGGTGAAGCCGCCGCCGATCACGCAGACATCGGCGCGTTCGGCGCCCGCGAGCGCCGGGTATTCCGCCATTTCCTTCGCAGTGGCCACGTAGTAGCTGGCGGGGTGATTATCGATGCGCTGCATAACCGCTTTTCGTTTCGACTGCATTGAGTACAAGCTTCGACCAGGCGTGCAGCAAGGTCAATGGCGATATTTCGTAATCGTTCGCTGCTATAGTTGTCATTGTCACCGTCGGATTCGTGAACTGGGGGGTTGCCGGGATGACGCACAGAAAGTATTCACGCCGTGCGATAGCGAAACAGCTGGGTTCACTCGCCGGCGGCGCGGCATTGTTCGGGCCCGCTGTCGCGGGCGCACTGGTGAGGACGCCGGCGCAGACCGAAGGCCCATTTTACCCGCCGCCGCCGCACGCGGAAACCGACGTCGACCTGACACTGCTGGAGGGACACACCGAGCGGGCAGCCGGTGACACGATACTGGTGCGCGGCCGCGTGACCGACCTCGCCGGCAAGCCGCTGGCCAATGCCCGGGTCGACATCTGGCAGGCGAATCACTGGGGCCGCTATGCACATCCCCGCGACGGGAATCCCGCGCCCCTCGACCCCAATTTCCAGGGAATCGGTATCGCTCATACCGACGCCGAGGGCTTTTACGGCTTTCGCACGATTCGGCCCGCGCCCTACCCCCTGTCTGCAATGGGTGATTCCGGCATGCGGCCGCGTCACATTCACTTCAAGGTTGCCCACGAGACTGCGGGAAAGGTCACGACGCAGATGTATTTCGAGGGAGATCCGCTCATCGCGGACGACATCGTCATGCGCGACACCCCTGAAGAACTGCGTCACCTGCTGATTACCTCGGCCGTCGAGGATCCCGAGACGGGGCTGCCGCTGCACCGCTTCGACATCGCGCTGGGCTGAACGACGGGATGAAGTGTGCCAATCGCGCGGGTCGGGTCGTAGAATATAATTCATGAGGCGCAACATCACGCGGCGGGACTTCGTCAACGGTATCGCGCTGGGCACGGCGGCCCTCGGCCTGGCGCCTATGGATGCGTTTACCAGGGGGCTTTCGCCGGCGCCGTCTCCCGGTCCGAACTATTACCCGCCCGAACTGACCGGCATGCGCGGCAGCCACCCCGGGTCCTTCGAGATCGCGCATGCCGTTGCCAGGGAAGGCAAGCGGTTTTCACCGCCCCGGGAGCAGACAGGGCCAGTTTACGACCTGGTCGTCGTCGGCGGCGGAATCTCGGGACTTGCCGCGGCGAAGTTCTTCCGCGACAGGCACGACGGTCCTAGCAGGATCATCGTCCTCGTCAACCATGACGATTTCGGGGGCCACGCGCGCCGTAACGAGTTCCATGTGGACGGCAGAATGTTGCTTTGCTATGGCGGCAGCCAGACGATCGAAAACCCCCGCAAGTACTCGAAAGTCGCCAGGCAGCTCCTGAAAGACATCGCGATCGATGTCGACCGCTTTTACGACTACTACGACCAGGATTACTTCAGCAGCCGGAGCCTGGGACGGGGAATCTATTTCGACAAGGCCACCTTCGGCGTCGACCATTTGACCCCCAATCCGATCGGCGTTCTCCTCGGCGAAC
>DATHRM010000081.1:0-3428 GCA_035465295.1 Woeseiaceae bacterium | reverse complement strand
CCAGGTCCAGACGAACATCGGCATCTTAAGCAGCGTCATGTCCGGCGCGCGCATGTTGATGATCGTGACGATCACGTTGATCGCGCCCATGATCGAGCTCAGGCCCATAAGGTGCACCGAGAACACGAGGAACGGGAATGCATCACCCGTCTGCAACACGAGCGGCGGGTACATCGTCCAGCCGCCGGCGGGAGCGCCACCCGGCATGAACAACGTCGACAGCAGGATGCCGAACGCGATTGGCAGGATCCAGAACGACCAGTTGTTCATGCGCGGCAGTGCCATGTCGGGTGCGCCGACCATGAGCGGGATCATCCAGTTCGCGAGGCCGACGAACGCCGGCATGACGGCGCCGAAAACCATGATCAGCGCGTGCATCGTCGTCATCTGGTTGAAGAACTCGGGATGCACGAACTGCAGCCCGGGGATCGCGAGTTCGGAACGAATGACGAGCGCCATCGAGCCGCCGATGAAGAACATCACGAGGCTGAAGACAAGGTACAGCGTACCGATGTCCTTGTGATTGGTCGTAAACAGCCAGCGCCGGAAGCCTTTTTCCGGGCCGTGATGCTCGTCGTGCGCGTCCTTCGCCTCTGCGACTGCTGTTGTCATACCGTTTCTCTCCGATCACGTGCCGCCGGGCGGCACATTGGTAATTTCGTTATTGGCTGGTGGCGACGCGTTCACCGGATTGCTGGTGCGTCTCGACCCAGGCGATGTAGGCGTCAGGCTCGACGACCTCGACGACGACCGGCATGTAGCCGTGATCCTTGCCGCACAGTTCGGTGCACTGGCCGCGGAACGTGCCCGTCTGTTCTGCGCGGAACCAGGTCTCGTTAATGATGCCGGGTACGGCGTCTTTCTTGATGGCGAGCTCGGGTACCCACCAGGAGTGAACGACGTCGTTGGACGTTATCAGCAGGCGCACCTTGGCGCCCTTCGGCACCACCAGCGGACGATCCACTTCGAGGAGGAAATTCTCGACACCGAACGGGTCGATGCCCGAATTCTTCGGCCGTGCCTCGACGCTGCTGCGGTCCAGGCTCGAATAGAACGTGATGTCCTCGTCCTGGTACCTGTAGTGCCATTTCCACTGGTAGGCCGTGACGACAATCGAAATGTCGGGATCCCGTGAATCCTCGAGCTTGATCATGGTCTCGGCCGCCGGCACCGCCATTACCAGCAGGATGACGACGGGGATGAACGTCCAGATGACTTCGGCTGTGGTGCTGTGCGAGAAGGTCGCGGGTTCCACCCCCTTCGACTTCCGGTGCAGGAACAGCGAGATGATCATGGCGCCGAAGACGACGACACCGATCGCCACGCACCACCAGAACACCATCATATGCAGGTCGTAGGTCTCGGCGCTCAGCTCGGTAACGCCCTTGGGCATATTGAGGGCCCAGTCGGCGCTTGCTGCGCCGGCCCACAAAGTTCCGAGTAAGCTGAGTAGCGATTTTCGAATCATTGTGTATCCACTCCACAGACCGATATGGGCCCGCGCTCTTATAAATTTGAATCAATCAGGTGGCAGGTTGAGGTTCGGGGCAGCCGGACGCCCCGCTCAAGAGCTTCGGAAGTTTACTGAAACGTGCTGGCGCAGGCAATCCTGTACCTGCAAACGAGGATTTTGAAACCGATTAGATTACAATGGCTTATCACAAAGCGCCGACATGCCGTCGAGACCGCGCATCTTGGGCGTACAAGTCATTGCCGACGCAAGGGAATTTTGCCTGCGTCTATGACGATATCCGTACCGTCACGGCGGACGCCACTGCCCCAGCAGTGGCCGTAAACGAGTTCGAACGTCAGCGAGAGGCTGTCACCCCCGGCGAACAAATTTTCGGTCAGGCGGCTGAATCGACGACGGCCCGTCAGGCCGCGCTGCCGGTTACTGAGGCTGTTGCGCGCGCCGGCAGCGGTCAGGTCGCGAAACAGTGCCGCCGGATCGCGATAGCTCACTGACAGCCGGTCGACGTCCAGCACCGGATCCCGCAAACCCGAGCGCACGAGCGCGTCGCCGATATCGTGCATGTCCGGGAAGTGGTTCACGTGTTCGCCTGCGTCGACCGCCTGCCACGCACGGCGGATTTCCAGCAGGCTGTCCGGGCCCAGCGACGAGAAAGCGAACAGGCCGTCCTCGCGCAACACGCGGGCGACTTCCGCGAACACGGCATCGGGGCTGTCGAGCCACGGCAGCATCAGGTTCGAGAAGATCACGTCGACACTTGCATCGGCGAACGGCAGCGAGCGAGCGTCGGCCTGCACGGCATAGCGCTTCGTGAGCAGGGACCGTTTGCGGCGGACGACCTGCAACATGCCCAGGGAAGAATCGACCGCGACCACGCGGGCGCCGCGAAAGCGCTTTTGCAACGGCGGGATGGCCATTCCGGTTGCCGAGCCGAGGTCGACCACGACAGCGGCGTCGGTGGTCATCGGGCGCATCCGCTCCAGCAGGCCTTCACGGGTAACGCCGTGAACGAAGTCCGCTTCGTGAAAGCGATTCGCGGCCTGATCAAAGCGCCGCCGCACGTCCCGGGGACGCAGTACCGGTCTGTGGTTTGTGGCGTTCATGGCACGAGGGCGACTGCAGGACGCGACACGGTATCACGCTTTCCGGTGAAATCGCGCGAATTCGCCGGCTGCCGGCGGGGCGGGAACAGGTAACGATCCGGGCATGGGAATTCGCCGATACATGCTGCCGTCCTGGGCGCTCGCCTGCCGTTCGGCTCGCGCGCTCGAGTTCGCCGTGATGCCGCGGCGCTGCGCCTTCTGCGGCATTCAACGACGTCACCGGGAGCCCGCAATCTGCCCGGCCTGCGAGGGCGATCTGCCGTGGATTGCCGAGCAGTGTCCGGGCTGCGCGCGCCCACTCGCCGCGAAGCCTGCCGCCGGCGTTGTGTGTGCAAAATGCCAGGTTCGTCCCCTGCCCTTCGCGGCGGCCGTCGCGCCGCTGGCCTTCGAGTTCCCGGTCGATGCAGCCATCCGGCAGTTCAAGTTTCACCGCAGGCTGCACTATGCCGAGGCATTCGGAGAACTTCTGTGCCGCTCGCTTGCGGACGTACCCGGCGACGTCGATGCCCTGTTGCCGGTACCCCTGCACTGGCTGCGGCATGGCGTCCGCGGCTTCAACCAGGCGGCCGAAATCTGCCGGCCGCTGCAAAAGGCCAGCGGCCTGCCGCTCGTGCGCAATGTGTCGAGGCGGCGGCGCACGCCGTACCAGTCCGGCCTCGGCGCGCGGGAGCGGCGCCGCAATCTTGCCGGCGCATTCGAAGTGCGGGGCCGTATTACTGCACGACACGTATTGCTGGTCGACGATGTGATCACGACCGGGGAAACATGCTCGCATCTCGCGCGCGAACTCCTCGCGCACGGCGCGGGAAAGATCAGCGTACTGGCAGTGGCGAAGGCGTGAGTGCTGTACCTTC
>DATHRM010000080.1:0-1816 GCA_035465295.1 Woeseiaceae bacterium | reverse complement strand
CTGCGAGCGATGATCGACGGCGACGAACTCGTCGATCTCAACATCGACGACGACGCCGTGCCGATACTCCTCGAATCCGCCGGCGGCGAGATCAACGATCCCTCGGATCTCGTCAATCTCTACGTCGGCACCGCGGACGGCAGCCTGCTGCCGCTGTCCAGCATAGTGACGCTCGTGGAGGAAGGCGTTGCGACCGAGCTGAACCGGCAGGCCCAGCGCCGCGCGATCGAGGTCGGTATGGTTTTCGGGGAAAGCCTGCCGCTGCAATCGGCGGTCGACGAATTGCGCGACATCGCGGGGGACGTCCTGCCGGCCGGAATCTCGATGATCTTTCTCGGCGAGGCGGCGACGCTCGAGGAAACCTCCAACGAAGTTGCGCTGACCTACCTGATTGCCCTCCTCGTCGTATTCCTGGTCCTGTGCGCGCAGTTCGAGGGATTCACCAGCGCGCTCGTCGTTACGCTGATTGTGCCCTTCGGCATCGCGGCCGCGATATTTGCGCTGTTTTTGACCGGAACGTCGCTCAATGTCTATTCGCAGATTGGCCTCGTGCTCTTGATCGGCCTGATGGCGAAAAACAGCGTGCTGCTCGTCGAGTTTGCGGACCAGTTGCGCGACCGTGGCATGGACGTAAGGTCTGCAGTCGCCGCAGGCGCCGAGAGGCGACTGCGACCGATAATGATGACGGTAGTGTCCACGGTCCTGGGCGCCCTGCCGCTGGTGCTCAGCTTTGGCGCCGGCGCCGAGGCACGCAGCGCGATCGGCTGGGTTGTCTTCGGCGGACTCGGTATCGCCGCCGTTTTCACTCTCTATCTGACGCCCGCGCTCTATGTACTGCTTGCGCCGCTTTCGAAAGGCCGCGTTGCCGAGGCCGCGCGCCTCGAAAAAGAACTCGACGAGGTCGCCGCCTGATCTAATGGCGGCGGCTTTGTATTTCTTCCATGTGTTCGATCAGGTTGTCGACGTTTTCCTTGAGCAGGTCCAGTTCATCGAGCGTCAACTGGTCGAGTTCCTCGAGGCTGGATTCGATCGACTCGACGAGCCGGTCCGTAGGACGCTGCACCGGCCGCATGAAATAGGCCGTTACGGTGCTCACGATGATGCCGAAAAACATGACCGAACCGATGATGATCCAGGCCCCTCCAATCAATTTCGACAGGCCCGAAATCGGGGAATCCGCTATGCCCGCCGTCGACAACGCCGCGATGCCCCAATACATGGCATCGCCGAGCGACTGAATCGGGCTATTCTCGACGCCGCGCTCCGCGAGGAACAAGGCGGCGGAAAAAACCAGCCACAGCTTTGCCATGCTTTCTTTCGACCGGCCGCTGTACGCCGTGTCCTCGGGGCGCGTATCGCCCGTCTGTCGCGGAATCCACATGGGCGCACGATGCGTCTTCATCATTACGTAGAGTCCGAAGAAGCAGGCGATCACGATGAGCAGCGTCGCCGCGTGGATACCGAGAAACGAAACCGTCGGGATTGCGACAGCGCCGACGTGAATAGCCAGCAGGTACAGCAGGAAGGCGCCGGACAACAGCGGCAGAGACCAGCTTGCAGGGTTCATCGGACGTTCTCTGCGATTCGCGTGCACTGCAATGCTAATGCATAATCCGGACGCGGTCGCTGCGGTACGTGCAAGCCATGATCCTCGTCTCTTTCCTGTTCTTCACCGGCCTCGTCGCGGCAATCACCTGGTGGTTGACGCGCAAGGACGACCACGCGACCAGCGAGGGTTACTTTCTCGCGGGCAGAAGCCTCACGTGGCCGCTGATTGCCGGTTCGCTGCTACTCACCAACCTGTCGACGGAGCAGA
>DATHRM010000079.1:0-33861 GCA_035465295.1 Woeseiaceae bacterium | reverse complement strand
CATCTCCGAGCAGATGCTGACGATCCTCATCCGCAGGGAGACGCTCCGGCAGATCGAAAAACTCCGCGAAGATGATGTGCTGATAAGGCCGCAGCTCGGCACTTTCGGCTCCACCAATTTCGGCGAGATCGTGCAGGCGATCGAACCCGGCGCGGAGGCAGCGCGCAGGGTGGAAGCACAGCTTCGGAAGCTCGCGGTCGACGAAGCGCATTATGGCCAGTGGCGGGCGCAGCAGGGTGCTCCGGCACCGCCCGACGATGATCTCGCGTTCGTGCGCATCGAACAGGACAGCAGGCTGTCCCCCGGGGTTCTCGAGTCGCGGCTGGGTGTCGCGGCCGGGGACCCGATTGACGCGGATGTGCTCGCCGCAGAAGCCGCGCAGCTGCACGCCCTGGACGTGTTCGAAAAGGTGAGTTATCGCCTCGTGAAAGAGGGCGGCGCGACGGGCGTGGTGTTCGACGCCAGGGCGAAGTCCTGGGGCCCGGGTTTCCTGAACTTCGGTTTCACGCTGCAGGACGACTTCGAAGGCGCTACCAACTTCGACCTCCGCGCACGGTTCAGGCGGCCGGGCGTCAACCGCTACGGCGGCGAGTGGCGCGTCGACCTGAGGCTCGGCACCGAACCGCAGCTGTTTACCGAGTTCTACCAGCCCCTGCGCTCGGACTCGCGACTCTTCGTGGCGCCCTACCTGGATTTCGACCAGGCGAATTTCAACGTGTTCGCCGATCGCGACATCGTGGCGCGATTGCGCATTACCGAGGCGACCGCAGGAATCGATGCCGGCACCGAGATCGGCAATTTCGGTGAGTTGCGCCTGGGTGCTTTCCGTGGCGGCGGCGAGTCGCGGGTCACGATTGGCGACCCTGTCCTGCCGAGCCCGGACTTCGAGACAGGCGGACTGCGCGCCCTCCTGCGGCTCGATACGCTCGACAAGCCGTGGTTTCCGGGCAACGGCCTGCGCGCCAATATCGAGTGGCGGCAGTCACACGAGGCAATGGGGGCGGACGATCGCTACGACCTGGTCGACCTGTCCGTGGAAGCGGTACGTTCCCGCGGCAAGTCGACCTTCGGTGTCGGCCTTGATTTCCAGACCACGCTGAGTTTCGACGGTGCCGTGCAGGACCTGTTCCGGCTCGGCGGGTTCCAGCGCCTGTCCGGGTACGAGCGTGGTGCAATCAGCGGCCCGCACGCCGCCGTCGCAAAACTGCTGTATTACCGCCGCATCGGAGACTCGCCCGGCGGCTTGTTCGATGCACCCGTCTATCTCGGCGCGACGCTCGAAGCGGGCAATGTCTGGGCAAGCAGAAGCGACATGTCGTTAGGTTCCGCGGACATTCACGGCAGCCTGTTCGTGGGCACGGACACTTACATCGGGCCGATGTTGTTCGCGTTTGGTGCCGGAGAGGGCGGCCTGACAAATTTCTACCTGGTCATCGGGGCGCCGCCGCCCTAGGCCGCCTCTACCGTTCGACTTTTTCGAGTACCTGGGCCGGCGAGTCGGTCTTGCGGTAATAGCCGTGGCGCCGGGCCATGGCTTCATACGCCCGGTCGCGCTCGGACTCGGTGGCGTACCAGTGGAAACGCTCCCAGTCGTCGCCGATCACGGTGCGGAAGGTGTCGGTTGCCGGCAACGTCACCCGGATGCCGAAACGGCGGTCGGCCCCGGCACGGCCGGGATCGACGAGATTGTGGCGGTGGCAATAGTCCATGCGCATCATGCCGGGTTCTGCGGAAGGCGCGAGTATACCCAAAGTGCTGCCCGAATCATCGCCGTTCTCCACGGTCCGCGGCGCCCTCGCGGTCGGCCCAGCCAAGCACGCGGCGGGTTATGAACAGGTAAGGCGGCTTTACGATTCGCATCCACAGTCGCGACGGCAATGACGGCGCCGCCAGGATTCGACGTTGCCGGTCCGTCAGGTGCTCCGCGCAATAGGTGCGCTTGTGCTTCAGCACGTGTCGCAGGTCGTCGTAGCCCAGTATGCGGAACAGGCGACCGCGGCCCGGGGAGTGCCATGCCATCTGGAAATCGACGAAGGCGGGCCGGCCGCTGGCGGTCACCAGCATGTTGGGCTCCTTCGCGAGATCGTTGTGCACGACATTGCGTGCATGCAGCCGGCGCAACAGCCGCAGCGCGCGTCTGAAATAAGCCGGGTTCGCGGGTTTCGCATGGTGCATCGGCCGCCCGTCGAGGTACTCGCGCACCAGCCGGCCGCGGTCCGCGGCGCGCAGCCGGGGCACGCCCTGCAGCCCGTCCAGGGCGGCCAGGGCCCTGGCCTCGCGGCGCATGAGGAGCTGCGCGAGCCAGCGAACCGGCAGGGGAGCAGGGGCCGTGTCGCGCACGATCTGCCGGCTTCCGTCGCCGGATTCGAGCCGGACTTCTCCAAACAGGTCCTTTTTAAGCAGCCGGGACTCAAGCATCATGGTTGTGGGCTGTGACGACAATCGCAGAGAATACCTCAGTACGGGATTACGGGATTCACGGTGAGCACCAGGTCCGACGGGCAAAAGCCGCGCAAGGAGCGATCGCGCGGAGATTCGAGCGGCGAATTTTTCAGCGTCGGTCCGCCGCTGCATGCCGTGCGCGCGGGTTACGTGCGCCGCCGGGCAGACGATTTGCTTTTCGATGCCGTCCTCGCCGGGCGCTACGCGCACGTGATCGCCCCGTGCCGCAGTGGCAAGACCAGCCTGGTTGCCGCCACCGCCGCACGCCTGGAGGCGAAGGGATTCCGTGTCGCTATCCTCGACCTCGGCCAGATCGGCGAGCGTGATGCGGGCACCGATGCAGGCCGCTGGTATTACAGCGTCGCCTACCGAATCCTGCGGCAGCTCCGTATCCGTTTCGACCTGCAGTCGTGGTGGCAGGAAAAGTCGGTGCTGGGCAATTGTCAGCGCTTGCTCGAGTTCTATAACGAGATCGTGCTGCGTTTCGTCAAGGAACGCATCGTTATCTTCGTCGACGAAGTGCAGTGCATCGGCGAAAACTCGATCGGCACGGAGTTGCTGGTGAGCATCCGTTCCGCGCATAACGGACGCGCCATGGACCCGGAGTTCGCGCGCCTGACGTTCGTGTTGCTCGGCGAGTGCGATCCCTCCAGCCTGATCGACGAACCGGCCTTGTCGCCGTTCACCGTGACGCAGGCGATCCCGCTTGACGACTTCACGCGCGACGACCTCAACATTTTCGCGACGGAACTGAACCTGTCGGCAGAGCAGGCGCGGCAGGCGCTCGATCGTATTCACTACTGGACCAACGGGCAGCCCTACCTCACGCAGAAACTCGCACGCGCGATATCGCGCGAGCAGGTCGACGGTGACGTCGACGCGCACGTGGACGACCTGGTCCGGCAGCAGTTCATCGGGCGCGCCGCCCTGCGCACCGAGCCTCACCTGAGTCATATCCACCGCGAAGTCATGTGCAATGGCAAGCAGAGCGAAGCGCTGTTGAACCTCTACGGTCGCTTTCGCAAGGGCGTGCCGGTCGACACGGACCGGGGCTCGCCGCTGCAGCGGCGTCTGATGGCCATCGGCCTGCTGACCGTCGACAGCGACGGTGAGCTGCAGGTTCGAAACCGTATTTACGAGTCGGTATTTACCGCAAGATGGGCAAACGAAAACCTGCCCACGCGCTTGAGGGCTCCATTGACGGCGCTGGCGGTCATTTTCCTGGTGATGGCGGTTCCTTTCGTCTACACGCAGTGGTTGCCGCTGGTTTACGTGGGCACCCTGACCTCACCGACGGCGGAGCTGGAATCGGCCGAAACGGCATGGCGAAATCTGCGTTCCTTCCCCGGCCATGCGGGCACGGCGGACAACCTGTACCGGAATTTTCTGCAGACGCGCGGCGCCCGGGCAGACGATGTCGGCGTCATCGAGGCGCTGGCCGAGCTGGCGGCGGAACTGCCGCAGGCGGGCCAACTCCCGGATGAGCTGCGCGCCGCATACTGGGACCGGCGGGTGCGGGCGGCGACGCGCAACGAACAGCGCGACCCGGCGTTGATTGCCGCGCTCGAGTCCCTCGTTTTGTCCACGCAGGAGCGCCGCCATCGCGCCGCAATGCTCATAGGCGACGACTACCCGCTGTTGATCGCCAGCCTGCCGGCCGCGGAAGCCGCGGGCGTGGTGTTCGATCCGGGTAACCAGCTGCTGACGACAACGCAGGGTTCGAAAGTCCGGCAGTGGTCGCTGGTCCCGCAGGGGCTGCAGCCGTCGGGAGAATGGACGATTACGGCACTCGAGGTCCTGCCGCTCGTGCGGCGCGTGATGGTCGACCGTAACGGCACGGTGAACCGTGTGAGCCTGACGCTGAATATCACGCATCCGCGGCTGTCGGACCTGCGGGTCAAGATCATCGCGCCGTCGGGCCGCGCCGTGGAGATCGAGACCGGAATCGAACGCGCGTCGAGCGTCGAGGACATACGGATACCCGCCAGCCACCTCCAGGACCTGGTGGGCGAACCGATGAACGGAACGTGGAGTCTCTCGGTGCGCGACGAGGAGATCGGCGTTGCCGGCCATCTCGTCGGCTGGAACCTGACGCTGAATTCACAGGGCCTGGTCGAGGACTTCCAGCGCGGCCTGCACATCCCCGACCCGGCGGAACGCGATACCGACAATATCTGGATCGGCCCGGAGGGACGATACGCCGTGGCCCGTGCCCTGCAGAGCGATAGCGCACGCGTCTGGGACCTCGCGTTCGCAAAACCGATCCGGGCGGTGGCCGTGAACCAGAACGAAAAAATAGTCGGGCTGGACAACGGCGCGCGCCGGCTGGTGACGGCGACCGTCGAGTCGGTCAACGTCTGGGCCACCGCGACGGGGGACCGAATCCAGAGCATGAAAGTCGGGGCTGCGAGCCTTAACTCGCAGCTCACGGGGGACGGACTGCACCTGTTCGCCGAGACCCGCAGCGACACCGACACGCGGCTGGAACTCTGGTCGCTGGAAACCGGGCAGGTCCAGGGCCGGCTCGACATTGCCGGCACGCCCGCGCTCGTCGCGCTGGATGCAAGCGGCGCTCGCATCGCGGTCGCAGACTTCGACCAGGCCGTGCGCATCTGGGATTTTCAAAGCGGTGAAATGCTCGCGCAGATCGATCTGCCGCTGCAGCCGAGCGCGATCAGTCTCGATGCCGGCGGCGACGTGCTCGGCGTGATTTACGGCGATTCCGGCGCCTCGTTGTGGCGCGTCGAGCGCCCGGGACTGCCGTTGCTCGACGAGCGGGGCAAGGGCCGCTGGCGGCTTGCCTTCTCGTCGTCCGGCTCCAGCGTGGCTATCGGGCGGCCGCGCAGCGGATACCAGGTATATCGCACGGATAACGGTCAACAGGCCGGTCCGCTGCTGGGTTCGGGCGGCTCGGACGAGGCCAGCCATTTGCTGGCCTTCAGTGCGGACGAGCGCGTATTGCTGACAGGCGGCCCCGACAGCGCAGCGAGATTCTGGCGTGTGCCGGCCGATATCGTCCCGGTGGCGACCGCGAATTCGGAGGCCAGCCATGCGGTCTGGACGGCTACGGGCAACGCCGTCGTTGCGGCGACGCCCGATGCCGGCAACCTCGTGATCGGCGACGACGGCGGTCACGTCCATGTGTTGCCGGCAGACGTTTCCGCGGAGTCACTCGCCGCCGCCGCGGAAGAGGTGAGCTTCGTCGGCCACGATGCGGCGGTGCGCATGTTGCGCATCAGCGCCGACGGGCGGCTGGCGGCAAGCGCTGCGGCCGACGATACCGTGCGCGTCTGGGACCTTGCCGATGGCAGGCCGTTACCGTTCATGACGGACATGCCGGGCGGGACGGTTACGGCGCTTGAATTTTCGCCGGACGCATCGACGCTCGCAGCCGTCAACGCGACCCGGGTGGTGCTGCTCGACACCGGCAGCGGGGATGTCCTGGTCGAATTACCCCTCGGCGAGGTCCATGCCGGTGTTGCGTTCGCAGACGACGACAACCTCTATCTCGGCAGCCGATCCGGATCGCTGAGCGTCGTCTCGCGAAGCGCGTCGGGCGCCTGGACGCAGCAGCTGCGCTGGCAGGGAGCTTTCGCGATCAAGTGGTTGCGAGCCTCGCCGCGTGGCCGCCGTCTCGTCCTCGTGGATCAGAACAATCTCGCGCAGCAATTCGACCTCGAAGAGGGCCGCATAGGCGCGCTCTCTGTGAGCCTCCCGTCGAGCGTGGAAGATGTGGCCTTCAACCCGGTTGGTTCACGCGCCTACTTCCGGACAGCGCGCTGGATCCACCGCGCAAGTTCGTCGACGAACGGCCTCATCTGGCTGGATGCGATATTCGGGCCGCGACCCGCGAATGGCGCCGGCATCGTCGTGAATACGCCGACGTCCGCCGGCAACGAGATAAAGCTGCCCGTCATTCGCGCGGGGTCCGTGACTGTCGCGCAACTGCGTCTCGACTCGAGCGAAACACCCGGCCTGTTCGGCAATCGCGACGAACTCATCGAGGAATGGCGCAGAAGGCTGGGGATGGCCACGGAAGGCCGCTGGGGAACGGCCGTTACGGCAGCCGCAAGCGGCAGCCCCGGTGGCGACGAGAAGCCCTGAGGACGCTAGCGCCGATCGCCGCGCAAGGTCCGCACGAGGATTTCGAGGTTTGCCGCAGTCGCATCGCCGGGCATGACCGGGTCGCCGATGATGACCGGCACCCTGGCAAAAAGCCGGCGCGGGAACTTGCGAATCCGGCCGCCGTTGCTGCGGCTGAACCAGCTGCCCCACATGTTTTGCAGCGCGACCGGTACGACCGGCACGGGCCGGTTTGTGATGACTTTCTCGATGCCGGGCCGGAATCGCTGGACCTCACCATCATCGGTAATACCGCCTTCGGGGAATATGCAGACGATGTTTCCCGCCGCCAGTTCGGCATCGACCTTCTCGAACGCCTCGTTCATCAACTGTTCGTCCTCTTTTGCGGAGGCGATCGGAATCGCCTTCGCATGCTGGAACAGGAAGCGCAGCAGCGGCAGCTGGAAGATCCGGTAGTACATGACGAAGCGCATGGGCCGGCGCACGGATGCGAGCAGGACGATCGGGTCCAGGTAGCTCACGTGGTTGCACACGACGACGGCGGGACCCTTGTCCGGAATATTCTCGATGCCGCGCGGCCGTATGCGATAGATGGTGTTGACGAGTATCCACGCAAGGAAACGCATCATGAACTCGGGAAGCAGCGTATAAATGTAGACCGCGACGACGGCATTCAGCAGTGCGAGCACGATGAACAGCTCGGGTATGGAAAAGCCGGCACCGAGGATGGCAATCGAAAGCAGCGAGGCGACCACCATGAATACGGCGTTGATGATGTTGTTGGCGGCGATGATCCGCGACAGGTGTTTGCGTTCCGAGCGTTGCTGGATGAGGGCATACAGCGGGACACTGTAAAAGCCGCCGAAAGCGCCGAGGAGCAGGATATCCGCGAGCACACGCAAACTGCCGGGACGGCTTATGAACTCGCCGATGGTCGTCACCGCCGCCATCGCTGCGATCGGCTGCGCAAAATGCAGGTCGATTGCAAACAGGCTGAGGCCGATGGAACCGAAAGGAACCAGTCCGAGCTCGATGCGGTGACCCGACATGCGTTCGCACAGCAACGAGCCCAGGCCAACGCCGATGGCGAAGGCCACGAGCAGTGCGGTCGTGATCGATTCATTACCGTTCAGTATCACCAGCGTGTATGCGGGCAGCTGCAGCGTCATCGCCGAGCCGAAGAACCAGAACCAGGAGATGCCGAGGATGGCGAGGAACACATCGCGCTTCTCGCGCGCGAAGCCGACGATGCGCCAGGTTTCCGACCATGCATTCCAGCTGATCGACAGGCCCGGATCGACGGCCCGCGTTTGCGGTACGCGCCGGCTCGCCAGGTAGCCGATGACCGCAACGGCGACCAGGCTTGCGCCGAGCAGCGCCTGCGAATTCGGGCTCACGGCGACGGTTGCGCCGCCGACGATGAGTCCGAGGATGATGGCGATGTAGGTACCGGCTTCGACCAGGGCGTTGCCGCCGACGAGTTCCTCCGTGCCGAGGTGTTGCGGAAGGTACGCGTACTTGACCGGTCCGAACAGCGTCGACTGGCAACCCATGAGGAACAGCACCAGCAGGAGCGCGACGTAGTTTCCGGACGTGAACGCGATTGCAGCGATGATCATCAACGTGATCTCGAGCAGCTTTATGCGCCGCATGAGCATCGACTTCTCGTACTTGTCGGCGAGTTGCCCGGCGGTTGCCGAGAACAGGAAGAACGGCAGGATGAACAGTGCCCCGGCGACGTTCGCCAGTTCGCTGTGGTTCATCCCGGCCACGAGCACGCCCTGGAACGTGACGAGGATCACCAGCCCGTTGCGGAAAATGTTGTCGTTGAGCGCGCCGAGGAACTGGGTTACGAAAAACGGGGCGAAACGGCGCTGGCCGAGTAACCGGAACTGGTTCTGATCGGACACGTAACGCGCTTCCCGCTGCAATGACCGGCGTCACTATAGCATCGGCGAAAACTGCGAACTCGCACCGCCCATCCACGTTGACAGCGATGCTAAGATTCCGACTGTAGCAAGCTGAAATATATACCAATTAGCCAATTTACCGGGTTTTGATGATGACACGTCGCGTGACAATCCTGATTGGTGGCCTCGCCCTGGTTGCCGGTTGCGCCGAGCCGCCGCCACCGCGGTCGGTCCAGGAATTCGTGGACAATCCGCTCGTGCTGGAGGCGGCACTGGTGCGTTGTTCCCGTAACCGTTCGGAAACGCGCTACGAGGCCGAGTGTGTCAATGCCCGGGAAGCGAACAAGATCATCGCGGCCAGGGAGGAGGCGGCACGGCGCGCCGAGTTCGAGGCGCAGTCCGAGCGCAAACGGCAGGCATTGCGGCGGACACAGGAAGCGGCGGCGGAGGCCAGGCGCCGGGCGGCCGAGGCGGAGAGGCGGCGCAAAGAAGCCGAGTACCTCGCGCAGTTCGGCCAGTTGCCGCCCGACGACAGCCGGCAGACGGAAGAGCCCGATACCGGCAACGTCCCCATTGCCGTTATCCCGGAGCCGGCCGAGGCGAGCACGGATTCGGGCGGCGACAGTTACCGGCAGCCGCTGAGCGCGACGCCGTCCGGAACGAGCAATGCACCTGCAGCCGAGACGGCGCCGGAATCGGAACCGGAAGCCGCCCGCAATCTCGACGAGATCCGGGAAGAACTAAAACGCCGTAACGAGGATTAGGGCGCCGGCCTCAGTAATTCGGATCGAAGTAGGCTTCGCCGGCGTCGTCGCCGTCGGCCGATTCCCCGGGACCCGGCATACCGAATGTTTGCACGCTGGACTCGGATTCACGGGCCGGAGCCGGCGAGGGCAGCGCCTGCATTCCCGGCGCCTTCGCGAGACGCGTGGTCTGCGCCGTCAATACCTGCACGAAACGATTTGCGATGTCGGGCGCAATATTCGGCGAACTGGCAAAGATCTTTTCCGGCGTCATGGCCGGGGAGCTGTAGAAAGCCGCATTCGCCCGGCGATCCATCGTGACCCCCGCCCCGGCGAACGAGACGCCCGCAAAAATGCCGCGGGCCCGCGAGTAGGAGACGATTTCCGCCTGGAAGCGAATATCCGTGGCGCCCTCCACGCTGCGGCCCACCGGTCCGGCGGCGATGGAAGCGTCCGCGCCGAGTGTCAGCTTGCCGCTGGCGATGTTGTCCACGCCGCGACGCGTCTTGAACACCAGCACGACGTCGGTGCGCTGCACACCGGCCTGGAAGCCGAGGCTGCCGCCCGTCAACGTAATGAACGCCGGGTTGCTCCAGGAGCCGTCTTCCTGCCGCACGACGATAATACCCTTGCCGCGGCGTGCGCCGAGGCCGAAGCCAATGCGGACGACGCCCGGGATGACCGCCACCGCGTAAGCCCGCGCCAGCATGGCCGGAGGAATGCTCTGCTCCGGGATTCGCAAGAACCGGTCGAGCACGTCCGCCGAATCGGCGACGCGCTGTTCCTCTTTGCTGGCGGCGGCCGCCGGTATTGCGAACAGCAATACGGCCACTGCCAGGCAAGCCTGAAGTTGTCTACTACGCATGGTTTTCATCCCCGTGTCGGGACAGGCACGCCAGCGCCCGCTCCCTCGAGTGCCCAAAATCGCTCAAGGCCCCGATCATACGTCAATTCAGGCCGTTACTCACTCTCGTCCCGCCGTCCGGCGATCAGCGGCGGCAGCGGCACGTCGAGCGACGCGCACACCGTGCGTATCAGCTCCGTTTCGGCCGTCGTGACCCGGTTGTCGTGGACGGCGACTGCAGTAACGGCCTTCAGAACCAGGCGCCGCGCCTTGCCGTTCAGCGCCGTCAACAGGTCGAGGCTGCGTTCCAGGGCGCGCAGCGTGTAACGTTCCTTCGACTGGTAACGATGCGCCTCCGCCCATTTGCCGAGGTAGGCCTTGCCCGCCTCGAACGCGCGTTCGCTGCTGGCGGCATCGCGATGACCGTAGTCGGCGACGACCGTGAGGAGGTCGATGACGGCCTGGCGCAATTCGCGGCGGGCCTCGCGTCGCGGCCCGGGATACGCCGCGGGATTCGCGGCCTGGCCGAGGCTGATACGCAGCACCCGGTAGAAACAATACTCGTACAGGTCGACCTGGCCGTCGACGTCGATCAACCGGCCTGCGAGCTCCACGAGGTACTCGAGCTGCGCCGGCGGCCGCAGCTTGACAGCGGGAAACGTGATCTCGAGCAACGGCAGGCGATGTTCGGCGTCCATCGACGTTACCTCGCCGTGAAGGCGGGTTACGATCCGCGCCCGCTCGGCACCGAGCTGTTCCTCGACGAGCCGCAGTTGCCGATCGCGGTGCTTGTTTCCCCTGTCGATGATCAATGCAATGACGAGCAGGTAGGCGAGTTCCGCGGAATGCGCGGCGTCATACAGCGTTGCCGGGATCGACTGCCTGAGCCAGCGGGCATAGTCCACGTTCTCTGCGTCGGGATTGCCGGCGGCATCGGCAACCGAGTCCGGCAAATCCGCTGCCGGTGCGGGATGGCCGGGCGCTGCGCTCGCGGCCAGCGCGCTGGCCGACTCGGCTGCCGACCTCTCGCCCAAGGAGACGGGCCTGACATCGGGGTAGTCGGACTCGCGGAAGGACGGGTCGAGCGCGCGGATACGTTCGCCGAGCGGCGGATGGGTCGCGAACAGGCCGGTAAACCGGGCGCCGCTGCCGAACAGCATGTGGCTGACCTCCTCCGGGTCCGCTTTCCTGATGTACGAGGCTTCCTTGTAGCCGCCGATTTTCTTTAGCGCGTTCGCGATGCCGTTCGTCTGTCGCGTGAACTGCACGGCCGACGCATCGGCGAGATATTCGCGCTGCCTCGATACGCCCGCCTTGATGAGACGGGCGAAAAATACGCCGATCCAGCCGAGAATCGCCACGCCGAGACCGATAAGCAACACGACCGGTGTCCCCTTGCTGCGGCGGCTCGCGACCAGGCGGCCGTGATAGCCGCCGCGCAGGACCATGCGGCCCATCAGGCCGAGGGCGAGGATGCCGAACAGGACGCCCATCAGGCGGATGTTCAGGCGCATGTCGCCATTCAGGATGTGACTGAATTCATGCGCGATCACGCCCTGCAGTTCGTCCCGGTTCAGGATCTCCAGCGTGCCGCGCGTCACCGCGACTGCGGCGTCGCCCGGCGTGTAACCGGCCGCAAACGCATTGATGCCGCTTTCCTCTTCGAGCACGTAGATCTCCGGCACCGGGACGCCCGAGGCTATGGCCATTTCCTCGACGACGTTACGCAGCCGCCGCCGCAGCGGGTCCGTTACGTCAGCGGGAACCGGCGTTCCGCCCATCTGCCGGGCGACACGCCCGCCACCCGCGGAAAGCACCGTGGTCTTGTAGAGGCTCGCGCCGATGATGAACAGCGCGGTAATCGCCGCGGTCGCGAGCAGCGGCCGCGGATGGGCCGCGAGAATTTCGGCGGGTGAATAGCGCTGGCCCTCCATGGATGTACCGAACAGCGCAAACCCGACCACCATCGTCACGCCGAGCACGATGAGGGCGGTCGCAACGAAGTAAACCACGACCAGCCACCGAGTGGCCTTGCGTGCCCGATCCTGCGCGTCGAAAAAATTCAATGCCCGGAAGCGGGGTGTCAGGTAAAGGAAACGTCCGGTACGTCGCGCTTCTCGTCGGACTCGATGTCGAGGAAGCTGGCGAGTTCGAAGCGGAACATCCCGGCGACGATGTTGTTGGGGAAGTTTTCGGCCATGTTGTTGTAGCTGAGTACTGCATCGTTGAATGCCTGGCGAGCGAAGGCCACCTTGTTTTCGGTGCTCGCCAGTTCTTCCTGGAATTGCATCATGTTTTCATTCGCCTTCAGGTCGGGATATGCTTCCGACAGTGCGAACAGGCGACCCAGCGCCGCGCCCAGCGCGCCTTCGGAGGCGCCGAGGTCCTTGATCGCCTCCGCGTTTGCGGGGTCGGCTTTGGCGGCCTGCAGGCTCTGCTGGGCGGCATTGCGGGCGTTGATGACCGCCTCCAGGGTCTCTCGTTCGTGCTTCATATAGCCCTTCACGGCTTCGACGAGGTTGGGAATCAGATCGTAGCGGCGAGTCAACTGAACGTCGATTTGCGCAAACGCATTCCGCACGCGGTTGCGCTCGTTGATCAGGCGGTTGTAAATACTGATCGCCCACAACACGAACGCCGCGATAATGGCGAGGAAAATCAGGAATGAAGTCACCGTGCCGCTCCTATTCGAAAAACCCTGGCCGCAAGTCTAATGCGTGTGCGATCGTAAACCTAGGAATCGTGGCGATTTTTCTCGTTTCTGCCGCGGCTCGTGCCGAGTGGCACGCCGACGCGCGGCCGAAGCTGGGCACCGAGGTCAGCGTCTACTTCTGGTACGAGGACGAAGCGGCGGGAAACGCCATCGTCGAGGAGATTTTCACGGAGGTCGATCGCATCAACGCGTTGATGAGCACCTACGTCGAAACCAGCCGGATTTCCGACATCAACCGCCGTGCGGCGGACGAACCGGTGAGCGCGGGCGAGGAGCTGTTCCAGCTGATCCGGCGCTCGCTGGATATTTCCGTCCTGACGCGCGGCGCTTTCGACATCACCTACGACAGCGTCGGCCAGCACTATGACTTCCGTGAGCGGCGGCGTCCCGATGACGAGACCGTGGAGGCCGAACGCCGCAACATCGATTTCCGCTACGTGACGCTCGATCAGGGCAAGGGCACCGTCCGCTTCGCGCAGCAGGGTGTGCGCATCAACCTGGGCGGCATAGCGAAAGGCTACGTCGTCGAACGCGGCGTCGACATCCTGCGCCGCCACGGCGTCGAATACGGCGTTGTCACGGCGGGCGGCGATTCGCGGCTGCTGGGCGACCGGCGCGGCCGCCCATGGATGATCGGTATTCGCGATCCCCGCAAGGACGGGGAGGTGGCGATATCGGTGCCGCTGGAAAACGAGGCGATTTCGACGTCCGGGGACTACGAACGGTATTTCGACGAAGACGGCACGCGCTACCACCACATCATCAAGCCGAGTTCCGGCCGGCCGGTCGAGGGCGTTCACAGCGCGACGGTGATCGGTCCGGATGCGGTCATGACGGATGCGCTGTCGACCTCCGTGTTCGTGATGGGCGTCGACGAAGGGCTCAAACTCATCGGCTGCCTGCCGGACTACGAAGCGATCGTGATCGACGCCGATGAGCAGATTTTCTATTCGTCGGGCCTGGCGGATCCCGGTTCGGCCGATGCAGGGTCGGCGCTGTCGACGCCGCCAGCCGGAACCTGTGCGGGCCAGCAGCCCGGGTAGCCTCCGCTGTCGCAAAAAAACACCCGAAATGTCGCCGAAAGGCGACGAGTTTTCACTTTAAATTCAGCCTGATACGCTTATCATAGGATATCCGTACAGAGACCCCGCAGGACTCCGGATACGGCCCCGCGGCAGGTGCGCCAGCGCGCCGGCCGCGGCAGGCACAGGCATCGCCTTGACGTAATACACGGCTGGCAGGATGACTGCATGCCGGTCACGAACAAGGCGCCATTCATCGGTTTCGGGCTCGATTCGAGCATTCGCCGCCCCGCAAGCAGTGGCGATTATGTTCAGAGCATTCGAGTCAATTGTGACGATAATCACGGCCCCCGAAAGGCGTGACTGTCACCATTCCGAAGCGATCGATGGCGCGCGCCGGGCGCGGGCAGGTGAACGTGCGTGCTTGTAAAAAACACGGATGTAACCTGGCCGGTAACACAAGGAAAGAAATCATGAAAATCAGAAACTTGCTAGCAGGCGTCGTATTCAGCGTGTTTGCGGCCAGCAGCCTGGCCTCGTCCGGCCTGGCGGGCCAGCCGGCACCGGACTTTGCGCTGAAAAGCTCGACCGGCCAGAACCTGCGGCTCTCCGAGTACCGCGGCGACGTCGTCATGATCAATTTCTGGGCCACGTGGTGCGGTCCCTGCCGGCAGGAGATGCCGCTGCTCGATGAGCTTTATTCACGTTACCAGCGCGTTGGATTCAACCTGCTGGGCGTCAACATCGACGACGATTCGAGCCGTGCGATGGACATGATCAATGAACTCGGTGTTAGTTTCCCCGTATTGTTCGACGCGACGAAGGAAGTCAGCCGCCTGTACCAGGTCGACGCCATGCCGGTGACGGTGATCGTCGACCGGGAGGGCAATGTTCGTCACGTACACCAGGGTTACAAGCCGGGCTACGAGCAGAAATACCTCGACCAGGTCCGTGCGCTGCTGCGCGAGTGATTCCGGGCGACCGGCAGGAGAGATAGGGTGACAAGAAAGCTACTGATGAGTCTCACGGCGAGCCTGGCGCTCGCGCTTGCGGCATCGGCGCCGGCGCAAGAGCCGGTGTCTCCGGATGCGGACGCTGCGCGCAGCGCATCCATGGCCGCCGACGCAGAGGATGCGGCATCGCGCGACCAGTTCCGGCAGCTCGACCAGGACGTGCAGTCCCTCAAGAAGGAAGTGCTGGACCTGAATCGCGACCTGTTCCTGCTCGAAGAGGAACTCCTGTTCCCGGCAAATTCGCAGGTCGCGTTTTTCATTTCCATGGACGTCGGTGAGTACTTCAAGCTGGACTCCGTCAGTCTCAAGATCGACGGCAAGGAAGTCGCCAATTACCTTTACACGGATCGCGAAGCGGGATCGCTGCTGCGCGGCGGGGTGCACCGCGTGCACATGGCCAACCTGAAAGCCGGCGACCACGAGCTGGTCGCCATATTCACGGGCCAGGGGCCGCATTCGCGCGAATACCGCCGCGGCGCGACGATGAACTTTTCGAAAGGCATCGGTGCGAAATACGTGGAGCTCGAGATCACGGACCGGGTCCGGAAACAGCAGCCGGAATTCGTCATCAAGGAATGGGAGTGATTATTGATCACTCGCCACGCCATCGTCGTCTGTCTGTTCCTTGTCCTCGCGCCCATTGCGCCGGACGCGTCGGCGCTCGCCGGTAAGGACGAGCCGGCGCCGATCGTCGTCGAGGAACCGCACTACGGCGAGGTCCTTTTCTACTTCTACCAGGAGGACTATTTCCCGGCCATCGTGCGCGTGCTGGCCGCAGAGGAGCAGGGCCAGCTCGAGCGGCACGCGGCGCAGGCGGAGCTCTTGAAAGGTGGCCTGTACCTTTCCTACGGACATCACCTCGAGGCGGCGGAGATTTTCGAACGCCTGCTGGCGAACAACGTCAATCCCGAGATTCGCGACCGGACCTGGTTCTTCCTCGCGAAGATCTGGCGCCAGCGCGGCTATCTCGACAAGGCGCAACGTGCGCTCGACAACATCGGCGATGAGCTGCCCGAGGACATCGGGCGCGAAGCGCGGATGCTGCAGGCGCAGCTCCTGATCGACGGGGGCGAGTTCGACAGGGCGATCGCGCTGCTGCAGGACTGGAAAGGCAAGACCGAATGGTCGCGTTATGCGCAGTTCAACCTCGGTGTCGCGCTCGTGCGCAGCGGCCGCATGGACGAAGCAAAGAAGATCCTCGAAGAACTCGGCGACATCGATCCCTGGAACGAGGAGCTCACCTCGCTGCGCGACAAGGCCAACCTGGCGCTGGGTTATGCGCTGCTGCAGTCGGGTCAGCCGCACGCGGCGAAGATGCCGCTGCAGCGCGTCCGGCTGGAAGGCCCGTTCTCGAACAAGGCATTGCTCGGTGTCGGCTGGGCCGACGCGGAACTCGAGCGTTACCAGCGGGCGCTCGTGCCGTGGATGGAATTGCGGGGGCGGGACCTCCTCGACCCGGCGGTGCAGGAATCCATGCTGGCGATCCCCTATGCCCTTGCCCAGCTCGATTCGATCAGCCAGGCCGCCGATCATTACGTGAACGCCGTCGAGGCGTTTTACGAAGAAGCCAATCGCATTGAACGCACGATCGACCACATCGAGTCCGGCCGGTTTTTCGACGAATTCATCAGCGACGACCCGCTGGACAGCACCGGCTGGTACTGGCGGCTGCAGTCGCTGCCCGAAGGTCCGCAGGCGCGTTACCTGTTTCATCTTCTCGCGACGCACGAATTCCAGGAAGGTCTCAAGAATTACCGCGACCTGAACTACCTCTGGAATAATCTCGATCGCTGGCAGCAGCGAGTCGAGGTCTACGCCAACATGCTGGAAACCAGGCGCCTCGCCTACGAAAAGCGCCTGCCGCAGGTGCAGGAAGCGCTTTCGCGCGCCGATATCGACGGCATGGTGCAGCGCAAGCTGGAGTTCGACGCCCTGCTGAACGACATCGAGCAAAGCGGCGACTGGCTGGCGCTCGCCGACAAGCGTGAATTCGAAATGTGGGGCGAGATCACGAGCCTCGAGAAAACGCCGGCCCTGAACGCGGACATTCCCGAGGCAGACGAGGTTCGCGACAAGATCCGGTTGCTGAAAGGCGTGCTGCAATGGAGCCTGGAGAAAGACTTCAAGGAACGCCTGTGGCGCATCCGCAGGGACCTGCGCGAGACCGGCGAAGCGCTCGTCGAGACGCAGCGTGCGCGCCGCCAGGTTGACGACTCGATGCAACGGCAGCCTGTGGAATTCCGGACCTTCGACGAACGCGTGTACGGTCTCGAGCCGCGTATCGAGGTATTGAAAATGCGGGTCGGCGACGCGATGGCGGAGCAACGGGCATTCCTGCAGGCGATCGCGGTTGGTGAGTTGCAGGCCCAGCAGCGGCGCCTGGATACCTACACCGTGCAGGCCCGGTTTGCACTCGCTGCCATTTACGATCGCGCCGCGACGGTCACCGAGGCGGCGGTCCAGTGATTCGGCGCAAATCGACAATGGCGATAGCCGGTGCAACCCTGCTGGTCGCCCTTGCGGCGCACGCCGACGTCAAAAAAGCGGAAACGATCAAGAGCCTCGAGAAAGAGACGGTCGAAATCCGCCCGGGCAGGGTCATCATGAACAGCTCCGACCTCGCTCGCGACAATTACCGCGAATTTCTCGACCTCGTGGCGGACGATCCGTCGCTGAGCGCCGAGGCCATGCGCCGCCTCGGCGACCTCGAGCTCGAGGCCAGCGAAGCGGCGGAGCTCGCTGACAACATCGAGGGACTGGGCGGGACGGGCTACGACAATGCCGTCAGCCTCTACCAGCGATTGCTCGAGGCCTACCCGAGCTACCGGCGCAACGACACCGTGCTCTACCAGCTCGCACGCGCGTACGAGATCGGCGGGCGCACGGACGAAGCGCTCGACGTGCTCGAGGAACTGGTCGTCAAGTATCCCGCGACGCCGATGATCGACGAGGTGCAGTTTCGCCGCGGCGAAATGCTGTTCCTGCGCAAACGCTACAACCAGGCCGAAAAGGCCTACCAGGCAGTCGTCGCATTCGGCGACGAGTCGCGTTTTTACGAGCAGTCCCTTTACAAGCTGGGCTGGTCGCAGTTCAAGCTGGCGTGGCACGAGGACAGCCTGGACCCGTTCTTCGAGCTGCTCGATCGCAAACTCGGCGGTGTCGAACTGCGGGACGGGGAAGATCGCCTCGCAGCGCTCAGCCGCGCGGAGCAGGAACTGGTCGAGGACACGTTCCGGGTCCTGTCGCTGAGCTTCTCGTACATGTCCGGAGCCGGGAGTATCGACGAGTACTTCGCCAAACGCGGGCAACCCGATTACGCCTACGTCATTTACATGAATCTCGGCGATCTCTATCTCGACAAGGAACGCTACGTCGACGCGGCCGAGACCTACGGCGCTTTCGTCGACCAGGATCCTTTCCATCCGAAGGCGCCGTTGCTGCAGGTCGAGGTGATCGAAGCCTACAAGCGCGGCGGATTCCCGAGCCTCGTGCTTGAAGGCAAGAAAGGCTTTGTCGAGCGTTACGGCATGGACGGGAACTTCTGGGTGCGGAATCCGCGCGAGCGGAACAATGCCGTTGCGGCGCACCTGAAGGCCAACCTGACCGACCTCGCGCAGTACTACCACGCCGAAGCGCAAAAGGACGGCAAGCGCAGCGACTACCAGGAAGCGGCGCGCTGGTATCGCAAGTACCTCGCGTATTTTCCGGGCGAAGAAGATACGGCGAACACCAATTTCCTGCTTGCGGAGATCCTGTTCGAGAGCCAGGACTATGCGGAGGCGAAGACGGAGTACGAACGCACCGCATACGCGTACCCGATGCACGAAAAATCCGCCGAGGCCGGCTACGCGGCGCTGCTTGCGTATCGCGAGCACGAGAAGTCCCTGGAGGGCGTCGACAAGACGGCATGGCACCAGCAGTACCTCGACAGCGGATTGCGGTTCGCCGATACCTATCCCGAGCATCCGGAGTCGGGCACGGTGCTGACGACCGTGGCCGAAGACCTCTTCGCGCAGAACCAGTTCGACCTGGCAATTGCCGTCGGCCAGGCCGTTATCGCCAAGCAGCCACCGGTCGAACCGCAGCTGGCGCGTACGGCATGGACCGTGGTTGCGCATTCGCAGTTCGATCTGGGCAATTACGCGGAGGCGGAAACCGCGTATTACAGCTTGCGGGGCCTGACTCCCGTGGACGACGCGGAGGCGTCGGAAGAAGTCAGGGAACGCATCGCGTCGTCGATTTACAAGCAGGGCGAGCAGGCGAGGGATGCCGGCGACCTGGAGACGGCGGTCGCTCATTTCACGCGCCTGGGCCAGGCGGTCCCCGATTCGAACATTCGCGCAACCGCCGAATACGATGCCGCTGCCGCACTGATCAACATGGCGGCCTGGGATCGTGCTGCCGGCATGCTCGAGCAGTACCGCACGAATTACCCGGACAGCGAATTCGCCGACGACATCGCGCAGAAGCTGGCCGTTACCTACATGGAAACGGGAAGGGCAACGCAGGCGGCCGCCGAATTCGAGCGGATAGCCGTTGCAGAGAGCAGCAGCGAAGACGTACGGCGGGAGGCGCTCTGGAAAGCGGCCGAACTTTACGAAGCGGGCGGCATCGTTGCCAGCGAGAAGCGCGTGCTCGAGGATATTGTGGCGCGGTACCCGGACCCGCTGTCGGAATCGATCGAGGCTCGCTACCGGCTGCTGGAAATCGCCGAGATGCAGGGTAACAGCGCCGAGGTGACGGCACGGCTGAATGAAATCATCGATGTCGACGCGCGCGCCGGGGCGCAGCGAACCGATCGCACCCGCTTCCTTGCGGCGACAGCCTCGGTGCGTCTCGCCGAGCCGCTGCGCAAGCGATTCGAGGTGGCGAAACTCAAGCAGCCGCTCGCGGAAAGCATGAAACTCAAGCGGTCCCTGATGGAGGACGTCATCGAGGCGTATACCGACGCGGCCGACTACGGCGTGGCGGAAGTGACGACGGAGTCCACGTTCCGGCTGGCGCAGGTCTACGAGTCGTTCGCGGACGACGTGCTGGAATCCGAACGGCCGAACGACCTGGATGCGGATGCGCTGGAGCAGTACGAGCTGCTGCTCGAGGAACAGGTCTTCCCGATCGAGGAGAAGGCGATCGAACTTTACAAGGCGAATACGGAGCGGACGTCCGACGGAATCTGGGACGAATGGGTAGAGCGGAGTTTCAACCGGCTGGCCGGCCTGCTGCCGGCGCGTTACGCGAAACTGGAGCGCAGCGAAGATGTTGTCACGGCACTTTACTGAGCGGGCCGCGCTGCGGCTGACGGTACTCGGCCTCGTCCTGGCGGCTGCGGGCTGCACGTCGACCGGGCCCCGCCCGGACGGCGCCGGGCAGGCGGCGCCCGGTGATGCGAGAGCGGCCGACGTGCCGCCGGAAGCGCTAACGATGTACGAGCAGGCGGTGGCCGTGATGGCGTCCGGCGATTATCTCGATGCCGAACTCCGTTTCAAGGAATTCCTGCTGCAGTACCCGGGCTATCCCGGGGCACATGTCAATCTCGCCATCATTCACGTCAACAACGACAACGACGAGGATGCCAGGGCGGCCGTCGAGGCCGCGCTCGCGATCGACCCGGATTACGCCCCCGCGCTGAACCAGCTCGGCATGCTACATCGCAGAAACGGCAATTTCCTGGAGGCAGAGGCCGCTTATTTGAAGGCCGTCACAGCCAGCCCGGATTACGCCTTGGCACACTACAACCTGGGTGTCCTCAATGAACTCTACTTGCAGCGACTGGATTCCGCATTACAGCATTTCGAGCGCTACCAGGAAATCGTCGGGGACGACGAGCAGGTCGAAAAGTGGATCACCGATTTAGAGCGTCGCGTCGCCGCGTCTCAGCGAACGGCGAACATAACGGAATGAAGCGTATGAGAGTTCGTGGCCGCAGCGTGTTCGTCACCGGGATCGCCCTGGCCTCGTCGCTTGCGGCATTCGCGCAGGACACGACCGACGATTTCGAGCCGGCCGTGGATACGTCCGCGGCATTCGACGAGGTCGACACGCCGGAGCCGGCGGTCGACACGTCGGCCGAAGCCGCGGAGCAGGCCGACGCCGTCGTTGCGCAGGATGTCACGCGGCGCGAGTCATCCGGCGGCGTGATGGACGAGATGACGCTCGGCCGCACGGAAATTACCGGCAACCAGGAACTGCCCAAGGTGCTGTACATCGTGCCCTGGCAGAAGGCGCGGCCGGGGGAACTGACGGGGCGCCCGGTGAACACCCTGCTCGACGAGGTGCTGGCACCCCTGGACCGGGACGAATTTACGCGGCAGGTCGACTATTACGGCGACCTGTACGGTAACGGAGAGTAGCGGCGCGCCACGGCGCGCGATTTGAAAATTCAGGCGCGTGCGTTGGCGCGCAATTTGATCGTAGAGGAGCAAGCAAATGGGCACTATTGTGCGGTTTTTTCAGGATGGCGGTCCGTTCATGTACCCCATTCTGTTCGTGTTCGCGATCGGTGTGGCAATTGCCATCGAACGCTGGATGTATCTGACCATCTCGGGCGCAAGCAATCGGGCCCTGTGGAAGAAGATCGTGCCGTTTCTCAAGGCCGGTAACTTCCAGGAGGCGGCCGCCCAGACGGCCAAGTCGAAAGCGGCGATCGGCTCGATACTCACCTACGGCCTTTACCGCGTGAAGTCGGCGCGGCGGCGCGACGACATCGAGAAGGCGATGGAGGAGAGCCTCATGGAGGTGCTGCCGCGGCTCGAGAAGCGCACCCACTACCTCGCGACGCTCGCCAATATCGCCACGCTCCTGGGACTGCTCGGCACGATTATCGGTCTGATCCGGGCATTCACGGCGGTGTCGAACGCGAACCCGGCGGACAAGGCCGACCTGCTGTCAGCCAGCATCTCCGTCGCCATGAACACGACGGCATTCGGCCTGATGGTTGCCATTCCCTTGTTGCTCGTACACGCGCTGCTGCAGACGAAGACGAATCAGCTCGTGGACAGCCTCGAAATGGCCAGCGTCAAGTTCCTGAACGCGGTTACCGAAAGACAGCTCAAGGGCGCCGGAGCGTAGTCATGATCCGAAGCCGCAAGAGCGGCCGTCGCAACGTAGAGACGGCGGAGCTCAACATCACGGCATTCATGAACCTGATGGTGATCCTGGTTCCTTTCCTGTTGATCACGGCGGTGTTCTCGCGTCTGGCGGTTCTCGAACTGAACCTGCCAGGCTCCTCTACCGAGCCCGCGGAGCAACAGGACCAGGCGTTCCAGCTCGAGGTCATTATCCGGGCCGACAAGATCGAAGTCGGCGATCGCAACCAGGGGCTGCTCGGTGTCTATCCGAATACAGACGACGGTTACGACTACGAGGCACTCAGCAGCAAGCTGTCCGAGCTCAAGAACCGCTATCCGTCGAAAACGGACGCATCGATTCTGCTGGAGCAGGACATTGAATACGACACGCTCGTCCAGGTGATGGATCGCGTGCGAATCGTGGAACGGATCGACGAAGCCGAACAGTCGGTGAAGCGCTACGACCTGTTCCCGGATATTTCGATCGGCGATGCGCCGGTGACCGGGGGAGGCGCCTAGAGATGGTCAAGTCAGCCCGTGCCAAGCGGATGGAAAAGCACCACAAGCGCCACGGAAAGAGCGTGGGTCTCAACCTCGTGTCCCTGATGGACATCTTCACGATCCTGGTGTTCTTCCTGCTGGTCAATTCGTCGGACGTGGAAACGCTGCCGAATACCAAGGACCTGCAGCTGCCGGAGTCGATCGCCGAGGAGAAGGCGCGTGAAACCGTCGTCATTCTCATCGGCGAAGAAGACATCATCGTGCAGGGAACGCCGGTCGCGAAGATCGACGAGGTCATGGCGATCAAGGGCAATGACATCCCTGCGCTGCGCGAAGCGCTGCTGTCGCAGAACGACAGGGTGCTGCGCCGCGCGGCAAACGAAGACATCGCGAGCCGCGAGGTGACCATCATGGGTGACAAGGAAATTCCCTACCGGCTCCTCAAGAAGGTCATGGCGACCTGCACGCGATCGGATTACGGACAGATTTCGCTCGCCGTCCTGCAGAAGAGCTCCGACAAGCTCGATGGCCTGCAGGCGGCACGCTGAGGGCATCACGCGGTAGACGCGGGAAAGCACCAGGAGAAACGGCTTTGGATTTACCGTTTTACAGAGAGTACGAGCTGCCGTGGACAACGGGCAAGGGCCAGGAAAAGAGATTCCAGCGCCTGCTCGGCATCACGTTCCTGGTTGCGTTCGTCCTCAGCGCCGTGTGGCCGTTCCTGCCGGCTCCGGAACCGGACCCTGCCGAGGTTATCGAGATTCCGCCGCGAATTGCGCAGCTGATGCTCGAGGAAAAGCCCCTGCCGCCGCCACCCCCGCCCGAACCCGAGCCGGAAGAACCGGAGCCCGAAGCAGAGCCGGAGCCCGAGCAGGTTGCGGAGGCCGAGCCGGAGCCGGAACCCGAGCCGGTCCCCGAGCCGCCGCCGGAGCCGCAGCCCACCCGCGAGGAAATCGCGCGTGAAAAGGCACAGGCCGCACTGATGCCGTTCGCCGAGGATCTCGCCGATCTCGTCGACAAGGACCTGGTGGAATCGGTCGACGACCGCCAGTTGACGGCGTCGGTGGGCCAGGCGCAACGCAACGAGCGCTCCATGATCACGTCGAAGGCCGGCGCCGCGTCGGGCGGCATCAACACGGCAAGCATGAGCCGCAACACCGGCGGCACCGGTATCGCCGCCCGTTCGACCACGAAGGTGGAAAGCCCCGTTGCCGGGGTCGAACAGCAGTCGGCCGGCGGCGCGCGGCGCACGGGCACGAGCGGCAAGGCATCCCGCTCACGCGAAGAAATCGAGCTCGTGTTCGACAAGAACAAGGGTGCGATCTTCGCCCTGTACAACCGTGCGCTGCGGATGGACCCGACGCTCGAGGGCAAGCTGGTTCTGCGACTCACCATCGCGCCGTCGGGCGAGGTGACGTTCTGCGAAGTCGTGTCCAGCCAACTCGGCGACCCGGAACTCGAGCGCAAGCTGGTATTGCGCGTCAAGCAGTTCCGTTTCGAAGCCCGGGACGTCGAGCCGATCACGACGACCAAGCCGATCGACTTCTTCCCCGCCTGACCCGGCACTCTGGCCTGGCGCCGCGGGGTTCCGTATCCTCGGGGTCCCTCCGGAAACAGCCAGGACCAAGCCGTGTTGCGAACACTGATCATTTGCCTGACCGCGTTGGCGGCCGCCGTGCCGGTGCGTGCCGACGTTTCCATCGACCGTCTCATCGAGGACGCGGGCCTCGAAGAAGGCCCCGTCGCGAGCCGCGACCTGCCGGGCTGGAGGCCGCCGCAAAAGCTCGTCGTCAGGGACGCCGGAGAGCTGGTTGCCGCGCTGCGCGATGAATTCCCGGGCGTCGTATTCGTTGCGGCGCCGTCCGAGGATGCCGCAAGGGCGGAAGCGTCCGATGCCGACGCGATCATCGGCTACTGCAGCGACGATGTCGTCGCGGGGGCGGATGCGCTGGTGTGGATCCAGATCTTCAGCGCAGGCGCCGAGCGCTGTCTCGCAGTCGACGAGGTCGCGAGCGGCAGTATCCTGCTAACGAACATGCAAAAAATGGCATCGCCCGTCATCGGCGAGCACGCCATTGCCATGATGCTGAGCCTGACGCGCGGGCTCACGCAGCAGGCCAAGACGATGCCGGAAGGAAGCTGGGACCGGTCCATCGGCAACGAACTCGGCATGATGTCCGTCGACGGCAAGACCGCACTGGTCGTCGGGCTCGGCGGGATCGGCAGGGCTGCCGCCAAACGGGCCGCGGCGCTCGGCATGCGGGTGATCGCGACGCGCAACAGCTCGAGGTCGGGGCCGGACTACGTCGACTACGTCGGCCTGTCGGACGAGCTGTTCGAGCTGGCTGCGCAGGCAGACGTGGTTATCAACGCACTGCCGCTGACGCCGGAGACCGAGGGCCTGTTCGACGCGGCATTCTTCGACGCGGTCAAGCCGGGCGTGTTTTTCGTCAACGTTGCGCGCGGCGCCAGCGTCGTAACGGACGATCTCGTCGCCGCGCTGGCCGACGGCCGTGTCGCCGCTGCGGGTCTCGACGTCACCGATCCCGAACCGCTGCCGGCGGACCACGTCCTGTGGCGTATGCCGAACGTGATTATCACGCCGCACATCGCGTGGTACGGCAACAACAGGGAGCGCCAGCTGACGCTTGCTCGCGAAAACATCCGTCGATTCATCGCGGGAGACGCGCTGCTGAACGTCGTTGATCCCGAGCGGGGTTACTGACCCGGAAATCCGTTCACCGGCAGAGCTTGCTGCGTTTGCGTTTGAGCTTGCGCAGCCTTGCTTCGTATCGCTCGCCCTGAGCGCGGCTGTACCCGGCACGCATACGCGCCTCGATGTCGCGGATCGCCTGCTTCACCTCGTCGCAGGCGAGCGCGTCACGATCGTGGTTTGCGTGCCCTTGCCCCGCGACGACGAACAGGAGCAGCGCAACCAGCCACCGTATGCCCATATCGGCCTCCTCGTAATGGGTACGTTTATACTTCGAGGCCACCGGTCCTGCTGGCGCACAATTCGCCCGTTTCAACGACAAATATGAAAAAGAGAGATGTTCGCCCCGGGGGCGCCGGCGCGTCGCGGGGCTTCCCGCCCGTCGCGCGCGAGGACGCGCGGGTGCTGATTCTCGGCAGCCTGCCCAGCGAGGCGTCGCTGCGGGCGGGGGAATACTATGCGCATCCGCGCAACGCGTTCTGGAAGATCATGCGCGTTATCGCCGCCGCCGCGGGCGACTATCCCGCGCGCTGCCGTGCGTTACAGGCACGCCGTATCGCAGTCTGGGACGTCCTGTCGAGTTCCGTGCGTCCGGGCAGTCTCGACGCTGACATCGACATGAATTCTGCCGTGCCCAACGATTTCGAGAAGTTCCTTGCCGGCCATGAAGACATTCGGCTGGTGTGTTTCAACGGCAGGACGGCGCAGCAGATATTTCAGCGCCGGGTGCAGCCTTCACTGCCCGAATCGGGTCTCGAGCTTGCGCTGCTGCCGTCAACGAGTCCCGCGCACGCCTCGCTGACGTTCGAGGAAAAGCTCGCGGCCTGGCGTGGCATAATCGAGCCTCACCTGGGGAGAGGACAGCAGGCCAGTGGCTGAATCGCAGGCAATTCTTGCGCCGTTCCTCGCCATGATGCTGCTCACCGCGCTGGTGTGGGCGTACATGTACATTCGCCGCCTGGCCTACATCAAAGCGAACGGGGTTCGGCCCCAGGATCTCGCGACGCCGGAAAAGGCCGCAGCGGTGCTTCCGGAAGCGGTGGCTCTCCCGGCCAACAACCTGCGCAATCTCCTCGAACTGCCCGTGCTGTTCTACGCGCTGTGCCTGTATCTCGAGGTGACCGGCTCGGCGGACGGACTGCACGTGGCTTCGGCGTGGGCGTTCGCAGCGCTGCGGACCGTGCACAGCGTCATACACTGCACGGCCAATGTCGTGGTCTTTCGATTCCTGAGTTACTTCGCGGCGGCGCTGGTGCTGTGGTTCATGCTTGCACGCGTGCTCTTGAACGCAGCAGGGTTCTAGCGGCGCCCGGTCAGAGCGCGCTGTCGCCGGTTTCGCCGGTGCGGATGCGCCACACCTGGTCGAGCGGCGTGACGAATATCTTGCCGTCGCCGACCTTGCCGGTCTTGGCGCTGTCGATGATGGCCTCGACGGTGCGTTCCACAAGGTCGTCCGGAACGGCAACCTCGATCTTCGCCTTCGGCAGGAAATCGACGACGTATTCGGCGCCCCGGTACAGCTCGGTGTGGCCCCGCTGGCGGCCGAAACCCTTGACCTCGCTGACCGTCATTCCCTGGATACCTACTTCGCTCAAGGCGTTACGCACGTCATCGAGGCGAAATGGCTTTACTATCGCGGTGACCAGTTTCATACAGTTTCTCTCTGCGCCGGGCTGCGCGCCTATGCTAGCAATACGATACGGCTAAGTGTACAACTGGAGGCAAGTAAATCGGTCCTCGCGAGGGGTTCATGCCGGCGGTCGTTGCGCTGTTCAGGGAACCGGAAGGCGTGCTCATGAACGGCGGCGCGCTGCTCTATGCCGCCGCCGGCTATGCTGCCGGATTCGCCGGCCTGTTTGCCGATTCCCGGCTGGTGAATGCCATTGCGACCCTGCTGCTGGCACATTCAATGGTGGTCGCCGCCTACCTGATCCACGAATGCGGGCACAACCTCGTGTTCAGGCGCAGCCGTCACAATGCGGCACTCGGCCGCGCGCTGAGCTGGCTGTGCGGCGCAGCGTATGGCACGTACGAAGACATGCGCTACAAGCACTTCCGTCACCACGTCGACAACGACGACGTGGTCTGGTTCGACTACGAGAAGTTCTTCGACCGGCACCCGCTGATTCTCCGGCTCGTGCGGGGCCTCGAATGGTTTTACATCCCCGCACACGACCTGGTCATGCACGGCGTGATGATGCTCACGTCGTTCGTCATACCGGAACGCCGGGACCAGCGCCGCCGCAACGTGGCCGTGCTCGTGATCCGCGGCGGCGTCTTCCTTGCTTTGCTGTTGCTCGCACCGAAGGTTGCGATTCTTTACGCAGTCGCCTACCTGCTCATGATGCACGTGCTGCGCTTCATGGACATGCTGCAGCACGATTACCCGTCCAACCCGACGCTGTTCGAATACGCGAGGCCGCCGCACAAGGGCGACGCCGAATGGGAGCAGGCGCACACCTTCAGCAATCCGCTGTCGCTCCGGTTTCCGAAGCTCAACTGGCTGACACTCAACTTCGGCTACCACAATGCGCATCACGCGGACATGAACGTGCCATGGTACCGGCTGCCCGAACTGCACCGGGAACTCACCGGGAACGACCCGGCGCGGGTGATTCCGTTCCGGTCGCAGCTCAGGCTGTATCATCGAAACCGCGTGCTGCGCGTCTGCAATCCGCAGCCGGCGGACTACCCGAAAGGCCGCGATTACCTGCGGCTTGCGCGCGCCGGTGAGGGGCCCATCGGAGGCAACGCCGCGTCCTTTCTTACTTCTTTTTGATGCGAAGACACTATGAGTGAGCAAACAGGCAAGATCGGCTGGATCGACATCACCGTGGACGACGCGGCCGGGCTGCGAGACTTTTACGCCGACGTCACGGGACTGTCGCCCCAGCCGGTCAGCATGGGCGACTACGACGACTTCAACATGACCGCGCCGGGGAGCGGAGAGCCCGTTTGCGGCATCTGTCATGCACGGGGCGGCAACGAGGACCTGCCGGCGGGATGGCTGGTGTATTTCGTCGTCGATGACGTGGAGGCGAGCGCGGCCGCGTGTATCGAGAAGGGCGGCAAAATCCTGGTCGAACCGCGCGGCCTCGCAGGGGGACGATTCTGCGTGATCGAGGATCCGAGCGGGGCCGCGGCCGCGCTGTACCAGGCCTGAGGCGGGTCGCGGGCATTGAAGTCGAGGTTCGAATCCGCCCAGTGGCTCGATGCAATCGCGCGCCTCGTGCAGAGCAGCGACGTCGACTCCGCCGCTGGTGCGCTTGCGGAGGCGATCGGTGTTGCGGTCGAACACGAGGGCACCTGCCTGCTCGCCTTTCATCGCGACGCGCCACCGGAGGTATTCCATCACACGCTGGAACCTGCCGGGCGGCGGCACTACGTGGACCGTTACGTAGCGGGCCCCTACCTGCTCGATCCGCTGTACCAGCTGGCCGTCGGCGACGACAAGCCCGGCGTGTGCCGGTTCCGGGACCAGTCGCCCGATCGCTTCCGGTCCAGCGAGTATTACCGGCAATACTGCGAGCGCACGCATCTGAAGGATGAAATGGATTTCCTGGTGGACGTTTCCGCGAACAGCACGCTGGCGCTGGTCGTGGGCCGGCGCACGCGCCGCTTCACAAAGGCCGAGCTGGAACGGTTGAAATTCGTCGAGCCGCTCGTGCACGCGGCGATGCGGACCATCTGGCAGCGCAGCTCCGCGGGTGACCGCCGGCAGGACACGGGCGGCAGCCTGCACCAGCGTCTCACGCGCTGCTTCGAGAACTTCGGGGACGGACTGCTCACCGAGCGGGAGCGCGAGATCACGCAGCTGCTATTGCGCGGCCACTCCACCAAGTCGGTCGCCCGCGAACTCGGCATCGCGCCGGGCACCGTGATGGTTCACAAGCGCAACCTGTTCACGAAACTCGGCATCACGTCGCAGTACGAACTTTTCTCACGCTTTATCGACGCCCTGTAACCGCCTACCGCGAGCATGGTATTCAGCTGCCCGGCCGGATGCCGCACACTGTCGCACAAGTGACTGATTTATTTACGGGGTAATTCGAATGTTCGATTTTGACTTCGGGCTGGGCGAGGACATCGACCTGCTGCGCGAATCCGTCGCGGCATTCGCGGCCGACCGGATTGCGCCGCGCGCCGCCGACATCGACGAAAGCAACGAATTCCCGCGCGACCTGTGGCCGGAACTGGGCGCGCTCGGCCTGCTCGGCATCACGGTGGAAGAGGACTACGGCGGTTCGGCGCTCGGTTACCTCGCGCACGTGATCGCGATGGAGGAGATCAGCCGCGCCTCCGCGTCGGTGGGTCTGTCCTACGGGGCCCATTCGAATCTCTGCGTCAACCAGCTGCATCGCTGGGGCAACGACGAGCAACGGCAACGGTTCCTGCCCAAGCTGGTCTCGGGCGAGCATCTCGGCGCGCTCGCGATGACCGAGACGGGTGCCGGCTCCGACGTCATGAGCATGCGCACGACGGCAACACGGGACGGCGACGAATATGTCCTCAACGGGTCCAAGATGTGGATAACGAATGCGCCGCAGTCCGACGTAATGATCGTGTATGCGGTGACGGACCCGGCCGCCGGCAGCCGCGGCCTCAGTGCGTTCGTCGTGGAGTGCGGCACGCCGGGCTTCTCGACGCCCCAGAAGCTCGACAAGCTCGGCATGCGGGGCTCGGATACCAGCGAGGTCCTGCTCGAGGACTGCCGCATCCCCGTCGCCAACCGGCTGGCGGAGGAGGGCAAAGGCGCCCGGATCCTGATGAGCGGGCTCGACTATGAGCGCGTGATCCTCGCCGGCGGATCGCTCGGCATCATGCGGTCATGCATGGACCTCGTCATGCCCTACGTGCACGATCGCAAGCAGTTCGGCCGCCCGATCGGCGAATTCCAGCTGATGCAGGGCAAGCTCGCGGACATGTACACGACGATGAACAGCTGCCGTGCGTACGTGTATGCCGTGGCCGCCGCGTGCGACCGGGGGCAGACTACCCGTTTCGACGCCGCAGGATGTATTCTCGTCGCTGCGGAGAAGGCAACCTGGATGGCCGGGGAGGCGATCCAGGCGCTCGGTGGCAACGGCTACATCAACGAATACCCTGCAGGCCGCTTGCTCAGGGATGCCAAGCTCTACGAAATCGGCGCCGGGACCAGCGAGATTCGCCGCATGTTGATAGGGCGCGAGCTCTTCGAAGCGACCGGCACCTGAGCAGACAGTACTACCGGGACCACAAATGCCCCTGATCAAGACCAAGGTCGATCGCAATTCCGACGACTTTGCCGCCAACCTCGCGGTGAACCGGGCGCTCGCCCGTGACCTGGAGGAACTCAGCGCGCAGGTGATGCAGGGCGGCAGCGAACGCTCCCGCGAGCGGCACGTGCTGCGCGGCAAGCTGTTACCGCGCGACAGGGTTCGCACGCTGCTCGACGACGATTCGCCGTTCCTCGAGATCGGCCAGCTCGCGGCCTGGCAGGTGTACGAGGACGAGGTGCCCGCCGCGGGAATCATATGCGGCATCGGCCGGGTGCACGGCGTCGAGTGCATGGTCATCGCCAACGATGCCACCGTCAAAGGCGGCACTTACTATCCCCTGACCGTCAAGAAGCATTTACGCGCGCAGGAAATCGCGGAGCAGAATCACCTGCCCTGCATCTACCTCGTCGATTCCGGCGGGGCGTTCCTGCCGCGACAGGAAGAGGTGTTTCCGGACCGCGATCATTTCGGCCGCATCTTTTACAACCAGGCGCGCCTGTCGGCGCGCGGGATACCGCAGATTGCGGCCGTCATGGGCTCGTGCACGGCGGGCGGTGCCTACGTGCCCGCGATGTGCGACGAAGCGATCATCGTGCGTAACCAGGGCACGATCTTCCTGGGCGGGCCGCCGCTCGTGAAGGCGGCGACGGGCGAGGTCGTCGATGCCGAATCGCTGGGCGGCGGCAGCGTGCATTCGCGGATTTCCGGCGTGACGGACCATCTCGCCGACGACGACGCGCACGCGCTGTCCATTGCCCGGGAGATCGTGGCACACCTGAACCACGAGAAACCGGTATCGCTGGCGATGCGCGAACCGCGGGACCCGGAGTACCCGGCCGAGGAGATTTACGGCATCGTGTCGCGCGAATACCGGTTTCCCTACGACGTGCGCGAGGTGATCGCGAGGATCGTCGACGCCTCGGAGTTTCACGAGTTCAAGAAGCTCTACGGCTCGACGCTCGTCTGCGGGTTCGCGCACGTTTACGGCTACCCGATCGGCATTGTCGCCAACAACGGCATCCTGTTCATGGAGTCGGCGCAGAAAGGCGCGCACTTCATCCAGCTGTGCAACCGCCGCGGCATCCCGCTCCTGTTCCTGCAGAACATCACGGGGTTCATGGTGGGAAAACGCGTGGAACACGCGGGCATCGCCAAGGAGGGCGCAAAGATGGTCAACGCCGTCGCGACGGCGAGCGTGCCGAAGTTCACGGTCGTGATCGGCGGTTCGTTCGGCGCGGGCAACTACGCGATGTGCGGACGTGCATACGGTCCGCGCATGTTGTGGATGTGGCCGAATGCACGGATCTCGGTCATGGGCGGAGAACAGGCGGCGCTGGTGCTGTCGACGGTCCGGCGCGACGGGCTCGAGGCTCGCGGCGAGGAGTGGCCGGAGAAGGAACAGGCGGAGTTCGAGAATCGCATTCGCGAACAGTACGACCAGCAGGGGCATCCCTATTATTCCAGCGCCAGGCTCTGGGACGACGGCGTCATCGACCCGGTCGATACGCGCTCGGTGCTCGGCTTTGCACTGTCGGCGGCGATGAACCGCCCGCGGGATCCCGAGACGCCGTTCGGCGTATTCCGTATGTAGCGCCGGCATGAGTTCGCGCCAGCAGCAGAATTCGGGCACCTCGGAAGTCAGGGAAGCGCTGCGTTTCGACGAGGACCGGCTGCGCGAGTACATGAACTCGCACGTCGAGGGCTTCCACGGCCCGCTGCAAGTGCGCCAGTTCAGGGGCGGCCAGTCCAATCCGACCTACCTTTTGCAGGCCGACAGCGGCCGTTACGTGCTGCGTCGCAAACCGCCCGGCAAGCTGCTGAAGTCGGCGCACGCGGTCGACAGGGAGTACCGTGTCATCAGCGCGCTGTACGGTGCCGACTTTCCGGTACCGCGACCCTGCGTCCTTTGCGAGGATGACGTCGTCATCGGCACGGCGTTTTACATCATGGAGTACGTCGAGGGCCGCATCTTCTGGGAACTCGACCTGCCCGGCCTCGCCCCCGCCGAGCGGGCCGCGATCTACGACAGCGTCAACGACACGATCGCCACGCTGCACGGCTTCGACTACGCGGCGATGGGCCTCGCCGATTTCGGCAGGCCCGGCAACTACTTCGCCCGCCAGATATCACGCTGGGCCGGCCAGTACCGCGCATCCGAGACCCGCACCGTCGAGGCAATGGACCGCCTGATCGACTGGCTGCCGGAGCACATCCCGGACGACGAGTCGGCAAGCATCGTGCACGGCGACTTTCGCCTGGACAACATGATCATCCACCCCGACGAGCCGAGAGTGATCGCCGTTCTCGACTGGGAACTGTCGACGATCGGTCATCCGCTGGCCGACTTTACCTATCACCTCATGTCCTGGCAGATGCCCGAAATCGGGCTCGGCTCGGCGGGTCTGCGCGACAGGGACCTCGCCGCGCTCGGCATCCCCTCGGCCGACGAGTACACGCGCCGCTATTGTGAACGCACCGGGCGCCGGGACGGAATTGCCGACCGCGATTTTTATTCCGCATTCAATTTCTTCCGGCTGGCCGCCATCCTGCAGGGCATTGCCGGACGCGTGCGGGACGGCACGGCCGCCAGTGCCCACGCCGGTCAGGCGGAGCGCGCCGTCGAGCCCCTCGCGGCGCTGGGATGGGAGTTCGCCGCTCGCGCTTGATTGATACTCCTTGTAAGCTGCCGCTAAACTAGCCGCGGCCGGGTTGCCCGGCATCCGCCCGAAATCAATCGAACCTGGAGATCATGGCGCTAAATTACGATGATCTGATGGCGACGTCTGTCGTCGACCTGCCTTTCAGCTACGGCGACACCGAGACCATGCTGTATGCGATCAGCATCGGCCTGGGCCGCGACGCCGTGAACCCGGACGAGATCCCTTATGTGTTCGAGCAGGGCGAACCGCTGCGCACGGTGCCCACGCTGGCTTCCGTGCTGGTGCCGGACATGTCGCCGCCCGACCTCGGCTGGGACTTCAGCCAGGTGCTGCACATCGAGCAGCGGATGGAGCTGTATCGCCCGCTGCCCGTTGCGGCCGACCTCCTGATCAACAAGAAGATAGCCGCGGCCTACGACCACGGCCCGAAGCGCGGCGCTCTCGTGCTTTACGAAGCCGAAGCGCGGCTCGCAAAGGACGACACGGCGCTGTTTAAAATCGGCAATACGATCATGGCGCGCGGCGACGGCGGTTTCGGCGGGCCGCGCGGTACGGGCCCGGTTCCGCACCGGCCGCCCCGGCGCGAGCCCGACCTCAGTTGCGACCTCGAGACGCGCGGCGACCAGGCGCTCCTGTACCGGCTCAACGGCGACCGCAATCCGCTGCATGCGGATCCGGCGCTCGCGAGGCAGGTGGGTTACCCGGTGCCGATTCTTCACGGCCTTTGTACGTACGGCGTCGCCTGCCACGCGATCCTGAAGACGATTTGTGCCTACGACTACACGCTGATCACGGGGTTCGACGCGCGATTTTCCGCGCCGGTGCTGCCCGGCGACACGATTACGACCGACATGTGGCAGGACGGGAACATCGTGTCTTTCCAGTGCAGCGT
>DATHRM010000078.1:0-6586 GCA_035465295.1 Woeseiaceae bacterium | reverse complement strand
AGGCTGGAAATTCCTTCGAGACCGACGACTACTTCCCGTTTTTCAAGGCGGTCGTAACTAGCGTTCACTTTCCCCCAAAAGTGTGATCAGGGGGCGATAGCACCACTGCCTCGAGTGCTTTTCGCGTTCGGCATTGCCGGTACCCTGCTCGGTTGACCCCTTATCGGCAAGCCTTAAATTGCTTACGTGATTGGTTCCGCGTAAGAAATTGTATGGTAGCGCTGAAATTCGAGTTGGTCAGACCAGTAATCAGCGACCAGGCCGCATTTCGCTTTGAGCGCGGCGAGGAATTGCTTCGGGTCCGGCAATATGTCCCAGACTTTAGGAAGAAAGGTCGCACGGGCGCCATCGGCAACGATAACGAGTCCGTCGATGCCCGGGGTCAGCGTATTCAACAGGTCATCTTCATTGAGGACCGGCAGCGGTTCCAGCGGCGACAGTACGGAGACCTCCAGCCTCAGCACGTCCAGCTCATGTGTATCGACCGGATCGAACCGCGGGTCGCGAAACGCCGCCCGAAACGCGGAGCGCACCACGTCCTCCGCTAGCGGGCGCACGGCCTCGAGCGTTCCGCAACAGCCACGCAGCTGATCTTCGATGTGCAGGGTGGTGAATGTCGCAGCCGGGTCCCTCAATACCCGGGGCAGGTCGTCATAATCCACCGGCAAGTGCCTCCTGTTTACGAGCCCGTAATCGATCGAGCTGCGCGCAAGTCGCAAAAGCTGCGTGCCCGTCGTACGTTTATGCAAACCGCCGGTGCTCATTATCCGATGGATTGTCGCCTGCGCATGCTCTCTTAATGGGGATTGAACGCCGGGCCTCAAGTATGCACGCGATCGTCGAGGCCAACACCGATCACAACAGCAATTTCGCCCTAACTCGAGAACGGTGTCGGTCCCTTATGTACGTTGAACAGCTGCATGCGTCCAACCCGGAGTTGGATTATAGTCCCTGCACCCCCTTTTCCAGGGAAGCAGGAGAAGCAATGCGTACTTTCGTGGCCAGTCTGCTGCTTGTTGCGGCATCCGTCACTGCCACCGCAACGTCGCTCGACGCATCCGAACGACTGCGCAGTTACCTGGAGGGCCTGGATGCCGGGGACACGCCCGCAATTGCAGGCGAACTGCTGGCCGAACCAGCGTTGTTGTCCCGCTTCTATCGTTCCCGCAACAGCACCCCTGTCTGGCTGGACGATGGGCCGCTCGACAAGGAGATCCCTAACCTGCTGTCAGCGATCGGTGAATCGGTGGCCCACGGTTTTTCTGCCGAGCGCTATCATCGATCGACCATCGAGCGGCTACTGAACGCGCGCGATGATACGTCGACCCTGGCCCTCGAATTGTTGCTGACCGATGCCTTCCTTAACCAGGCCCTGCACCGGGCGCGTGGCGCCGTCTACCCGCCCAACCTGGACGCCGACTGGCAGGTACCGCAGGCCGAAATCGATGCCGTCGCGTTTCTCGCAGAAACGGCAGAAGGGAGACGAAACGTCACCGCTGCGTTGAACACGTTATGGCCCACCAACAAAGAATACACACAACTCGTACAGCGACGCGCCGAAATCGTCGCTTCGGGCGACGACATTACCGTCCAGGTCGCGACAGGACGTCTGCTCAAACCGGGCCAGACCGATGAACGGGTCATTCTCCTCAAGCAGCGCCTGATGGGCCCGGGCGATTATTCGCCGGTCTACGACGATGACTTGCGGCGCGAGGTGGTCGCTTACCAGCGAGCTGCCGGGCTCGAGCCCGACGGTATTGTCGGCGAGAATACTCTCGAAATTCTCAACGCGACTCGCGTTTCGTGGATCGACAAGATTGACGCAAACCTGGAGCGCTGGCGCTGGCTGCCGCGGGAGACGCCCAGCACGTACATTCGTGTAAACATCGCGGCTTTCACGCTACGTGTTATCGAAGATAACGATACCGTTTTGGCAATGAACGTTATTGTGGGCAAGCCGTATCGCCGAACGCCGGTGTTTACCGAAACCATCAAGTACATCGTACTCAACCCTTACTGGAATGTGCCTTTCAGCATCGCAACCCAGGATAAGCTGCCGCTGTTGAAGGCCGACGCATCGGCCGAAGCGAAGAAAGGGTTCGAAGCCAAGCCACAGGGAAGCGACGTATTCGTGCCGGTCGATACGATTGACTGGTCCGGTGTGACAAAGAGGAACTTCAACTACCTGCTTCGCCAGCGGCCCGGGGAGATCAACGCGCTTGGCCGAATGAAATTCATGTTGCCGAACCCTTATTCCGTCTACCTGCACGATACGCCGGGCCGTGACTTGTTCGGCCGGCAGGAGCGCACGTTCAGTTCGGGTTGCGTCCGGCTGGAGCAGCCACGTGATCTCGCTTCGTGGCTGCTGGCCCGGGACGGAAACCCGCAGTCCGGCCGCCTGGACGCGCTGCTGGATTCGGGCGACACGACAACCATCTACTTGAAAGAACCGGTGCCGGTCTATCTGCTGTATTTCACGGCCTTTGTCGCGGACGACGGCGACGTAGCGCTACGCCGGGACATCTACGGACGTGACAAAACACTCATCGACGCGCTAAGAGGACAGGAATCGTGATGTGCTGGGCCCGACCCGTCGCCGTCCTCGCCATCTGCCTGGCACCGCAGATGGCGGCGGCATGGGATTCGGCGAGACTCGCCGAACCCGTCATGATCAACGGGCACATAATTCCGTACCCGGTATTCGCAATATTCGTCATGCCGGGCTCCCGAATTTCGGCCGGCTTCGTCGACGCAAGCGGCGGAGCGACCGTCACGTTCATGGGCCGGGAAATCAACCCCGAAGATACCGCGCTCGTTACACCGAAAGAGCCCGGCCTCGAGGTGCTCGAGCTCCGCAATACGGTTACCGGCGAGACCTGTCGCATCCACGTATTCACGCTGGTGCCAGCAGAAAATGTCGGCGCGGACGGGCACCTCAACGGCTATCGAATCGGGCGCTATCCGCGAGAACCGCTGCGGGGCCTTGATATCTACTCGCCACCCCGGGGTTTCGTCGAGGTCACGGCGGAGAATGTCGGCATCAAAGTGTCACCGAATTTTACGCTCGGGGAGTTTGTCTCGAAGCAATCGTCAGGGTATCCCAAGTACCAGGTTCTGCGGTCGTCCCTGTTGCTGAAGCTCGAGAACATCCTGCGCACCCTGAACGAGGCAGGACACCAGGTCGATCGCTTCGTCGTCATGAGCGGATATCGCACGCCGTACTACAACCGGGCAATCGGCAACGTGCAGTACAGCCGGCATGTCTGGGGCGGTGCTGCCGATGTCTACATTGACGACAATCCCCGCGATGGGCAGATGGACGATCTGAATGGCGATGGCCGCGTTGACCGCAACGACGCCAAATGGCTCGCGAACCTCGTCGACGACATGTCTCGCAGAGAGCTTTTCGGACCGAGAATCGGCGGGCTGGGTGTGTACGGGAGCACGTCGGCACACGGCCCCTTTATACACATCGATGTCAGAGGAACACGGGCCCGCTGGTAACTCATCGGGTCGGACCACGGTAGTTACTTGTTTGCGTTACGTTTTCGGACGCTGAACCACAATAATCGTCCTTTAATTGCTGGTTTTCTGCATCGTTTTCGCAAGACATCCGCGCCACCGTTCGCCACCAATACGTGTTTTCGGGCACAAAACCAGCCCGATAAGGCGCCTGGCGGGTGATTTTTGGATGGTTTTTACTTTCAAAACAATAATTTATACGGGTCCGACCCCAACCCAGTGACATTTCGGGGCCTTTGCCGGTCTATTTTGGCAAGGACCAACGTTACGGGCACTCCGTGCAGAAGCGCATACTTGTAGTCGAAGACGAGCGGGATATCGCCGAGCTGATACGTCTGCACCTCGACGACCTCGGCTTATCCGTGACCATCGCGTGCGATGGCAGCACCGGCCTGCGCAAAGCTCTCTCCGGCTCGTGGAACCTGATCATTCTCGATCTGCGCCTGCCCGGTATGGACGGACTCGAGATATGTCGTCATCTCCGCCAGAACTCACGTTCGGTGCCCATATTGATGCTGACGTCGAAGTCGTCGGAGCTCGATCGGGTCCTGGGCCTCGAGATCGGTGCCGATGATTACGTCACGAAGCCGTTCAGCGTCCTCGAGCTGATCGCACGCGTCAAAGCGATCTTGCGGCGGACCGAGCTGACCCGGCAATCCATGTCGAAGGATGAAGGCGAGATTCGGGTCGGCTGCGTGCATATCGATCCGACCACGCGCTGCGCGACGGTGCGTGGCGAGGCGATCGACCTGACTGCCAGGGAGTTCGACCTGCTGCTTCACTTTGCAACGAACCCCGGCCGGGTGTTCCGGCGCCTGGAGTTGCTCGACAGCGTCTGGGGCTATGGCCACGAAGGCTACGAACACACTGTAAATTCGCATATCAACCGCCTGCGCGCCAAGATCGAGGACAACCCGGCACAGCCGGAACTGATCGTTACCGTCTGGGGCGTCGGCTACAAGATGAACGTGGTAACGGACAGCCCGGTCAGCGCATGAAGCGCCTGCATTACAAACTCACCGCTGCCATGTTCGTCGTTGTGTTGCTCCTGGGCGCAGCCTTTTTTGCGATCGACCGGTACAGCGTAAGGCTCTATTACGAAGAACTGAGTCAGCGGCTGAACGCTTCGCTCGCAATGTACGTGGTCAATGCCCGACCGCTGATCATGAACGGCGAAGTCGAGCGGCAGGCGCTGGAGGAACTGGCCAGCCGGGCAATGGTCATCAACCCCACGGCCGAGATCTACCTGGTGAAGCCGGATGGCGAAATACTCGGCCACGCTCTGCCGCCTGATGAGGTGGTCGTCGATCGTATCGACATCGGGCCGATTCGTAACCTGGTTTCCGGATCATCATCTCTCCCGATCAAGGGTGTCGATCCCCGCCACCCGGACTCGCGAAAAGTCTTTTCCGCGTTTCCGGTGACTGACCCGGCCGAACCGGGCCGCGTGTCCGGCTATCTGTACGTCGTGCTCGGCGGCTCGCAGTATGAGCACGTCGCCGCACAGGTCTCAGGCAGTGACCGCCAACGCATGATCGCTGCCGGCATCTTCTTGCTGGTGCTCGCCGCTTTCGCAGCCGGTGCGTGGCTCTTCTCGTACCTGACCAGGCGACTGCGCCGACTCATTGGCGAGGTTACGACTTTTACCGCGAACCGTTTCGACGCCGGCAGTTCTGTCGCGGCGGTGGACCCGCCGCGCGACGAGATCGATCAGCTGCGCAATGCCTGCCACTACATGGCCGAAACCATTCAACAGCAACTATCCGCGTTGCAGGAAGACGACCGCTTGCGCCGTGAACTCGTCACCAACATCTCCCACGACCTGCGCACACCACTCGCGTCCATGCAGGGCTACATCGAGACGCTGATCATCAAGGACGATACGCTCGATTCGGTCACGCGCAGGCAGTACCTCGAAGTTGCGCGCAACCACGCCACGCGCCTCGGCCGGCTGATCCGGGATCTGTTCGAACTGGCTATGCTTGACTCCCGCAGTATCACGCCGGAATTCGAGCAGTTCTTGCTGGCCGAACTCATTCATGACGTGGTGCAGGAATTCGAGCTGCAGGCGCGAGAAACGAACGTCACGCTGGAAGTGAGCCCGCCCGATGAAGCCGTGTCAGTGTATGCGGACATCAGCCTGATTCAGCGAGTCCTCGAGAACCTTGTCGGCAATGCCCTGAAACACACGCCGCCGGGCGGCAAAGTATCGATACTGGTACAGCCCGCGGTAGCGGCGGTCGGTGTGTCCGTCGCCGATACGGGACCCGGCATCCCCGAAGAGGCGCTGCCGCACATATTCGACCGTTTTTACAAGGCGGATCGGCACGACGACCGGGGCGAGGGCTCGATGGGCCTGGGCCTTGCCATCGCCAAGCGAATTCTCGAACTGCACGGCAGCGAGATCAGCGTCGTGAGCAAGGCCCAGCAGGGAACCCGGTTCGATTTCGACCTGCCCCTGCAGGCGCGCGCCGCCTGACGCGCCGTTTTATTCGCTCTCCAGCGCCGCCTTCCAGGCCGCATCCAGCAAGGCCTGCGTTCGCTCTGTAGCCGTCATCCACGGCCCCCGAAGCGAAGGATCCGCGGCCGCGGCCGCCATGTCTTCGAACATCAGTGCGGCCCCCGGTTTGGCCGAGGGGATGTCGATCTCGTCGGATACGGCATCGCCCCAGCCCCCCTGGCGGTACAGGAAGTCTGCCGAGCCGTCGGGATTCTGGCCGAGGAAGTCGTCGATGTTGATGACGCCCTTTGTACCGGTTATGCGGAGATCCATGACAACGGCGCCGGAGTCGAAGCCGCAGTTCCAGGTCGACGTGGAGCCGTCATTGAATTCGAGTACGCCGGTACCGCTGATAGCAGCCCCGGTTTCCCGGTCGCGCCGCAGGTGCGCGCTCGCAGAATCCAGCGCGACATCGGGCGCCAGGTATTCCACCGCGGCACGCATGTTGTACCAGCCGGCATCGCCAATGGCGCCCATGGGTTCGAGCTCCGGGTTGTAACGAATATTGCCGCGGTCCCCGAGATCGAACTGGAATGCCGACGCGACCGACCAGACGAAGCCGAG
>DATHRM010000077.1:0-34869 GCA_035465295.1 Woeseiaceae bacterium | reverse complement strand
TGCTGCGGATACCTGTTTCCGACGGCGATATTGAGTTGCGCCTGGGACGCGAGGACGCGCAGCCCGGCGATTTCGAGCGTGTTGTTTTCCCGCCGCGCAGTGGCGATGAGTTCGTCGAGCACGGGGTCTTCGAGAACGCGCCACCATTCCTCAAGTTCCGCTGCATCGGTCTGGAAGGCTTCGAGTTCGGCATCGAGCCATGCAGGGTTGACGGGCACCTCGGGACGCACGAAGTCCGGGCCGACGGGGGCACACGCCGAGAGCATCACGACGATGGTGGCCGGCAGCAGTCTGCTGACGCAGCGAGGCATCATCTCAGGCAGGTTCTGTTTCGGCCTCGGGTTCATCCGGCGCCATCCATGCAACCAGCAGTTCGTAACCGATCGCGAGCACGACGGCACCGAGGAACAGCCCGATGATCCCGGACATGATCGCGCCGCCTATGGCGCCTATGAGGATCACCAGCATCGGTGTCTCGAGCCCGCGGCCGAGGAGCATGGGTTTGAGGACCCCGTCGAGAATACTGACGATAATCGACCAGATCAGGAATATCGTGGCGGGCACCGGGTCCGAGACCGAAAACACCCAGACCGCAATCGGGCCGAGCACGAGAATTGGCGGCAATTGTATGATCGCAACAACAAGTACGGCGCCGGCCCAGATGCCGGGCGCAGGAACGCCCGCCAGCACGAGCCCGACCGCGGCGAGCAACGCCTGGATAACGGCTACGCCCAGCACCCCTTTCACGACGCTGCGAATCGTCGAGATAGTCATATTGGTGAAACGGTCGCCATTCGCGGTGCCGACGAGGCTGGTCATGATCTGGCGGCTCACACTGTAACCGCCTTTTGCCTGCATCAGCAGCACGCCGGCGATAATGGTCGATGCGACGAACTGCAGGACACCGACGAACGAACCGGTCACAATGCTGAATACCGAGCGGCCAAGCTGCCGGAGCTGCTCCTGGTACTCGCTGACCGTATTCTCCAGGTTGGTGGCCGCGCCTGCCCAGATTTCGTAGGTTTTCTCGCCGATGAGCGGCCAGTCGGCCACGCCGGGGTTCGGTGGAGGTACGCTCAGCGTGCCCGCGCGCAGATTCTGGCCGAGGGTCTTCAGGCTGCCTAAAGTCGATTCACCGAGCATCACGGTCGGCACGAGAATGATGGCGAGGCCGATCAGGACGAAAATCGCCGCGGAGGTCTTCTCACGGCCGCGCAGCCTCGCCGTGAGGGATGTGTGCAAGGGGTACACGGCGACCGAGATGACGACTGCCCAGACCACGATATTGAAAAACGGCCTGACGATGTTGAAACACCAGATCAGCAGGAGAAGCAATGCGCCGATCTGGAGAAACGAGGCCATCGCGTTGGCGAGGAATTTCTGGTCAACCCTGGCATTGTCTGCGCTTGTCATCCGCGTCTCCGTGTTTTTGGTTTTTGCGAGTTCGCCTCGAGGTCGGAATGGACGAAACCCTGCCACGCTTTCTGAACGACTGCGAACATCAGTGCTGTCGACCAGCCGGCAAGCAGAATTCCGTTCATGGCCTGTATGCCACTCAGCAATCGCCAGCCATCGCTGAGCGTAATATCGCCGTATCCCAATGTCGTAAAGGTAACGAACGAGAAATACACAGCGGTTTCGAAATCGGCGAGTTCGGCTGCCGGCACGAGGACCTTGTAGACGCCCGCCCACACCATGATCTCGATCGCGTGGAGCACGACGAGTACGATCGCCGCCGTGGTCAACGCAACCAGTGCGTACCGCGACCCCCAGCGGCCGCGCTCGTCGAGGAATCTCTTCGCCAGGTAACGCACGAGGTACGTCGAGCCCAGCGCATGGATCGCAACCGTTATCGCGACGAGGGACATTCCGATGAGGCTCAGCTTCAGCAATGCAGCCGCCTGGCAGCGATCGTCATGGGGTGCCCTTTGTTGTTGGCGTTATTCAGGGGTGGCCGGCGAACATTCTAGCGCCATCCGTTATGCTTGTCCCATGCTCATACGGTGGCTGCCACTCTTCATCGCGCTGGTGCCGCTCATCGGCGTCCACACCGCTTACCTGATCGCGGTTGAATACGGCTACCTGCAGCTCTGCATCCCGTACCTGGATGGCTGCACGTCCATCAGCGGCACGGGCCGCTACCCGCCCGCGAGCTTCCTGTTCAAGGCCGTCGAGATGGTTATGGCGGTGGCGCTGCCGGTGTTCTGGTATTTCTCCGTCAAGTGGCTCAAGGCGCTGGACCCGCGCTGGCACAGCCACGCCGTATGGTCGATATTCGCCAGCGGCGCGGTGGGCGCGCTCGCCCTGATCGTCTACGTCACCTTCCTGGGCACCAAAGAACCGTTCTACGAGTTCATGCGGCGATTCGGCATCTATTTCTATTTCCTCGGCACCGTGCTCGCGCAGCTGTTCCTGGCGGTGTCGCTCCGGGGGGTCTGCAAGGGTCTGCAGGACCGCGCCCTGAGCCGGATGGCGGCGACGATGCTGGTGCTGTGCCTGATGCCCTTTGCGCTGGGTATCCTGAATCTCGTCCAGAAGTCGGTCTTACCCTACGAGACCGCCGATGCACTGGAAAACAGCATCGAGTGGATTGCATCCCTGATGATGCAGGCGTATTTCTTCGTGGTTTTCTTCGCCTGGCGAAGAACCGGGCTCGCCGTATCGGTCAGCGCGGCGCCGCCCGCGGGAGACCCGTAGAGCGCTCAGGGCACACTTTTGGTGGCTGCGGCCGCCTGCAGGTCGTCGTCGTCATCGGCGTCGGGTGCGAGTGAATAGTCGAGCACCCCCGTCGCTATCATGTCCGTCGACGCCTGTGCGACCGAGAGCTCGGTTTCCACTTCGCGAAGCTTGACCTCGGAGCGCACACTTTCCTCGGCTCGTTCCGACAACTCGGCCCGCAGCTCCCGTGTCTTGATCACCGAGTCCCTGAGGTCTTTCTTGAGCTCCTCGACACGACGCTGCTGATGGCTGATGACCTTGGCCCGTTTTTCTATCTCCGTGTTTGCCGCTTCGAGGTCCTTCTCCAGTTGCTCGATGCTCTCCCTCACCTGCCCCAGCTCGTTCCTGGCGATTCGGAGTTCGGCCTCGAGCGACCGGATGCGATCGTCTCGCGGATCGCGTTTCTTGGTGCGAGTCCCCGATCCCATGCGCGAACTGATCGACGCCAGAACCCATCCGAGCAGGAAGGCGCCCACGGTCATCAGGATCAGGTTCTGCGGAAGTTCGACAAACATCGGCCTATGATCATTGGCTTTCGGGGTTTAGAAAAGGACGGAGTTCTCAATCTGCACAGGGGCGGAGCCGGGCCAGCCGCCCCGTCCCGGCCCAACGCTCGAAATAATGCGAATAAAAACTATAGTAAAAACAATTATTTATTGATTTTTCTTCAGGTAAATCAGCATCATCGGCGGCACCAGTACTTGACCCCCTCGCCGTCGAGGAATGCCTCGGCATTGTACCCTTCCAGCATTGCCAGCGTACTGAGCATGCCGGCCTGCGTGCAGGTGTCTGCGGCTACCGTGACCGACCGCGGTGCGCCCTCGACGGGCCAGCCGTTTCGGGGGTCGAGGATGTGGCTGTAGCGGATGCCGTCCTTGACCAGGTAACGGCGTGCATCGCCGCTCGTCGCCAGCGCGCCGGTCTGGATCTCCAGCACGGTATCGCCGCGCCCCTCGTGCGCGTACACGGGTTCTATACCCACTCTCCAGGCCCGGCGCTCGCGGGGCGCGCGCGTGACCGCCAGGTCCCCGCCGAAATTCACCACGGTGCTGCAGATCGCCGCATCCCGCAGCATGCCGGCGACCCTGTCGACGGCATATTCCTTGCCGATTCCCCCGAGGTCGATCTGCATGCCCGCCTGGACGGTGAAGAAGGGGCGCCGCCACGTCGCTTTTTCCCAGCCCACGCGCAGCAGCACGTTCCTGACAGCCTGCGGATCGGGAAGCCCGTCGCCGCCGTCGAACGTCCACACTTCGCGTAGCGCCCCCGACGTGATGTCGAAGCGGCCGTTGCTCAGGGCGTGGAGCGTGGCGGCAAAGTCGAGCAGTGCGGCGGTCTCTTCATCGACCTCGACCGCTTCCGCCCGGGATGCATTGATGCGTGCCACGATATTGCCGGGACGATAGCGGCTGAATTTGTCTTCGATACGCCAGGCCTCGTCCGCGGCAATTCGTGTCAGGCGCGCAGCCTCGTCACGGTCATCGGACTCGATGAGAATCTCGCACGGGCTGGCCATCGCGTCGAAGCGGCCCACGAGGCAATCCTGCCCCGCCGCGACCGAGACCGAGCGGGCCGGCTCCCGGTCGACCAATGCCGCTACCACCCGAACTGGTAGCTGAACTGCAGGATGATCGCGTCGAGATCGGGGTAGGTCTCCCGCCCGACCTGGTTGCCGATGAGCAATTCCCCGGGGATCGTGCCGCTCTGCCGGTAGAGTTCGGCGCGAACACTCATCTCGCTTCCGCTCCTCGTTTTCCAGCCGTACTTGAGTCCCGCGGTGATCGCGTCGAAATTGCCGAGCCGGTAATCCGCGGAGGCGAACGCCGGAAGTTCGACGCCGTCGACGAGGCTGATGGTGTAGAAATCGGCTTCCGACTGCGTATAGAAGCGCAGATGCGGTTCCACATAGCTTCGCTCGCCGAGCGGCCAGCGCAGCCGCAGGTCCAGCGTGTGCGAGTCGATCTCCCAGTCATCGGTCATGTAGCGGTACGAGGCATCGAGGACCTTACCGCCCATGTAGTACTTGGCCTGGGTGTAAAGGCTGTGCTTGGTGCGATCGTCGGGACGTCTTTCGAAACGGAACTCGTGCGACGGCCCTTCGGCCCCGGGTGCCGGCACGCGAGTGATCGTATCGCCCGTCACGCCGTCGACGAGGCTCAGGAACTTGTAGGGGTCCGTGAGGTAGCCGCTGGAATTGCTGAACGAATAATTCACCTGCACGAGCAGGTTGCGCGAGATGACCTGGGTTACGCCGAGCACCGCGTCGATGACGTCTTTGGTCTCGGTGCCTGTCTTGTTACCGATGTCCCCGACGTCGAGCATGGGCGAAAACGGTATCGGCGTTCCCCCGACCGGATCCCACTCGTCCCGGGCGACCGCGAGGCCCGCGGACACGGTCGTATTACGCTGGTTGAAGTCCCTCGACAGGCTGCCGTTGAGGCCGAGGTGCGTGTAGTCGTACTCGAACGAGCCGCTGAATCCGACGCCGGTCTTCCACAGGCGTCCGAGCGGCTGCTCCCAGGCAGCGGAGAGCGCGACACGGGTGTCCTTGAAGGTGTCGTCGAGCGGCAGTTCGCTGGCCGGGATGGTGTACGCCGAGCTGCCGGACGGGCGCGTGAAGGTCTGCGGCACGCCCTGTCGAATCGCGCCATTGGGCGTCGCGCCCGTCAGGGTGTCCACCGTCAGGCCCAGGGTCAGCGCGCGGTCGTCGACGAAGTAGCGCTTGCCGAGGATATTCAGGCTCAGGTCCTGGACCCGGTCGTTGTCCTCGCCGTAATACAAGAGCGCCGTATTGAAATCCCAGCTCGGTTCCTCCTGGGCCTGTACCGGCGCTGTCGGCGCGGAGCCCAGCAAGCTGCACGTGGCAGCCGCGAGCGTGGCCGATACCGACTTTTTACTGTCCGTCATGCCCGCCCCCTCAGTTACAGCCGCAACCGCCGCCGCCGAACCCGCGGCCGCCGCTGGAAGCTTCCTTGCTGAAATAGATGTGATCGTCAATGGCAGCTTCGACGGGGTCCGCCGTGAGCTGCATGTCGTCCCGGGCGAGGATGTCGCGTTCCCAGGGCTCGACGCCCATGGTCGAGCATCCGCTCGCCAGCGCGAGCAGGGTCGCAATCCCGAAACTCGCGAGTAGTGGTTTATTCATTGGCCGTCCCCGCTGCCTGCAGTGCTTCGACGATCAGCGCTTCGTAGTCGTCCTGCTGTTTTACCTTGAAACCCATGTGTTTCGCCGTGACCCGGCCGTCGCGCCCGATCACAAAGGAACTCGGCATCGCGACGACGCCGTACTGCCGCGCAAGCTCCTTGTTCTCGTCGTACACGATGGCGAACTCGGCCGGGTATTCCTCGAGAAACTTCGCTGCGTCGTGCTGCTCCATATCCAGGTTGACGCCGACGATCACGAGACCCTGCCCTGCGTACTTGTCGTGCATTGCGTTGAGCCACGGAAACGACCGCCGGCACGGCACGCACCACGATGCCCAGAAATCCACGACCACGACTTTGCCCGCGTATTGCCCGACGTCGAAGGTGGCTGACGCACGGGCGGCTGCGCACGGCAGCAATGAGAGTTGCGTCACGACCAATGCGGCGAACAAGGCCCGCATCGTCCCGCGCTTAAAGGAATTAAGCTTCATCAGGTACCCATTTTTTGACCAGTGACTGGAACCTGCAGCACGGCTGCATTGGCCGTTAGAGGGACCTCCGCTGATTTTCCTTCGTTCCCGGCTACCGATAGTAGAAAATTTTTCCCGGCGCCGGCATCGGTATTGTTACGTGGTTCCGTTACAGCGGCCGAGGAGCCGGCGGACGCGGTCGGGAAAATCCGTAAACAGTCCGTCGACGCCGAGGTCCGAGCAGAAATACCGCACCATGTCCTCGAAACTGGCGAATCCCGGCGCCAGGTCGTCGGCCCTGAAGGTATACGGATGCACGAGGAGACCGGCGCTCCGCGCGCGCTCGGCGAGCCCCGAGGAGCGCGGCGGCTCGCCCTGCGCGCCGGGTTCATAGAGCTTGTCGACCCAGGGGCCGATCGCGTCCGCGGAGCGGGCGAGCCCGGCGAGCCCGGTGTCGCTGCACAGCGAGTCGTAGTCCGTCGGAGCCTCACCCCAGCTGTTGTCGCCGATGAGCTGCACGAGAGGCATGCGGCAGCCGAGCTCGTGGCGCAGGCGCACGACCTCGTCTGCGTCGAAACACTGCACGAATACCGGGTCGCCGGGCCCCTCGTAGCCGTAGGCAGCCAGCACCTCGAGCATTGCGGCGCTCAGGTCCATGCCCTGCTCCCGGTGCCAGGCGGGGCGCTTGATTTCCGGGTAGACGCCCGCGGTCCGGCCCGTGGCGCGGTTCAGGCCGGCGACGAATGCGAGCTCTTCGGCCAGCGTGTGCACTGCAAAACGCCCCGTGTGCGGCGGAAAACGGCCCGGGTACACGGGTAAGCCCTGCTCGTTGCAGCGCTCCGTCACGCTGAGCGTGCGGATCTCGGCCAGGTCGAAGTCACGCGCGTAGAAGCGGCCGTCGTCGCGCGCCCGCCCCGGGAAGCGGGCCGCCACATCCGTTACGCGGTCGAGATGGATGTCGTGGAGAACGATGAGCTGGTCGTCGCGCGTCGCGACGACGTCCTGCTCCAGGAAATCGGCGCCCATCGCGTGGGCCATGGCCTTCGCCGGCAAGGTGTGCTCGGGCAGGTAACCGGAGGCGCCCCGGTGCGCGATGATGGCAACCATGTAATAAAAAACCTTAGAAAAGTCTCATAAGTTGATGTTTATTAAGTTTTTTCGCCATGCTCATCCCAGCCGGGAAAATCAATGGTCTCCCAGCGGGCCGTGTCTTCGCCGCGGGCCTGCCGTTTCAGGGCGTCGACAATTTCCCGGTCGTTCCACTCGATGTGTTCTTTAACCCGCTCGACCACCGCCTGCGGGGTTTCCAGCAGGCCGCCGAAAGGCCGGATGGCGATCATCGGCTTCGAATTTGCGTCGGCGGCATCCATCAGGAAACGCGCCAGGCTTTCTTCGTCCTCGTAGAGGCTCGGCAATACGATGACGGCTTCCGATTCCTTGATCTGGGCGATGAGCTCTTCCTTGATGGCCTCGATGCCCCCCGATTCCGGTACGTTGTCGGGCTTGCTGACGTTGAGGTAGAAGAAGCGATCGACGCTCTCCAGGAACTCGAACACCCGCAGGTAGTCATCCGTTTCCTGGAACGCATGGGTTACGAACACCCGGATAGGATTGCTTTCGGACACGATTGCCTCCGTTAGTGCGACGGTAGTGAGGATTCTAGCCAATTCGAACCCGCATCGTGCGACCGCCATCACGCCTGCAGGATTCTGTTTCCATGCCCGCGGCGTTTCGGTATCGTAGCCACGCGCATGCGACTCCTTCTCTACAACATTCGATACGCCGTCGGCGGCGGTGCGAGCATGCACATGCCGTTGCCCGGGGCCGGCTACGTGCTGGGCAACCAGAGCGTTCTCCCGGAGATTACCCGATTCATCAAGGACGTCGATCCCGACATCGTGGGGCTCATCGAAGTCGACACCGGTTCGATCCGCAGCCGCATGGTGAACCAGGCCGAGAAGATCGCCGCCGACCTGCGTATGAACACGTCCTACGAGACCAAGTACGGGTCCAGGTCGATCAACCAGGTCGTCCCTATCGTGCGCAAGCAGGGAAACGCCTTCATGGCGGCGCAACGCGTCCACGGCGAAAAATTTCACTACTTCGACACGGGCATCAAGCGGCTGATCATCGAACTCGAGATGGAGGAATTCGCGGTATTTCTCGTCCACCTGTCGCTGAAATACCGCCACCGGCATCTGCAGCTGCGGCGCCTGCACGACCTGATCGAGGTAACCGAGAAACCGGTGATCGTTGCCGGCGATTTCAATACATTCTGGGGCGAAAACGAGATCTACCTGTTCATGCGGGCTGCGGGGCTGAAGTCCGCCAATACTGAAGGACTGCCCACGTACCCGAGCCGCTCGCCGCGCAAGGAACTGGACTTCGTGCTGTACCAGGACGGCATTACCGTACAGAGCTTCGAGGTTCCCGACGTGCGGCTCTCGGATCACCTGCCCCTCATCTGCGACTTCGAGGTTAACAAGACATCATGACGCTGAAACACTGGAAATCGGAAGCCGGCGACGACGGCATCGCCTGGCTATGCATCGACAAGGCCGATGGCGGGGCCAACGTGCTGTCCGGCGAAGTCCTCGAAGAGCTTCACCGGCTCATAGAGCCGATGGCGAAACAGCCGCCGAAGGGCGTTGTAATCCACTCGGGCAAGAGCAATGGCTTCGTGATGGGCGCGGATATCAACGAATTCACGAAGATCGAGAACCCGAATCAGGCCTACGACCTGATCCGGCTGGGGCAGCAGGTCCTGGACGAACTGGAGGCCCTGCCCTGTCCCACCGTGGCGGCCATCAACGGCTTTGCGCTGGGCGGCGGGCTCGAGCTGGCAATGGCGTGCGACTATCGCGTGGCGCTCGAGACCGACAAACGCATCCTCGGCCTGCCCGAGGTGCAGCTCGGCATTCACCCTGGATTCGGCGGCACGGTTCGCGCGGTGCAGATAGCGGGCGTTCGGCCCGCCATGCAGCTGATGCTGACGGGCAAGCCGATCACCGTCGGCAAGGGACGCAAGATCGGGCTCGTCGACAAGGTTACCGATGCCGACGGCTGGCGCGATGCGGCGCGGGAACTGATTGCGTCCCGGCCTGCAAAACAGACGGCGCCGCTGGTGGAACGACTCCTGAACCTGCCCATAGCGCGGCCCTTCATCCGCAACGTGCTCATCAAGCAGGTCGCGGGTAAAGCGCGCAAGGAACATTACCCCGCGCCCTATGCGATCATCGACCTCTGGTCCCGCCACGGCGCATCGACGCGCACGGGCTACGAGGCCGAGGCGCGGTCGATCGCCGAGCTCATGTGCACCAGCACGTCGCGCAATCTCGTGCGTGTATTCTTTCTGCAGAACAAGCTCAAGGGCCAGGGTGGCAAGTCTGCGACCAGGATTTCGCACGTGCACGTCGTCGGCGCGGGCGTAATGGGTGGCGACATTGCGGCGTGGTGCGCGCTTCGCGGCCACACCGTGACACTCCAGGATCGCGAACAAAAGTACATCGACCCGGCCATGGAGCGGGCGGCAAAACTGTTCGAGAAGCGCATCCGTAACGACGCCGATCGGGCGGCGGCAACGGAGCGGCTGCAATCGGATGTCGAAGGTGCCGGCGCGGCCCGGGCCGACCTGGTCATCGAAGCCATATTCGAGAATCTCGAGGCCAAGCAGGCCCTGTACAAGGAGTTGCAGAAAAAGATGCCGGCCGGGGCGTTGCTCGCCACGAATACGTCGAGCATTCGTCTCGAGGACCTGCGTGCCGGCCTCGAAGAGCCGAAACGGTTCATCGGGCTGCACTTTTTCAACCCGGTTGCGCAGTTGCCGCTCGTCGAGGTTATTCGCTGCGAGGACACCGAGCAGGAGGCGCTCGATACCGGTTTCGGCTTCGTCAAGGGTATCGGCAAGCTGCCGCTCGAATGCATGAGTTCGCCGGGCTTCGTCGTCAACCGCATACTCGCCCCTTACATGGCCGAGGCAATGGAGCTGGCCGAATCCGGGGTGCCGCTTCCGGAGATCGACCGTGCGGCCGAAGCATTCGGCATGCCGATGGGGCCGGTGGAGCTCGTCGACAGCGTCGGCATCGACGTCGCCCTGCACGTGTCCAAAGTACTGGGCGCCGCGATGAACAGGCCGGTGCCGCAGAAACTGGCCGACATGGTCGAGGCCGGCCAGCTGGGCCGCAAGAGCGGCCAGGGTTTCTACCGCTGGGAGAACGGCAAGGCCGTAAAGCCGGCAGCCGGGGAAGGTGGCGCCGGGGAAGACGTCCAGGACAGGTTGATATTGCCGATGGTCAACGAGGCCATTGCCTGCCTGCACGACGGTGTCGTCAGCGACGACGGCCTGCTGGATGCCGGCGTCATCTTCGGGACAGGCTTCGCGCCGTTTCGGGGCGGCCCGATCAACTACGCCCGGGAACGCGGCATTGACGAGGTGGTGGCCCGTTTGAACGAATTCACACAACGCTATGGGGAGCGGTTCACACCGCACGAGGGCTTTTCGAAAATCTGATCACACTTTTCAGCCGGGCTCCCGGTAAACTGTGCGCCGCTTCACGCTGCGCGCAGCCGGGTGTATCGGAAGTCATTGAATAGAAGGTAGAATACCGGCGTCTGAACGATTGACCAACGACGTACGCCAACAGGAAAACGAATGACACATGAGCCGGTAAGCACCGCGCTGCTGCAGCAATTTTCGCCGCTGGACGGTCTCAAGCGGGACAACCTGGCGGCCCTCGCCCGCAAGGTGCAGGTGCGTGAATTGTCGCCCGGGCAGGTGTTGTTCAAGGAAGGCGATACCGAGAAGCGTACGATTTACGTCGTTTCGGGCGTCCTCGAACTCCTGGACCAGGGCAAAACCGTCGAGACCATCAAGGGCGGCAGCGATTCGGCCCGCAACCCGGTGTCGCCGGTCGTTCCGCGGCGCGCGTCGGCCAAGGCGCGCGACCGGGTGCAGTTTATTTCCATCGACAGCGACCTGCTGGACGTCATGCTGACCTGGGACCAGACCGGCACCTACGAGGTCTCGGAGCTGCAGGGCGACTCCGACAGCGGCAACGAAGACTGGATGACGATGCTGTTGCAGACCAAGGCATTTCACAAGATCCCGCCGGCTAACATCCAGGCGATCTTCATGCGCATGCAGCAGATCAACTACAAGGCCGGCGACGTCATCCTCAAGCAGGGAGCGGAAGGCGACTATTTCTACGTTCTTACCCGCGGCAGCGCGCTCGTCACCCGCGAGACGCCGCTTTCGAAGGATGGTATCAAGCTCGCCGAACTGCGGGTCGGCGACACGTTCGGCGAGGAGGCCCTGATTTCCGACGCCAAGCGAAACGCCACCGTAACGATGCTTACCGACGGCGGCGTCATGCGGCTCGGAAAGGAAGATTTCAAAAAGCTGCTCAACGAGCCGATGCTCGACTGGGTGGAATTTGACGAGGGCCGGCAGATCGTCCAGGGCGGCGGGCAGTGGCTCGACGTGCGCCTGCCGAGCGAATTCGAAAACCAGCACCTCGACGGCGCGATCAATATCCCACTGTATTTTATCCGGCTCAAGCTCAATACGCTCGACCAGAGCAAGAAGTACGTTGTGTGCTGCGACACCGGGCGGCGCAGCTCGGCGGGCGCCTACATCCTCAGCGAACGAGGTTTCCAGGCCTACGTGCTGCGCGGCGGCATCAACAAGGAACAGGCCTGAAGGGAGGAGCGCGCCGGGGCGCGCTCCCTGTGCATTGCGGCCCCGCTAGTCGCCGAAATCGTAACCGACGCTGAAGCGCACCGGCCTGCCGACGATCGGCCGGCCATTCGGCGCTGCGGGGTTCCTCGGGTCTCACCCGGTGATGCCGTCCGCCTCGATACCCAGCGACCCGGTTTCAAAAGCCTCCGCCCGGCACGGCCGCTACAATGCCCCCGGGGGCGCAATGAGTTTCCATCCTGCGATCATCGATTTCGGCATCGTCGCGGCGTTCGTAATTTACAGCGTTGCGATCGGCTTCATGTCCCGCAGGCAGGCCTCGAAGGATCTCAACGAGTATTTCCTCGCAGGCCGCAGCGTGTCGGGTGTGCGGGCCGGCTTCAGCATGGCTGCGACCCAGTTCGCTGCCGATACGCCGCTTCTCGTCATGGGCCTCATCGCCGTCGGCGGCGTTTATTCGCTGTGGCGGCTGTGGATTTACGGCCTCGCGTTCCTGATGATGGGCTTCGTCCTTGCCGCGGCGTGGCGGCGCTCGGGCATATTGACGGACGCGGAACTGGTCATGACCCGGTACAGCGCGCGTGGCGCTCTGGCGCTGCGGGGGCTGAAAGCGGTCTATTACGGCACGGTCATCAACTGCGTCGTCATGGCCTTCGTGCTGATAGCGGCAGTGCGGATATTCGAAATTTTCCTGCCGTGGAACGCGTGGCTGCCGGCCGGGCTCTATGATTCGCTGGCGAACGCTATCGCAGCCACGGGGGTGGTGCTGTCCTCGGGTGTAACGGGCCTCGATTCCGTCGTCGCGACGACGAACAACGTTCTGAGTATCGCTGCCATGCTCGCGTTCGTCGCGCTGTACTCGACGACCGGCGGCCTGCGCAGCGTCATTGCCACGGACGTAGTCCAGTTGTTCCTGATGCTGGCCGGGACCGCCATTTATGCCTGGCTTGCGGTCGATGCGGCCGGCGGGCTGAGCGGCATTCCCGGCCGGCTGGCCGACATCTACGGCCAGGCCACGGCCGACCGGTTCCTGAGTTTCGCGCCGCAAGCCGAGGATGCGCTGATGCCGTTCCTGGTCATTATCGCGCTGCAGTGGTTTTTCCAGATGAACAGTGACGGTACCGGGTACCTGGCGCAACGGACGATGGCATGTCGCGACCATCGCCAGGCGCGATTCGCGGCCGTGGTGTTTACGATGACCCAGATTGTCGTTCGCAGCCTGCTCTGGCTGCTGATCGGTGTCGCCCTGCTGATCGTGTACCCGTTCGACGCGGCGGGACCGTTGTCCGAAGGGGCTATCGGCGAGCGGGAGTTGACGTTCGCGCTCGGCATCGACGAACTGCTGCCGGTCGGCGCTCGCGGCCTGATGCTTACCGGCATGCTGGCCGCACTCGCGTCGACCCTGGACACGCACCTGAACTGGGGCGCCAGCTACTGGAGCAATGATCTCTACAAGGGTATCTGGGTCGAAGGCATTCGCGGGCGCGTTGCGAACAGCCGGCAGCTGGTTCTCGTGGCCCGGCTGTCGAACGTCATCATACTGGCCATCGCGTTGACGATCATGGCACACCTGCAATCCATACAGACTGCCTGGCAAATGTCGCTGCTGTTCGGCGCCGGTACCGGCGCCGTGCTCGTGCTCCGCTGGCTGTGGGAGCGCATCAACCTGTGGTGCGAGGTCGCAGCGATTGCCACGTCGCTGATCCTCGCGCCAATACTCATCTATGCGACCGACCAGGAGTGGCTGCGCCTGCTGTCCATGTCAGCGGCGTCGTTGCTGGTCGTCATCGTCACGGCCTATCTCGCGCCCCCTACGCAACAGGAGAAACTCGTCGAGTTCTACAAGCGGGTGCGCCCGCCCGGGGCGTGGCGGCAGACGTCGATTGCAGCCGGCGAAGACCCGGCGGCCGGCGGGGCCGAGTTCAAGAGGGACCTCGTCGGGCTGTGTGCGTGTGCCGTCAGCGTCTACACGTGGTTGATCGGCATCGGCTGGCTGTTGCTGGACGCAGACCGCATGGTTCAGGCCGTCGTCGTCATAATCGTGGGTATTGCCGCGAGCCCCGTGTGGCTGAGATCGCTGCGCGATGCGCGGACGCACTGATGCGTTCGCGATCGCCGCCGGGGAACCGTACCTACATCGTGTGCGTCGGCTTGTCGCCGCCGAGAGCGCCGGCGAGGTAGTTCTCGATTTTCTTCTGCGTGTTGCCCTGGTCCTGGTCGCTGAACTGCACGCCGATTCCGGCAGTGCGCTTGCCTTGCGCGCCTTGCGGTGTCATCCAGATGACGGTGCCCGCAACCGGGATCTTCTCGTCCTCACCCATCAGGTTCAGCAGCATGAACACCTCGTCGCCCAGGCGATAGGAGCTGTTGGTCGGTATGAACAGGCCGCCGTTGATGACGTACGGCATGTACGCAAGGTACAGGGCGCTCTTGTCCTTGATGGTCAGTGTCAGCAATCCCGGTTTGCTCATCTCTCTACCTCTGGGCCGGCATCAGCCGCATACCAGCCAAGTCTGTGTCCGATCCGGCGTCGGCAAGGCCCCCTGCCCAGTCGATCAACAGCGATTCCAGCGTCAGCTGGACGTTGTACGACCCTTTTGGCTGGCCTCGCAGCCGGTTGATCCTGTCTAGATAGCAAAACAGGTTTCGCCTGTCCATGCGCTTCAGCACAGAATCGTCAATTGCCAGTCCCGGCGCGCGGTCGCGGCCACTCGCGAGCGCCACGGCGCCGTGTCGCAGTTGTCGCGCAAGCCAGTCCAGGACGAACCCGGGCTCGAGCTTGCTCCAGCGCTCCGCAACCTCGATCGGCGACAGTTCTCCGGCGCCGATGGCCGTGAGCTCGCGGCTCATGGTGGCGAGCGTATCGAGGTTCTCGAGCGCGTCGATCGCCGCGAGCGGCGCGTTGCCCGAGACCCTTAGCGCGTCGGCCCAGCGCGCCCCGGGCTGCAGGCGATCCAGCCAGGACAGGCCCTCGCTCTCGCCCGGCGCGGCGAAGTCGATACGCTGGCAACGACTGAAGATGGTCGCCGGGAGCCGCCCGATGCGGTCTGCCACGAGTATCAGCAAGGCGTCGCCGGGCGGCTCTTCGAGGGTTTTCAGGAGGCTGTTGGCCGCGCTGGTGGTCATCGTGTTGGCGGGCTCGATGACGGCAACCTTGCCCCGTCCCTCGTAGCTCGTGAGCTGCAGGTTGCCGACCAGTTCACGAACCTGGTCGATGAGGATGCCCTGCTTGTCTTCCGGTGGCTCGAGCCAATGCAGGTCCGCGTGTTCGGGCCTTGCGAACGGGAATTCCGGCAGCGCGGGCTGCTCGCCGATACCGAGCCGGCCGCGGGCAATCCACGCGGCCGCCGCCCGCTTGCCGACCCCGCGAGGGCCCGCGAGCAGTACGGCGTGTGGAAGCCTGCCGTGCCGGACCCGGTCGAGCCAGGACTGCGCAAAGCCTTTATGCCATATGAGTTCCACTAAAACAGTCACTTATGAAGTTTTATTAATGTTAAACATCAGATAACAGCGTGGCTGCAATCTCGCGTATCGCCGTTTGCACGGTGACGAGGTCCCGCGAGCAATCGACCACCTCGAACCGCCCGGGCTCCATGGCCGCGAGGCGCAGGTAGGCCTGCCGCACACGATTGAAGAATTCTGCCTGCTCGACCTCGAAGCGGTCCCGGTCGCCGCGGCTGTCCGCACGTTGCATACCCGTTTCCACCGGCGCGTCGAGCAGGATCGTGAGATCGGGCTGCAGGTCGCCGTGCACGAACTTCGCGAGCCACTCGATGTCCCCGAGGGGAAAGCCGCGGCCGCCGCCCTGGTAGGCGCGGGTCGAATCGGTGAAACGGTCGCTGATGACCCACGTGCCGTCGTCGAGCGCCGGCCGGATGGCGTTGTTGACGTTGATCGAACGCGCCGCGAACAGCAGCAACAGCTCCGCAACGTCCGGCAGCGGTTCGTCGCCGTGTTCCTTGAGGATGGAACGGATGTCTTCCGCGATGGGCGTGCCGCCCGGTTCCCGCGTTTTCATGACCGTATGGCCCTGCGCCTCGATGAGGCGGGCGAGGAAATCGATGTTGGTGGATTTCCCGACGCCCTCGATACCCTCGATGGTGATGAATTTTCCGCGCTGCACGCTACATCCCTTTCTGGCGGTTACGGCGCAGTTGCTTGAGGTACTCGGCCACGGCCTCGTCGTGTTCCGCCTTCGTCTCGGAAAACTTGTGGCTGCCGTCGCCCAGGCCCGTGGCGACGAAATAGAGCTCCCTGCCGGCGGCCGGGTGCAGCGCGGCGCGAATCGCGTCACGGCCCGGCATCGCGATCGGCGTGGGCGGCAGGCCGCCGCGCGTGTAGGTGTTGTAGGGCGTATCGGTTCCCAGGTCGCGGCGCGTGAGATTGCCGTTGAAGTCCGGCCCGATCCCGTAAATCACGGTCGGGTCGGTCTGCAGGCGCATGCGTTTCTCGAGCCGCCTCGCGAACACGCCGGCAATGCGGTGTCGTTCGTCGGGCCGGGCAGTCTCCTTCTCGACGATTGATGCGAGAATCAGCGCCTCGTAAGGCGTACTGACCGGGGCATCCGGGTCGCGTTTCGGCCATTCCTCGCTCAGGACCGTTTGCATCAGCGTGTACGCCTGCCTGAGCAGCGTCCGGTCACTCGTGTTGCGCGGAAAATGGTAGGTCTCGGGCAGGAACAGGCCCTCGGGGTGGCGCGTATCGGCGCCCAGTTCCTCGAGCAGTGCCGGCCAGTCTTCTGCGCTCATCTGCGCATCGATTTCCGGATGCGCGTGCAGCGCGCGCAGCAGGTCCCACTGGTTCCAGCCTTCTATGATGGTGAACGAGTACAGGAGCACGTCGCCGCGCGTGAACTGCTCGAGCAGGCCGGCCGTGGTGGTGCCGGGCTCGATGAGGTACTCGCCGGCGTGCACGGCGTTGGCCTTGCCGGAAACGCGTGCATACAGGCGCAGCAGCTTCGGGTAAGCGACGATACCCTCCTCTGCAAGCCGCTGACTGACGCGCGCGAAAGGCGTGCCCGGCGCTATCTCGAACCTCGCGCCGTCGGCCGGGACGTTGACGGGACTGTCGAGAAACCGGTCGACCTGCCAGATCGCCGCGACGCCGATGACGACCAGTGCCGCGACCAGGATGGCGAGCGCCCGGGCGAGCGGCCTCAAGCCGGTCCCTCCACGGCGCCGCTGTCCCTGAGCAGGCTCGCGATGCGCCGAAACGTCTCGTTGGGCTGCCAGGTATGCGCGCCGCAACGTCGCGCGGGAAGCACGCCGAACTGGCTGTTACTGATGAACACGGCGTCGGCCGCCCACAATTCCTCGGCCTCGACGTCGCGAACACGGCACTCGATCCCGGCGCCATCGGACAACGCAAGCACATGACGCCGCATGACGCCGGAAACGCCGCAACGGGAGATTGCTGGTGTTACCAGCGCCTGGCCGGTGACGATAAACACGTTGCTCATGGTACCGCAGATCAGCCGCCCGTCTGTATCCAGGGTCAGCCCTTCGAACACCGAATCGTCGTTCCATTCGTTGCGCGCAATGACCTGTTCCAGGCGATTCAGCGTCTTCATGCCGGCCAGTAGCGGTTGCACCGCCAGCCGCGTGTGACACAGCCGCAGATCCACGCCATCACGGTAGCAGCTGTCCGGCAGGCGCTGAGCGTCCGCAATGCCGGTGAGCAAGGTCGTGGGCGCACCGCCGGCACGGCGATAGCCTCGCGGTCCCTGCCCCGCCGTAAACAGGATCTTGGCGACGCACCGGTTCCGGTCCGCCTGCGCCTGGCCCAGCGCAGCCTGCAACGAGTCGAGCAGTTTGTCTTCGGCGGGCACCGCGAGGCCGAGGCGCGCCGCTCCCGTTTGCAGCCGCTCGACGTGGTAGGTCCAGAGCCGCGGCGCGCCGTCGCGGATCGCGATCGTTTCGAAAAGCCCGTCGCCGTATTGCACGGCACGATCGTCGGTCGATACCGTGTTGTCGGCCCGTCCGTCGCGAAACCACTCGGTCATACGGCAAGCGACCTCAGCATGCCCTCGGCCTTGGCCCGTGTCTCGGCCAGTTCGGCCCGCGGTTGTGAATCGGCGACGATGCCGGCGCCGGCGCGGAGGCTGAGCGTCCGGCCGTGCAGGACCATGGTGCGTATCAGGATATTTAGGTCGAGGCTGCCGTCGCGATTGAGGTAGCCGAACGAGCCGGTGTAAGCGCCGCGGGCAACGCCTTCGAGTTCGTTGATGATCTGCATGCAGCGGACCTTCGGGCAGCCGGTAATCGTGCCGCCCGGAAACACGGCGCGGATGGCTTCCCCCGGTGCAATGCCCGCCCTGAGGCGGCCCCTGACGTTCGACACGATATGGTGCACGTGTGCATAGCTCTCCAGCGCCATCATCTCGTCGACCTCGACGGTGCCGGCTTGACAGACGCGGCCGAGATCGTTGCGTTCGAGATCGATCAGCATCACGTGTTCGGCGCGCTCCTTGGGATTGGCGAACAACTCGACGGAGAGCCGGTCGTCGTCGTCGCGGTCCGCGGCCCGGGGCCGGGTTCCGGCGATCGGCCGCGTGGACGCGATACCGTCACGGACCTCGAGCAGCCGTTCGGGCGACGAGGAGATGATTGCGCGGTCCCGCCACCGAGCCAGGCCGGCAAACGGCGCGGGATTGGCGCCGCTCAGCGCAGCATACAGCTCTGCCGCGTCGCGCTCGTTCTCGAAACGCGTGGTCCAGCCGCGGGACAGGTTCGCCTGGTAGATGTCGCCTGCGGCGATGTAATCCTTAGCCCGCGCCACGGCCCGGAGAAAGTGCTCGTCGTCGTCTTCCTGCGTCGTCGCGACCGGGGCCCGGCGGCCGGGTAGCGGGGATTCGCCGGCCGTGCGCCGGATGTCGCTCATGAGTTCGTCCATGTCGATTGCCGCGGCGGTTTCGGCGACCAACCAGGTTTGCCTGTCGACGTGATCATGAACGACGGCGGCCGGGCAGCGCACGGCAAATGCGGCCGGAAGCACGTCGTCTGCGGGCAGGTTCAGCACCGGTTCTATTTCCGCGGCGAGTTCGTAGCCGAGATAAAGAAACCAGCCGCCGCAGAAAGGCAGCGCGGGCACCGGCCCGGGTCGCCGTTCGCTCCGCCACCAGTCGTCGAGGGCCGCGAGGAAGCCTGCGGAACCGCTCGCGTGACTGCCACGCAACCGTCCGTCTCCCGATAATTCCAGCGACTCGCCGGGAAACGCAAACAGGACGTCGTAGCGGCCGAGGGGCGGCCGTGAGACGGTGCTTTGCAGGAGGAACGGGTAGCGCTGCGGTGAAAGCCGGTGCAGGCCGAGCAAATCGACGGGCTGCGCGAGTGCAGAAACCAGCAGACCGTCGTAGGTATTCCGCCCGTACACGGCGGCAGGCTCAGTCAAATGCTCGAAAGACCAGGCTGCCGTTGGTACCGCCGAAACCGAACGAGTTCGAAATGGCCATCGTAATTTTCGCGTCACGAGCCTCGTTGGGAACGTAATCGAGATCGCATTCGGGGTCCTGGTTGTCCAGGTTGATTGTCGGCGGTACCACCTGGTCCCGTATGGCGAGGACCGAGAATATCGCTTCGACGACGCCGGCTGCGCCCAGCAGGTGCCCGGTGGTCGACTTCGTCGAACTGACCATCAGCTTGTCGGCTGCGTTGCCGAAAGTCCTGCGGATACCGACCGATTCGCCGATGTCGCCGGCCGGCGTCGACGTGCCGTGGGCGTTCAGGTACTGGATGTCGGCGGCATCGACGCCGGCATCGCGAATCGCGGCGCTCATGCACTTGCGGGCACCCTCGCCGTCCGCAGGCGGCAAGGTGATGTGGTAGGCGTCGCCGCTCATACCGAAACCGATGAGTTCCGCGTAGATGTTCGCGCCGCGTGCCCTGGCATGTTCGAGTTCCTCCAGCACCACGCAACCGGCGCCGTTGCTCAGCACGAAGCCGTCGCGGTCGACGTCCCAGGGCCGGCTCGCAGCGGCCGGGTCGTCGTTGCGCGTCGACATTGCGCGCGCGGAACAAAAGCCCGCCATGGCCAGCGGCGTGGTTGCGTACTCGGAGCCGCCGGCGAGCATCACGTCCGCGTCACCATGCACGATGCTGCGGCCGGCGAAGCCGATGCAGTGAGTCGACGTGGCACAGGCCGTGACGATGGAGATATTGGGCCCGGTAATGTGCTGCAGGATGCTGACCTGGCCCGACGTCATGTTGATGATCGATCCGGGTATGAAAAACGGCGAGACCTTGCGCTGGCCGCCGGCCAGCAACTTGTCATGATTGTCTTCGATGAACTTGATGCCGCCGATACCCGAGCCCATTGCCACGCCGACGCGATCGCCGTTGTCTTCGGTTATCTCCAGACCCGAATCCCTGATTGCGTCGATGCTGGCGGCAACGCCGTAGTGAATGAAGGGATCGTTCTTGCGCTGTTCTTTCGGCGCAAGGTACTGGTCGATGTCGAAGTCCCTGACGCTGCCGGCAATCCGGGTCGGATAACTGCTCGCGTCGAAGTCCTCGATCGGACCGATGCCGGAGTTGCCCTCGCGGACATTGCGCCACGCATCGTCGAGCCGGCTGCCCACCGGCGAGACGATGCCCATTCCGGTGATGACAACGCGACGTTTGCTCAATGTTTTACCGTCTGGTGCTGGCGGAACCGCCAATGAGGAAACAGGAGGAAAAGCGCGGCGACGATGCTGGCTGCCGCCGCGCCCGATCGATCAACTCTCGCTGGCGCGAGCGGTAACGAAGTCGATAGCTTGCTGTACCGTGGTGATCTTCTCGGCTTCCTCGTCCGGGATTTCGGTTTCGAATTCTTCCTCGAGGGCCATGACCAATTCGACCGTGTCGAGCGAATCCGCGCCGAGGTCGTCGACAAAGGAAGCATCGTTCGTTACTTCGTCTTCTTTGACGCCGAGTTGTTCGGCAACGATGCTCTTAACTTGTTCTTCAATACTGCTCATAGTGGTAGCTTCTCCTGAGAAGACTCATTCAAAATCTCGCCACGGCGCACGCATCCTGTGCCACCGAGCCGTTCGTGCCTTTCCTGGGCGATCCGTGTGCCGCCCGCGATTGCCGGGAAATCCCGCCAAATCGGCGATAAGTTCTTGATCTAACAAGGTGCTCCCCGTCCGTGGCCCGGTATTGTATGTGAATCCATAGTGGCAATCTATACGCGCGGTGCGCGAATTCGGTCTGGATTCAGTCCATCAGCATGCCGCCGTTCACGTGCAGCGTCTCGCCGGTCACGTACGCGGCCGCTTTCGATGCCAGAAACACCACGGCATTGGCAATATCCTCGCCCTCCCCGAGCCTGCCGAGCGGCACTTGCGCGAGCATCGCATCGCGCTGATCTTCCGGCAGTACGCGGGTCATGTCCGTGTCGATAAATCCGGGTGCAACCACGTTCACCGTGATATTGCGCGAGCCGATCTCGCGTGCCAGCGACTTGGAGAAACCGATGATGCCGGCCTTGGCAGCGGCGTAATTGGACTGCCCCGCATTGCCCATTACGGCGATGACCGAAGCGATGTTGATGATGCGGCCCGACTTCGCTTTCATCATGCCGCGCAGGCATCCCTTGCAGAGACGGTAAACGCCGCTGAGGTTGGTCGTGATCACGTCGTCCCATTCGTCGGGCTTCATACGCATGAGCAGGTTGTCCCGCGTAATGCCCGCATTGTTCACGAGGATGGTCGGCGCCCCTTCCTGTGCCTGGACATCCTTGAGCGCCGCTTCGACCGATTCGCCGTCCGCGATATCGAGCACGATACCCCTGCCGTGCTCGCCGAGCGCTTCGCCGATCGCGTTGGCGCCGCTTTCGCTCGTGGCAGTGCCGATAACGGTGGCGCCGGCGCCGGCCAGCGCGGCGGCAATGGCGGCGCCGATGCCACGGGAGGCGCCGGTAACGAGTGCAATTTCACCGTCGAGTGCCGCGGCGTTGAATAGGCTGCTCATAATTGTTCCTTTTTGCATTGTCGATTGATGCCACGGCCGCATAGCGGTCGATGCGGCGCATTATATAGGCGCCCTGCGCCGTGCTCTAATCAGCGCCAGGGCGACCAGCGTTCCGCCGATGACCCCGTAAAGGTGCGCATCCACGATGACGGCGCCGCCGGAGGTCCCCTCCGAGCCCGGCAACGGCCCGGCGAACTGCTCCCAGGCGAGCTTGCCGGCAACGACGACCGCGAGGATCGCCGCTTCGCCATTGCGTCCGGCCAGGCCCGCCACGATGCCTGCCGCGAGCATGCCGTGCAGCAGCCCGGAGAGCCCCACGTACCACTCTAGCGAGGGCGCGCCGAACCACAGGCCGAGGTCGATGGCCGCGATCGATCCCGCCATTATCCAGAGCCACTGTTTCCACGTGTATGCCCGCCCGACGAGAAACCACACCAGTACGAGGCCGGCAAGGTTGAGGACGGCATGGGAAACGCCGAGATGCACCAGGTGGCCGCTCAGCAGCCGCCAGAGCTCGCCTGCGGTAATGCCGGAGCGATCGAAGCGCAGCCACTCGCGACCCGGATCGCCGGTCAGGAGGAGGATCAGGGTGCCCAGCACGAGGACGCCGGGCACCAGCCATGCAAGCGTTGGCAAGGCGCCGAGGCGTGTTTCCTCGCCTTTGCTTAACCCCATGTTTGGTATACTGACGTTTCAACAGACAGCGAGTCAATTTCGGCCGGCACCGCCGGCCTTCGCGATACGGCGAAATCCTCTGGAGCATACCGTGAGTACAGACATGAGGCAGCGGCGCAGTTACCGGCGCCAGCGCGGTTTTACCCTTATCGAGATTATGGTCGTCGTGATCATTATCGGTATTCTCGCGGCAATCGTCGCGCCGAACGTCATCGGGCGCGTGGACGATGCGCAGATAACGAAGGCCAAGGCGGAAATCTCGAACATCGAAAACGCATTGAAGTTCTATCGTCTCGATAACTTCCAGTACCCGACGACGGAACAGGGTCTCGAAGCGCTCGTCACCAAGCCGGCCGACCCGTCGGTCACCAACTGGAAGCCCGGCGGCTATCTCGATCGCGTGCCCAAGGATCCCTGGGGCAATCCCTACCAGTACCTGAACCCGGGTAACAATGGCGAGATCGACATCTACACCCTGGGGCGCGATGGCAGGCCTGGAGGTGAAGGCATCGATGCCGACATCGGCAACTGGAACATCGAATAAGGTTCTCGCAGGCCGGCCGGCGACAATGCGCCTGCAAGGACGCAACGGCGGTTTCACGCTGATCGAGATCCTTGTCGTTATCGTGATTATCGGCATCGTGATGTCGATCGCCATGCTCTCGATTACCCTCGCCGGCGGCGATAACCAGTTGCGCGAAGAAGCGCAACGCATGGTCTCGCTGGTCGAGGTCGCCAAAGACGAGTCGTTGCTCCAGGGCCGCGAGTTCGGGCTCGAGTTCATGCAGGGCGCCTATCGCTTCGTCGAATACGATCCGCTCACCCGGCAATGGAGTGAAATCGTCGGCGACGACACCTTGCGGCAAAGGGAGCTTCCCGAAGAACTCGAACTCGACCTGTACATCGAAGACAGGCGCGTAATGTTGAAAGCCGATCCCGCGAGGATGTCCGACGGTGAAAAGGACCGGCCGGGGATCGAGCGTTACGCGCCGCATGTCCTGATCTATTCGAGCGGCGACATGTCGCCGTTCGAAGCGCATTTCCTGCGCCGCATCGATAACAGCCGCATCGCGGTTCAGGGCGATGCAGCCGGAACGCTGGAAATAGTGATGCCCGAGGATTCGATGTGATCGCGCGGCGCCGCGGCAGCGGGTTCACGCTGATCGAGGTCATGGTCGCGCTGGTCATCGTGTCGCTGGCGCTGGCCGGCATTGCCGCGAGCATGGGCCAGATGATCGATACCGCGAACACGATGCGCGATCGCACGTTCGCCAGCTGGATTGCCCAGAACCAGATCGCGGAAATGCGCCTGGCCGGTGTCATTCCCGAGGTCGGCGAAAGCAGCGGCGAAGTCGATTATGCCAACACCACCTGGGCGTGGACTGCCGACGTATCCGAAACCGGCGTGGAAAACCTGCTGAAGGTCGACGTCAGCGTCTCCTACGCAGGTTCCGACGACCGTATTCGCCAGGTGACGGGTTTTATCGGTGAGCCGGTGGCGCCGGGACAAAGCAATCTTGCCTGGAATGCCGGGCAGCCGGACCGGGGCCAGGAGCAGTGATCCGTCGCCGCCGTAACGGTTTTACGCTGATCGAGGTGCTGGTCGCGCTCGCGGTTTTCGGGGTACTCAGCGTCGTGGCTTACATGGCGCTGGGCCAGACCCTGTCTAACGCCGATCTGCTCGGGGAACGCATGGCCCGCCTGGAAGCGATCCAGCGGACCGTGCGCTACCTGGATTCCGATCTCATGCAGGCGGCGCCGCGGCCGGTGCGCGGACTCCTGGGAGAGGGCTACGAGCCCGCCATACGGTCGAGCTTCGCGTCGGAATACGCGCTGGAGGTGACTCACGGCGGCTGGACCAACCCGGCGGGCCTGCCGCGCGGCACGCTGCAACGCAGCGCCTACCGGATCGAGGACGGCGAGCTGATTCGCTATCACTGGCGGGTGCTCGATCGCACCATCAACAACGAGCCGATCGCGACGGTGCTGCTCGACGGCGTCGAGAGCATCGAATTTCGCTACCTGACGACCGATGGCGAGGGGTCGGAACAGTGGCCGCCGGGCAACGTGCCCGGTCCGGCCGGCTTTCGACTGCGTCCGCGTGCCGTGCAGGTCGTGCTGACCCTGACCGATGAAGGCGAAATCCGTCGCCTCGTGGAGGTCGCGCCGTGACAACGCCGTCCCGGCAACGCGGGGTCGCGCTGATTACCGCGATACTCATAACCGCCCTCGTCAGCAGCGTGGCGCTCAGCCTGGCCTGGGATAACGCACTGGACATGCGGCGCACAATGACCCTGCTCTACCGCGACCAGGCGGTGCAGGTGGCCGTGGGCGCGGAGAGCTGGGTGCAAGCGATCCTGCGCGACGATCTCGCCGAGACCGACACCGATCACCTCGGCGAAATCTGGGCGAGCGAACTGCCAGGGCTGCCCGTGCAGAGCGACGTCGTGCAGGGCGAACTCTTCGGCGTCATCGAAGACCTGCAGGGGCGTTTCAACGTCAACAACCTGGTTGACCAGAATGGCGAGATCGACGAACTTGCACTCGAGCAGTTCCGCCGGCTGTTGCTCGCACTGGAACTGGACCCCCGGTTCGCCGGAATCGCCGCGGACTGGATCGACGCCAACCTGGAAGCCGGGTTCCCCGACGGCGCTGAGGATGCGATATACACGGGCTTCATCCCGGCATACCGGACGCCGAATCTGCCCATAACGCACGCAACTGAGCTCGCCGCGCTGGAGGGCATGGACAAGGAAAGCTTCGATATCCTGGCCCCGCATATCGTGGCCCTCCCCGGCCGCACCGGCATCAACGTGAATACCGCGACGGGGCCGGTGCTGCAGTCGCTGGGCGAAAACCTGTCGGCCGCCGACGTCGAAAGCCTGATTTCGGAACGCGAAGACGGCGGCTTCGCCGACATGCAGAATACGTTTTCGACCCTCGTGGCTCCCGAAATTCTGCCGCAACTCGAGGAAACGACAAGCTATTTTCAATTGAGGTTGGTCGTCCAGATTGCTACCGTTCGCATCATCTATTTCAGTACGCTGCAACGCGGGGCGACGGGACAGGTCGTACCGATCCTGCGCAGCCTGGGAACTACGTGACGATGGCAGAATTTCTGGTCATTCGGCTGGGTGCCGATGAGAACGGCTCCGCAAGCTGGATCGCGGTCGACGATGCGGGAACGCGGCGGACACCGCCGGTCCTCGGGCCGCTGGACGAGGCGCAGAAGGACGTGGGCGACCGCGAGGTCATTGTGCTCGTCCCTGCCGGAGAGACGTCGACGCTGACTTCTGACCTGCCGGCGAAGGGAGCGCGGCTGCGGGCGGCCCTGCCATTCGCGCTGGAGGAACAGGTAGCGGACGAAATCGAGAACCTGCACTTCGCGCCGGGCGTCCGGCGTCCGACCGGCAACATCCCTGTCGTTGTCGTTGCTCACGACAAGATGAGCGCCTGGCTGGAGCGGCTGGGGCAGGCGGGCATCAGGCCCGCGCGCATGGTTCCCGAAGACCACGGTCTCGCGTTCGTGCCGAATACGCTGAGCCTGCTCGTCGCCGAGGACCAGATCATCTTCAACGATGGTTCGGACCTCGAGTTCGTCATGCAGGGCGTCACGCCGGTCGAGGTGCTGATGGCCGCGGGTATCCTCGGCGAGGCCGGCCTGTCGGAGCAGGCGAAAGAGACCTCGACACATCTGCTCGTCTATTGCGAGCCGACGGACGAGCAGCGTTTTGCGGATGACTGGAACAGGCTCCGGCAGCATCTCGACAGCGTGGATATCAATCTCCTGCCGGACGGCATCCTGCCGCGACTCGCCGTGACGGTCGCCAGCGGTGCCGGCGTAAACCTGCTGCAGGGACGTTACGGCGAAAGCACGGATGTCGGTGCGCTGTTCCGGCCGTGGCGGTATGCGGCGATGCTGCTGGTCGCGCTCGGCGTTCTCGGGATAGCGGGCAAGGCGATCGACTATTTCCGCCTGAGCTCCGAAGAGGCGGCCCTGAAAGAACAGTTCACGGCGGAGTATCGCAAGATTCGGCCCGACGATACCCGCGACGTGATGGATCCCCTCGGTACGGTAACCTCGATTCGCCGCAGTTTTGGCCGGCCCGGGGCGGCACCCGCCGTGTTCCTGCCTTCGTTGCAACAACTCGCCATTGCCCTGCAGGGAAACAAGGACGCCGAAATACTGGCGATCAGCTACCGTGCCGGCGTCATCGACGTGCGTCTGACGGCCCCGGACGTCGCGACGCTCGACAGGATCCAGAAGAGTGTCAGCCAGTCCTCGCGCTTCACGGCATCCATTCAGTCGACGGATCGCGTCGGTGACCAGGTGAATAGCCGTATCCAGATTCGCGAGGTGGGGACATGAGAGACTGGTTCGAATCCCTCGAAGCGCGGGAACGGCTGTTCGTCGCCGGCGGCGCCATTGTCGTCGCGATCGCGCTGTTCTGGGGGCTGGTCTGGGTACCACTCGACAAAGGCCACCGCGAGCTGCAACAACGCGTTGCCACGTGGGAGCAATCGCTGGCTGAATTACGCCCGCTGGCCTCCCTGCCCCAGCCGCAGAACGGGTCGCGTCCCACGCCCGGCGCAGCCGGTGCGCAGTCGCCGGTCGTGATCGTCGATTCGACGTTGCGGTCGCACGGGCTCGGCCAGCCGAAACGCAGTCAGCCGACGCCGAACGGTATTCGCGTCGAGTTCGAAAACGTGGCGTTCGACAAGCTCGTCGTCTGGCTGGGCGATCTCAGTTACCAGTACGGCATGGAGGTGCAGGCCGGCAGCTTTTCGGCGGCCACCACCGATGCCCCGGGGCGCGTTAACGCCACGTTGACACTCGAACGGTCGCTTTGACGGTTAGCCGCAAAACGCTGCTGCTCGCCGGCCTGTTGACCTTCGTCGCGGCTTTCGTCGCGACGTTTCCCGCGCGGATCGCCTACGAGTGGTTCGCGCCGCCCGCCATACAGTTGAGCGGCCTGGACGGGACGATCTGGTCCGGCTCCGCTGCCGAGGCGTCGGTGGCGGGAGTGTATCTGCACGGCGTCGAATGGCGCCTGCGCCCGCTGCGCCTTTTCACCGGCAAACTCGCGGCAAGCGTCGAAGCCAGCCCGTCCTCCGGCTTCCTGGAAGCCGATGTTGCGGTCGGGCTCGGCGGCGACATCATGCTCGAGAACGTCAACGGCTCGCTGCCGCTGCGGGATTTTGCGACGATTGCCCGCATGCCCGGTCTCTCGGGAAATGCCAGCCTGCAAATCGCGGCGCTGCGCATTCGCGACGGCCTGCCGGTCGCAGCCGAGGGTACGCTGGCTGTCGCCGACCTCGTTGCGCCGATGGTCGATCCCGCGCCCATCGGCGGTTACCGCGCCGAGTTCTTCACCGACGAGGGTGCCGTGGTCGCAAGCATCGAGGACGTCAACGGCGTGTTCGATCTCGCCGGCAGCCTGACGATATCGGCGGATCGCAACTACCAGTTCATCGGCAAGGTGGCGGCGACGGACAGCACGTCGGAGAAGCTGCGCGGGCAATTGCGCTTTCTCGGTTCGCCGAATAACCGCGGCCAGCACGACGTGCGGCTCGAGGGCGAGCTCTAGGCGCGCACCTCCACCTCGATGAACGCCTGCAGCAGCGGGAAATACAGCGCGCAGCGCACGTCCGCGCCTTCGTAGGCCCGGTAGAGGGTGGCATAGCGCTCGAGCTGGTCTCGATAACGGTCCGCTTCGGCCGCAAGGAATCCCTCGAGGTTGCCGCCTTCGTGGGTGCTCGTCTTGTAGTCCACGATCCAGTGTCGGCCGTCGTCGTCAATCCGAACCCGGTCCAGGATCCCGGATGCAATTGCGCCGTCGACGACGCCGCTGAGCGCAAGTTCCGCGTGTCCGCCGCCGCTCAACAGCCAGCGGCCCCGCGCATCGTCTCTTATACCGCGTAGCGCTGCCTCCACGCGCTCCCGAATGCGCGCCATCGTCTCGCCCGGGGCAACCCCGAGCTCGTAAAGCCAGCGCTCCGTTGCGTGCGCGAGACGCTCGTCAGCCAATGCTTCCGCCCCACGGCCTGTCCGGGCGGCAAATTGCAGGCAGCGGTGCACGACGGTGCCCGCGATTCTCGCTTCGGCACCGACCCAGTAATAGTCGACGGCGCGGGCCTCGCCGTCCGTCTCCGCGGTGGCCTCCTGGCCCGGCACGGGCTCGACCTCCGGCAGCTGCCATGCCGGCTCGAGGCGGCGCCGTTGCGCATGCAGCCACCGGTCGACGCCGGGACCGGCCGGCTCGCCCGCTTGCGGCTCGAATGCCTGCTCGAACTGCGGCTCCACGGCGGACCACAGCAGGCTGAGCAGGCTCCTGGCGTCCGGCGCCCGCCACGCTTCCCCGTCGGCGCTCAGGCCCGTGTGCCCGAGCAGATGCAGGCTCTTGCGCGCGCGCGTGCAGGCCACGTACAGCAGCCGGCCGACCTCGTGGCGGTCCTTCTCGGCCTCCGTCAATTCGATAAAGCGGTGGATCGGGTCGTTTTCGAGCTCGGCCCGCCGTCCGACCGGGCTGATGATTTTCTCCTCGTCACCATGCTCGCCGGGCACGTCGAACCAGCTCAGGACGGTGCGTTCACTCGCGCGCGGCACGCGTCCCAGCCCGTACAGGAGAACGTGGTCGAACTGCAGTCCCTTGGCCCGGTGCATGGTCATTACCTGCAATCGCGCCGAGCTGTGGTTCGAGACCCGCTCCAGGTCCAGCTGCGCTTCGAGTTCGGCCACATCGTGCAGCGTGCCGGCAATCTCCAGCTTTTCGAGGACGTCCAGGTAGCGATAAACGTTTTCCACGCTGCCGGGCCCGTCGAGCATCGCCGGCCCGCCGAGCCGCAGCCATGCCCGCTCGACGCGATCTCGAAGCGAGGCGGACGGGGCTATTGCGCGCAGGGATTCGAGGACCGGCATTGCCCGCGCCAGCGAGTTGCGTGCGTCGCCCGATAGCGAACCCGACCGGTCCGCATCATGCAGCAGTTCCCACACGGAGCTTTTCGTGTCGTTGACGACGAGTGCGTGCAGGTCGCGCCAGTCCCAGCCGATCCACGGCGCGCGCAGAAGGGCCAGCCAGGCGAGCCGGTCGCCCGGGTGGACGATGGCTCGCGTCAGGGCCAGCAGGTCAATGATCTCGGGCAGGTCGGTAAGGCGGTCGATGTCGACCGCCTGGTAATCGATACCCGCCGTTCTCAGGCGCGGCAACAGCGCGGCGAGCTGCGTTCGACCGCGAACCAGCACGGCCATGTCGTCGCCCGGGTTGCGCTCGAGCGTATGCGCGATGATGCGGCAGCCCTCCTCGGCTTCGAGGACCGGATCGGCGCCGAATACAGGGTGCACCCGGCATTCGCCCTCCTCGGCGAGTGCGGGCACGGCTTCGGCGTAGCTTACTGCCCCCCGGGCCGGGTCGTCCGTGGCGGGGAGCACCTGCGGGAAGACCGTGTTGAACCAGTGCACGAGGAACGCGCCCGAGCGGAAATTCCTGCGCAGCACCAGCCGTTCGAGCGCCAGCCCGCCAATGCCCTGGCGCTGCGCGAACAGGAACTGGGCGACCTCCGCGTTCCTGAAGCGGTAGATCGACTGCATGGGATCGCCCACGCAAAACAGGGTGCGCCCGTCACCCGGCTCCCAGCCGCCCGTCAACGCTTCGAGCATCCGGTACTGGGCCCGCGACGTGTCCTGCATCTCGTCGACCAGCAGGTGCCTGACCTGGTAGTCGAGCAGCAGCGCGACGTCCCCGGGACTGTCCGCCGAGCCGAGGGCTTCGTCGGCGGCCAGGGCGATCTCGATGAAGTCGGTCAGCCGCTGCGTGCTGAACAGTTGCTGCAGCTCCGCGACGGCCATGGGCAACAGCCGCAACAGTGCGAGCAACACGGACCATTGCTCGTCGGAGTAGCTGGCCGGTGGCAGCGCACGGATGCCGTGCAGCAGCCCGCGCAGTCCCGGCGTTTCCGACGCCGCTTCGATCACGTCATAGAGCGCGGCTTTACGGCCCTTGTCGCCGGCGGGGAAGCCGTCGTTCACGTTGACCCGCTTGCGCCAGTCGCCCCCCGCCGTCCTGCTCACGGCGGCAATCCCGCGCCACTGGTCGAGAGCCTCCGCCGATGCAGCCGGCAACGCCGCGAGTTCGTGCAGCGCGGCAGCCGGTTGCTCAGCTTTGCCGCTGGCGAGCAGGTTGTCCGCTGCGTAATTGGCGAGCGGCAACAGATCCGGCAGCAGCTCCCGCGGGAAAATGTCGCGCAATTGCACGAGGTGCGCATCGACGACCTTGCGCAGGTTCGCTTCGAGCGTCGCACGCAAGGCGGACGGATCCTCCGTCTGGCCAGTGCCGACGAAAGGGAGCCACTGGTCTCGCGTCTCGAGCATTCTCGACAGGTAGCCGACATAGAGCGACGTATTGTTGTCGAGGTGTCGCAGGACCTCCCGTACCGCATCGCGCAGCGAACCGGGTTCAGTCAGCCAGTCCAGCGTCGCGGCGGCCGCCGACCGGTAGAGCGCTTTGACCTCGGCATCGTCGGCGACCGCGTTGCCGCTCGCGGCATTGGTTAGCGGCTGCATCCGTGCAATCGAGGCATTGAGCGAATCCAGTGTCTGGATGCGCATGCGGCGTGGATTGGCGACGATTTGCCAGCTCTCCCGCCGGTCCCGTTCGAGCGCGGCGGCGGCGGCTTCGGCCGTGACCTGCTCGTGAGGCGCCTGCGGGATCTCGCCGCGCTGCGAGCGCAGCAGCGCCTGGAGTACGCGGTACTGCATTTCCGCGGCGGCTTTGCGCGTAAACGTGATGGCAATGACTTCCTCCGGGGATTCCACTGTCGCGAGCAGCCGCAGGTAGCGCTGAATCAGGAGCTCCGTCTTTCCCGAACCGGCAGGTGCCTGCACGATGAACGACCGCGTCACGTCCAGCGCGTCTTCGCGCGCCTGAGCGTCGGCCGCAAGCAGCGCGGCGTCATGCGTCACGGCGGATTTCTCCGAAACGGGAAAGGACGTTCAGCGCGCGCGCATCGCGCAGCGTTTGCCAGTAGCGAATGCGCACGTCGCCGGCTGCGAATTCGCCGGCAGCATTCGCGACCGCCTGCGTCCACCGGTCCAGGGACTGCTGCCAGTTTTCGGCGCCCATTACGTCCCTGCCGCTGGCGTCGAGCGCGGTCGCCCGGCTGTCGATATTGTAGAAGCCGAGGGCCGCCACCGGCTCCTCGGTCGCAGCCGCGTACACGAGGAGCTGGGCGTCGGCAGGTTCCCCGCTGCCATCCAGGAATTTCCGGCGGCTGCCGGTCTTGTAATCGAGGATCGCCACGGCGCCGTCGTCGTATCGATCGATGCGATCGATGCGAATACCCAGCCGCACCCCGGCCATGACGAACTCGGCGGACACTTCCACGTCGTGCACGCTGAAACGTGCACGCTCAAGGTCGACGTCGACGAGTTCCCGCAACAGGTGTGACACGCGCCGGCGCTCAAGTGCGAACAATTCCCTGAGCACGCCGTCGGCGTGCCGTTCGTAACGCGCAAACGCCCGCTGCACCGCGGCGCTTATCCGCTGGTCGAGATCCGCATCCCGCCAGCCGCGTATATCCGCCCGCGACGGCCGGTCCCGGTACAGGTGGAAAGCGGCGCCATGGATGAGGTTGCCGCGCAGTATGGGTGGCAGGCCGGAGACGATCGGCCGGAGTGTCGAAATGCCGAGGCGCCCCAGTGCGAACGCGGTGAACGGTTCGTGCATTTGCCAATTGATGACCGCAGCGCCGCCGACAACGGATTCGTCGGCTGACACAGGCGGCACCGGGTCGCTGTCCAGGACTTCCGGCACGGCCATGCCGCAGAGACGCAGCGCGTGCCAGCCCGGATCCTCCGGGGCATCGCTTTCCGCGATGTCGGCAAGCAGCGCCGTTCGCGTCTCGAGCGCGTCGCCGCTGCGGTGCGGATGGCTGCAGATCAACGAGTCCGCACTCCCCAGCAGGCGTTCCACAACGCGTTTCGCGTAGGCCGCGGTGTCGCCGGGATCGGCATCGGGCAGGCCGTAGTGACGCTGGAGTCGCCTCGACACGAGCGCCATGGGCCGGCCGGCCGGCGGCCACTGGCTTGCCGTCAGCCCCGCAATCCACAGCCGGTCGAACTCGATGCCGGCAGCTTCGAGGGGGCCGAGGACTTCGACCACGGACCGTTCCAGTTCGGGCTGGAAGACCGTGTCCGCCGCCATGGCACGCAATTGGCCGACCGCGTGCACGAGCGACATTTCCGGTATCACGAGTTCCAGTCTTGCGAGGTCGTTCAAAAGGTCGCGCCACCGGTTGACGAGCTGGAAATCGGCGCTTCCGAGCGCTGCGGCGCCCGGCCAGCCGAAATCGTCCAGCAGTTTGTCCACGACCGCGGCCCATTGCGCGGGTGACGCTTCCGCACCCGGCGATCGGCGGATATCGGCGAGCTTTTCGAGCCGGGCGAGCCAGTCGGCAGCGTCGCCGCTCACGTCGCGTTCGGCGAACGCGCGAAGCAGCAGTTCCGGCGTCCAGTCGCGGTCCGGCAGCCGGCGCAAATCGAGTTCCAGCTGCGCCCGCCCGTCGGTCCCGGCGAGACCGAGGAACGGGGTCCTGAGCAGCAGGCTGATATCCCTGCCCTTGATTGCGCCCTGCAACCAGCGCAACAGCAGCAGCGCGATGTCGACGGCCGGGTATTCGTGCAGCCGTCGCCCGAACGAGACGTTGGCGGCTTCGCGTTGCGACCCCCGGGCATACTGCCAGCCGGGCACGAGGCCTTCCCGCACCAGGCGCCCGGCGCGGTCCGCGTCCTGCTCCAGGCCGGAGACGACGATCCCGACGCGCGCGTCCGGGTTGGCGTCCAGTTGGGCTCGCGCCCACGCGCCTGCCGTGCGCAGTTCGGCGTCGGGGTCCTCGCACGCGACGACAGACACATCGGTGGTTGCCGCCGCGGACGGCACCGGCACGATATCCGAACCGCGTTCACGAAGAGCCGCAATGAGCGCGTCGGCTTCGGGCGTCAGGCGGTCGAATCCGGCGAGCCGGATGTGCTCGGGTGCCGTGATGGCGCCGGCCGCGACAGCGGCAATGACCGCGGTGCCGAGCGTGGCATCGTCGATCCAGTTCTCCGCTGCGAGACGTTCCCGGTAGCGCGAGGCGGCGGCTGCAAACAGCCGCTGGTCGCGGCTGCTCGCAGCCGCGACGCATTCGTCGAACGGGACCCGCCATTCGTGGAGCCGTTTCCATGCATCGCGTGCGTGCCTCGTCAGGGCCGGGATATTGACCAGCGGGTCATCGATGATCGTGCGCAGGATGCGTTCCCACAGCACGCGGCTCTGGTGCGCGTTGAGCCGGGCCGGCTGGCTTCCGGGCCCCGCCGAGGCGAACAGCCGCGCCTGCCAGTCCGGCCAGGCAACGATGACAGGCGTGAGCCAGGCCGTCCTGCCGCCGGCAAGCTGCCGGCTGTTGTACTCGGCCGTCAGTGCCCGGGCAAGGCGCCGGCTGGCGGTGACGACCTGCGACGCTTCATCGCAATCCTCGGGTAACCAGCCATACATGGCTCAGGCGTGCTGCACCAGTACGTCGTCGATACGATCGAAAACCGTGTGCAGCGTGTCGGGGTCGGGCAACGTGGTTATCCGGAAGTGATCGGTGTACGGCGTATTGAAGCTGCTGCCGGGGGCAACGAGCACGTGCCGCTTTTCCAGCAGTTCGAGCGCGAATTGCTGGTCGTCGAGCTTGCCGTCGAAGCGCTTGTGCAGCCTGACGAACGCATACATGGCGCCCATGGGTGCAACGAGACCCAGGTACGGGCTCCCCGTCACCCGCTCGATGATGCACTGCCGTGACTGGTACAGGCGGCCGCCGGGCTGAACCAGTTCGCCGATGCTCTGGAAACCGCCCAGCGCGGTCTGCACTGCCCACTGCCCGGGAACGTTGCTGCACAGGCGCAACGCCGCGAGCAGCTCCATACCGTGGATGTAATCACGCGCACGCTCGATGTCGCCGCCGAAAACGCACCAGCCGACGCGGTACCCGCAGGCCCGGTAGACCTTGGACAGGCCGGAGTACGTGAGGCAGACGACACGGTCGCCGGCCAGCGTTGCGAACGGGATGAACTCGGCGTCGTCATACACCATCTGGTCGTAGATCTCGTCCGCGAGCACGAGGATCCCTGTCTCGGTTGCGATGTCCGCGATTTGCTCGAGCGTCTCGCGGGCATAGACGGCACCGCTCGGGTTAT